>JBNMPS010000015.1:0-29388 GCA_051277005.1 Pseudohongiellaceae bacterium
AACCGGTTACGCTGTGTGGGAATAAATTGCTTTCAGAGCGACGTGCAAAGGCGATCAAGGTAAAGGGTGCATAGGACGATAATGTCATCGTGATAACTTGCTCATCCAGTACATTGAGGTGCGCAGAATGAGACAGGTTTCTCAGCAGCTGTCCTCTGCTTATCAAGGTGGTGTCGGGGGCCTTGCCTTGATAATAATTTAAAAGACACAGGCTTAAACCATATTCATTGCTAGATATCCAGCTACCCTGCCCAACCGGGTCGAGAGGCGTCAATATTTTGACACCGTGATGTGTCACACATTCAGGTGGTAAAGCGGGTAGACGAGTTCGTTGTTCATCGCGATTAAAAAATATCTGATAACCCGTCTCTGTTTGTAACCAGGTTAGTGTGCACATGCCTGCTTCGCTTGTTCCCTAACAAAAGTCGCTGTTGCCGGTGCCAATCCCAGTTTTGCGTTCACGTCTTTGCCACTCACCTTGGCTATAGTGGCCATAATTGCTAGGTGGTGAGTTAGATGGCTAGAAGCGAAACAAAGTTCGCGGCCCAAAGAGGAAGTAAATACCTCTGTTTGCTCCGTGGACAAGGCCGTTTCAGTGCTAACCAAAATTGTATTGTTGATGTCTTCAATCGAAAAGTCAGCCAGCCACCCTCTGATTTCCTTCAGCTCTGCAAGCCCGGTAGTTCTGTTTGTCTCTGCCGCTGCACCGCGCCGTCGATAATCGTAATCGATGAGCTCGCCATCCGATTTCATCAGCGCTACATACAGGTCAATAACATGCCTCAAATGTTGACCTATTGAACTTTCAAACCAGGGCCTAGCAGGAAGTTGGTATTCAGAGTCACTTAACCCTGAGATAAAGTCAGTCATTTGATCGAGGGATTCGACGTTACCTATTACAAATTTGTGCATAGTGTTGCTACCGTTTGTCCACATACCGGATTGGCCGGTTACTGTTTCTGTATTTAGTCAATAATTTAAAAGGCGTAGTAAATATTTTAAAATGCTTGTTCGTTTTTAATAGCACGAAAATATCTTCTTGTTTGGTTGCATAAACGACATAGAGAATGGATAAAGGGAAGGCTAAAAAGTAAGTGATCGTCAACTGTTTTTCTATGCTGCCATGTATGGGTAGCGCGAAAGCGAATAAGCCAAAGAATAAAACGATGCTAAGTTGCGAATAGTAACTTTTTTGAATGAGATAGCAATAGGTGATAGTTGTATTCGCGACATCAAAAAAACGCTTGTTAAACGCCAGGCGAAAAAAGACGGTAAAAAAGGTAATCACGATAATTGTAGGGTAAAGTATCCAGTCGTTAATTGCTGTGTTAAGCAGCCCCCGGAGTAACCATGAAATCGCATAAAGTAAAACGGCAGCTATAAAAACATGCTGCTGATTAAGCTGATCAATTTTGTTCTTGATGACATAAAATACTAAGGACAAAATGACTGTTAGGATGACCACAACGCCGCTTAATTTTAAAAAACTCTGCTCAGTCAACAAATAAAGTGAAAGCAACCAAAAATAGCTTTCGAGAAATAAAAACGGGCCATCTAACAAGAATGTAGTTCGAGATTGCAAGTTATCTTTAAAGCGAAAGATGTCCCGAATACTGAGTGGTGCCTGTGGCGTTGAATTAGCTAATCGTTGACCAAGCTCGATATCGCTCGGCTTATTTTGTTTTAGCAACAAGGGTAATCCAATGCAGCTGATTAATACCGTCAAAAAAAAATGACTCCGATACCATGGGTGTCCAGTAAATAACCGCCTAGTAGTATGCCTAGTTTTAATAACACCACAACCAGAATCTGAAAATTACCAAAAGTTTTTCCTGTGTTGTGTTCAGTGGTAATGTCGCTAAAAAGTGCACGCTGAGTAGACCAATAGAAACAATTATAGGCACCATTAAGCAACGCTAACCCGGCTAGATAAGGCATGCTAAAATCAAATGCCAATAGGCCAACCAGTATGATTTCGATGATAAATGAAATAGCGATTATAGAGCGCCATTGGTTACTCGCTCGTAAACGATCCCAGAACCATAGGGTGATAATAAACCCCAGCCCAGTCAGTGCGATAAAGGCAGATACCTCACCAAGAGACGTGCCCGTCTTCCAGAGTAAAATCGGCAAGAAAAAGGGCAGCAAACCAATGAGTAGCGAATGCAGCCCTGAAAACTGAAAAAATAAGCGTGGGGTAAACCGTATCAAAATATATCAGCCTGTGCTATTTCAAGCGCGTTTAAATTCTTGAGATAAGGTGATAAATCTTCTTTTATGCCATATCTCGGATAGTCGTGCATTTTTAAATAAGGGCGAGAGTTTACTTCAAGGAAGATACATTTTTGATCAAGATAATCCGTGTCGATACCTTTTTCAAAGATAACATCTATGCCCAATATATTTGCATCGAATAGCTTGATAATGTCTTTAAACAAGGTTTGATTGAGCGATGAGATCGTTTCCTTGTCAATGGTTTTAACCACGCCACCCGGAGCTAGGGATATACGGTAAAACAATTTTACGACTTGGTCTTTCTCCGGCACGGTTTCTAGAGAAAAACCCTGTTTATTAAGGAATTTTTTGGTTACCTTACCTTTTTGCAGTGGGTTAATAACCGGGTACAATCCCATGTTTTTTCTGGTTGCATTTTCTACATCAATTAAAGCACTAATAGTATCGACACCGTTTCCCGTCACAAACGGTGCGTACCGTTCAAGCACGGATATGATTATTCCTTGAGCGACAACAACGCGATAATTTTTGCCTTCTAAATATTCTTCAACTACCGTTGTTGGCCACCACAATTTGGCTAAAAATATGGCTTTCCACAGATCTTTGAAATTTGTAATTGGGAAATGACTGCCGCGTGAATAACCACTGACGTTAGGTTTGATAACTAAAGGGAAGCCATAAGTTTTCGCGAAGTGACTCGCCTTGAACGGATTAAAAAATATCAATCCATTAGCATGAGGTACTTTGCCCTTGGCAAAAGCGGAGCGAGCCTGTTCCTTAGAGCGGCAGCTTTTTCTTACTTCCAAACTGTTATAGCTGCTACAGCCGTTCATGAATTTTTTTGAAATCCATTGATAAACAACTTTATTAAGGGTGCTCATTGTTAGAACTCATTTCATTGGCTGGCCTCAGGAGCAGGGAGTGCTTCAGGGTCTTGGACTGCTTTAGCTTTGTAAAAAATATGGCTTTATCTGGCTGAGAAGAAGGGATTTTTTTGGTGGAAAGTGCGAGTTTATTCATACATTTAAAGCAAAAGCGGAATCTATTTGGCCACTTCACGTTTTTTGAAATTAACATCAGAGGCATTGGAAAAAACAGATTAATTTCAATAATGTGGAAGTTGCCATCAAGCAGTTTTTTAATACTGTCGGCACGCAATCCGAAACGACTAATTCTAAACTGCCCAATTTTTTTTAAGTGTTTCCGTAGCTCGCGGGCTTGTTCGGGAGAAAAATAATAGGTAATGTCTTTATAGCTTGTCGCTTGGTTATAAATGCCATTAACAGGAAAGCGTTCGTCACTGTTATTAATGGTTTCAGTCACAGAAAATATAGCGGCCTCGTCATCGTTTAGGTCAGACTGTACGATAAATACTTCATATTCCCGGCCGCCCGGTGCTGCTTGCTGAATCAAGTAATTAATAGCCGTATCTTTTTTGTTGAGCCGCCATTCGGCAAGTTGTTTGGCATTGTCTGCTCTCACGATACCTTGGGAGTTTTGACCCCATTCAGGTTTTACAAATACGGGATATCTGGATGGGTATTGGTCGCCAATATCAGAAAATTGTTCGAGTTTCCATTGATCAGGAATCAGCCTATCCATATCCAGTTTTGAAAAAATATTCCTCTGCTCATTAAAATAGGGAGCATTTAACTGAAAGTATTTCCAAGGTGCCGCGCGCAGCTTTATGCAATATGCAATATAAGACAGTACGAGGAGAGCGCGGATAAACATTATGAAAGGCCAAGTAAAAACAGGCCGGAAGGCCTGTGTGTTTAAAAAATACCTAGTCTAGTATTTGCTAGGCCAAGTTAATAAGCGAGTATTCTATTGTTGAGATATGTTGGATGCCTTCCAAGTAAAAAAGTTCATAACGGCTAATACCAAGCCCGAAATCAATATAGATAACGCTGCATAAAATAAAGAGCCGTTATCGCTTTTTCCTTCGTGCAAGACTTCAATCCCCAGCGGGGTGAAGATGTGAAAAAATACAGCGCCACTCATAATCCCAAACGCCATAAGCCCACCTAAACCATGCACTAAACTTATGCTAGGCAATTTTTGGGTGACATTAGCCTTTTTTAAGGCCCAGAAAGCAGCAGGGCTCAATAGTACCAGCGAAGTAATCAGCTCAGCGGAACCGACAGCATAGGCACCATAATCAATAAACAATGTGCCAATGGTATCACCCAGTATCGACTGTATCCAGGCGCCTATTGTGCTAAAAATATGCACAGTATCAGAGTGGCCGCTAAATTTGTAGGGCAGTGAAAACAGGAACACCTTTGCTGTCCACAATGCGATAATCCAACTAACGATTCTAATAAATGGGTTCATTTTGTGCTCTCTAATTAGCTATATTTCTTGTTAACAGTTTTTTAATTAATGGCCATTTCTCTATTGGTCAAGAACTTGGGGCCAATTTTTGTTTGCTTTGGTAATCAAAGTACTTTTTGCTTTCAGCCACTTTTCCTGGATACCGGTATCGTAGTTCAGGTAAAGCTTGCTGTCGTGAACAGTCCATTGCGTTGGATCTCCTTTGGCTGTGCTGTTATGGGCAACTGCCCAAGAACAATAGCCGCCATACTGTGGTACGTATTTTTCGGGATCAGTTTTAAATAAAGCCAGGTTTTTTTGGCTGCTGAAATACCAATCGGTATCGTTGTATTCAGTCGAATATTTCGCCTTTCCCTCCACGGCTTTACTCTCCGTGAAATAAGCCACCGTATCATACCCTGAAACAGCCTTACTGCTAAAAACACCAGTATAGATTGGCGATTCTGCGAAAGTAGGTGTTGATAGTGCTACGGCCGCGAATAGTAGCCAGGTAATAAAGGGTTTATAGGACAATATTGTATTCATGTTAGGCCTGTTTGTATTGATATAAAAATAAAAATGACGCTCGAGTTAGTCCACAACTGACACTTCCGTCTCGATTGCTGGGTATTTTACAGATTAACTTTCACAAATCCATTCCGTAAATATCACAATTCTATTACATTTAACTCTCTCGACATGTATTTCCCAGGTGGCGTGCGCAATTTAGCTGCCAAAGACTCCCGCTCAATGCAAACTAATGCCGGACATATGGCCGCTACTGTAGTTCAACTGGTTTACTTAATGCCCCGTTTATAACGGGCCGAGTGCATAATCATTCTGTTCGAAGAATACGTTAATGGGGTCGGTCCTTTCCCCTGCTTTTCTGCTATATGTTGGCCAGCCCATCTATATTCTGCGGACTGGCTTGTCGAGTCGGGAGGCTGATTAGCGGGGTCAGTAGCAGGGTTGTCGTATTACAGCATACCACAGCCAGAAGAGGCCGAGCTGGGCTAGGGGCGTGCAACTCCAGTGCTTTGATTCTTCACTCTAGGTTGATTATTCGCGGTTATCAGGTGTTGCCAATGTGTATCGGCCTTTTCAACGTTTCGATGTATGTCCTTACTCCAACTCCCCCTGACTGAGAAGCTATAGTTGAGATACAATTTATTATTATAAACGGTAAAAGCTTCGGGATCTGAGGATACTACAAATCCTTTCGACATGGCGTAAGCACAATAGCCTCCATACTGTGGTAAATAATGATGTTCGTTTTCGGAGAATAAACGTCTATTGATTTCTGAACTAAAATACCATGTTGTTCCGCGATGCAAATAGTTGATATTTTCGTTGCCTTTTACGGCTTTACCTTCAATAAAATAGGCTACTGGATCATAACCGATAATGGCAATGCCATCTTTATGATAAACAGGCTCGCCGCCAAGACTGATACAGCCGGAAACAATGACTATCAGGGACAATACTAACTTTTTAATTTGAGTATCCTTAAGATAATAATCTAAATTTAGTGGTCAGAATAATGTAACTAAAGTGTCGCGACCAGACGGAATTATCACAAATTGATAATGAATTGATAACATTTCTTGATTGCATTTTAATTTCCAAGTAAAGGTTGACATAATAGACTTAAAGCCCAAACAACATTCCAGAGTAACCCTTAATGGCTTTCAGTAAATACAAATCGGTATTGTTAGAATGAAAAATTACAATTTTTTCAACCCTCTGTTGTGGCCAGTACGCAGCAGTTGTTTTCTGGTTCTACTGATTACCATTGCATGCCTGTTTGGTTTATCAATGTTAAAAACCAATGCCAGTTATCGCGCCTATTTTGACCCAACTCACCCGCTGCTACAAACCGAGCAAGCATTGAATGCTGACTATCAGCTACAAGATAGTTTAGTCGTTGCGATAGAAAGTCCGGACGAATTACTCGTCAGTACCAAAAATATCGAACTAGTAAAAAATATCGTTAATTCGATTAATAGCAATCCACTTGTTAGTTCAAATATAAATTTTCTCACTTTGTTGGACGATAGTGCTGAATATTCAGGCGATAGTTTTGAGGGTCATGAATATACTGAGAATGAAGTATTAGCCGAAATTTTGACAACAAAACAAGGTTTGGGATTGATTAGTAAAAATGGAAAAATTACTTTGTTGGTTATTGAAGCCAATCTTCCCTCGAATAACGCGGTTCAAAACACCCAGCTGTTTGTAAACGATATCCGATCCAAAATAAATCATATTCTGCTAAATAATGGCAGTAACTTGAAAGTTCGTTTCACGTCAACTTTGGCTTTGAATGAAGCCTATATAACGTTAGTAAGAACTGATCTAAAACAATTTATCCCGGCGTTACTGATAATATATCTGTTTTCTTTGTTGGCGTTTTTCAGGCATTTTTTATTGAGTCTATCACTGCTCTGTAGTGCTATGCTTGCCGCAGCAACAACATTTGGTCTGTCTGGCTGGCTGGGGTTTGAACTTGCCGCCATCAATGCTTTCACTCCGGTGATTATCGTCAGTTTAAGTATTACTCTTGCGGTCCATCTGGTCACTGGCTATTGCCGTTATCTAGAGGCGGGGGAGGCGGCAATTGTAGCCATGCAGAAAAGCCGTCAATTTAACCTAAGAGCGATCAGCTTAAGTGTTTTAACAACAGTGGGCGGATTTTTATTACTTACCTTAAGTCCTTCTCCCCCGATACGGCTAATGGGGATACTGGTCTCAATCGGTGTAATACTCAGTTTTATCTATGGTATGACGCTTTTATCGTTTATTTTACCTCGTCTTAAATTGAGTCAACAGCAAGCCACTCAAATCAATAAGCGCATTAATTTACAGCATTTATGGTCAATGATAGCGCCTCATCAGTCAAGGCTTTTAATTCCGTTGTTGATACTTGTATTGACGGGATCTTTTTTGGTGGCACAGTTACAAATTAACGATAATGTCTACGAGTATTTTCCGCCTGATCATCAATTTAGCGTGGGCACTCGTTTAATTGATCAACAATTCTATGGCGCAGCAAAAATAGACTATTCGATTGATTCCGGTAAACGCAATGGTATTGCCAATCTGGAATATCAATTGAAACTTCAGGAATTTAGTCACTGGTTAGAAAGCCAAGCAGAAATCACCCACATCAGTGGATTAAGTCAATTATTTTTAGCAACCACTATTACCCAGAAACGATTGGATTACTATTTAAATCATATAAAAAACTTCCCTCTGGTTTCGAAAAACTTTGGAAGCATTATTAATCATGATCTGAGTGCCAGTCGCATAACGGTACATTTGAAATCAATGACGACTAAAGAACTGATTCAGATCAATCATCGAATTCAAGCCTGGCTCGACAAACACTTAAAACCTTATCATTATTTAGGTGGTGTGAGCCCCGATCTGATTTTTTCCGAAGTGAATCAACAAAACGCTTTTAGTATGTTTGTCTCGTTGGCGATTGCATTGATCGCAATTGGGTTTATATCGGGCTGGTTAATGAAATCGTTGAAAGTAATCGGAATTACTTTAATTTGTAACTTGTTGCCGTTAATTTGTGTATTTAGTTTATGGTTTATTGTTGGCGGTTACATCAGCATGGGCAGCGCCGTGGTTATGGGCATGATCACAGGGGTGATTATTGATGATACCATACACATGTTGGTCAAATATCGTCAGCTCAATGACTCTGAATCGGTAAGCAAGCTCTATGTGACCGTGGGGCCTGCAATAATGGTGACCAGTATTACTTTATGCTCAGGAATTATCGTTGGGCTGTTGTCAGACTTTCGACCCATTGTTGAGCTCAGTGGACTTTCGGCTGCTATTATTTCTCTCGCCTTGGTATTTGATCTTATTTGCTTGCCCGCGTTGCTGAATCGATATGTTCCGAAGGTATCGCCGTCAAATTCGTCGAGGTCAGATCCCATTTCTTTAACACAGATACCTGACCAATGAATGCTAAAATACACAAATCAACCTCGAAAATACGTTGCTTTCCACGACCTGAGACTATCGTCCCGGTTAACGATCACTGGTTCAATCAATGGCAAAAACAGTTCAATACAGAGCCGCTTGAAATTGGTTCTGTAACAGAAGAAGCCTTAGCTCGACTCCTTCCTACTTTAATCTGTGGTGAGCAATCGGCAGTGTTTGTTTTTGCCAACGAGCGCGATCGCTTGTCAACTAGCGCTATTAATGAAAGCTTTAAGGATTTAGCCAATATTGAAAGTGATGAAGCCATGCATGAAAAAGCTTTGCAACAGCTTGCGAGCAGACTGATGCAGCCTAAAGATCTCCATCAAATAAAACGCAGAGCACAGCGGTTTTACTCAGGATTAAATAAACAGATTAGTATCGCGCAACATTTCGCGACTATATGTCAACTGGATGCCTGTGTTGGTAAAATAATGAACGCAATGTCTCAAAGCAATTTGGGTCCGGATAATCCAATCAGTATTCTTTTTGAACAAATAAAGAAAGATGAGGCGCGTCATGTGGTGATTAGTCGTAAACATGCTCTGCGCCTGGGCGCCAGTCGCGATGATATAGCAATCCTGAAGCTTGTTATTGGTCCTAAGGTGATCGAATTACTTAGCCCCATGCAGGAATCATTTGAGGCACTTGGAGTTGATTTCGATAGGCTTATTAAAACTTTACGGGGTAGTGAACAATAATGACTGCTTTTTTTTCTGATGCAAAATTAAAACTGATTTCATCGGGGAGTAGTCTCCCTGGCCCTCCCATTAGTAACAGTGAATTGTTTGAATTGATCACTCGACATTGTGGTAAAAGAGCGAGTCGTAGAGCCGCAATGATTGCTAGGATGCTCGGTATTAGCAGTCGTCATTTTGCTCGCTGTTTTCATGAAGATAGTCGCTCTGAAAATATTACTGCGCCGCAACTTTGTTTTTCAGCGATAGAAAATGCCTGCAATTTTGCAGGCACGTCTCTGTCTGCTAATGATTATTTGATTGGGCATACCACAACACCCTATACCTTATTACCGCCGAACATCGCCTGGGTAGCCGACAAACTGAATTATGAGGGGCCATACATGGAACTACGTCAGGCCTGTACCGGTTTTGCTAATGCACTGCATATTGCCAGTGCAATGTTGGCGACTAATTCAACGCTCAATCAGATAACCGTGGTTGGCAGCGAGGTGGGATCGATGTATTGCGAACTCACTCCTGAATTTATGGATCGAGAACAATTGGTCAATCTGGTGCAAATGGGTGATTCCTCTGGCGCAGTGATCCTCGCTGCCGAGCATCATCACTCCCCACACTTGATTAGCGATATATACCTTGGGCAGATTGGCCTTAATAGACAACCTGGCTTTCAATTGAGTGGAGGCGGTTCAAAAAACCCAGTTAGTGAAAAATCGATGCCCTTTTTTCAGCATCAGGTTAGTGAGGTTCGACAACAAGGAAAAGAGTTGTTTCAACTGGGCTTAGAGGCGATCCTGAACCGAGGCTATCAATTGGCCGATTTTCGCTTCATTATTCCTCATCAAGCGAATGGCTTTATTTCTGAACTGCTTGCTGAATACTTAAACATTCAGCCTGAAAGAATCATCAATGACGCTAAATATCTGGGTAATATGGGTTCGGCGGCTATTTGGGTCTGCCTTGACCGATTAAGACGTTCCGGTCGGTTAGAGGCTGGAGACAAGGTTTTAGTCTTAGGGGCTGAAGCTACCAAATATTTGTATGGTGGATTTGTCTATCAACACTAACCACTGAATCAAATTGAACAAAATGTATTTTGATATTGAACAAGGTCAGCGGGGTCAGGGTCTTGTATTTTGCATGGAAGGGATGACTGACTGTCGAGTGAGTACCCTCCAATGCCTTTGATGAATATATGTCGGTATCGAAAAATCGAAATGAAGCGATTATAAAGGCTCGCGGCTTATAAGAGTGGTGTGATAGTTTGAAAGAGGTGGGCCTTTTTTTTGATTACATTATGCAACGCAAGTAGAATTGTTGGTTATGCAAAATGCAAGACTCTATTTCCCCCTGTTTTCCCTACAAGAGCCAAGTCAAGTTTATGTACGGCAAACTCAGCCAATAAATCATTGATATCGCCTTTTCGAAAAATGATACGAATAGATTAAATGCGGGCGCTAAAAGGCGGTAGGCAATTGATTTTGGTACAATATCAGCAATGCCAACTTTAAAAACTAACCGTCTTTCAGAAGGTAAATTGCGCACCATTTCTTCAAGTTTACCGCCTAAAGAAAAAATCTCATCGGCATAGCTCAGCACTAACCGGCCGATTTCAGTTAATACCAAATTTCTGCCGGATCGACGAAATAAAGCTTCGCCAAAATTTTCTTCTAATACACTTAGTTGCCCACCGATTGTCTGCGGGGTGAGGTGCAGTAATTCACTTGCCCTGGCAATGCTCCCTTCTTTGGCCACAACGAAAAAATAGTGCAGATGTTTTTAGTTGATCATATCAAAACCAATAGTTCGAAAATATCGATCAACAACACAAGATTATTCGTATTTTTTAAATAAAAAAACTATTTTAGTATGCAGGTCGTCAACAACGAAACCTAAAGGCCGGAGAAAATCATGCAAATCAACATCCATGCAAGAAACTTTATATTAACCGATGCTATTCGTACTTATATTACACGTCGTTTGGCATACGCATTAAGTAGCCGTGATGAGCATATTCAGCGCATCAATGTACGTCTTTCAGATATTAACGGACCTCGCGGTGGTGCAGATAAGCGCTTCCAGATTCAGGTAGTGCTTGATCAGCTTTCTGATGTGGTCATTGAGGATACTGAAGTTGACCTGTACGTCGCTATTGATCGGGCAGTCGATCGTGCTAGCCGAACAGTCGATAGAAAATTAAATCGTCACCGTTACAGGAGTAGGGTAGTTCGCCGTAAACATATTGCGCTATCTGTTGAAGGCTACGATTCTCATGAATTAAGCCATGCGGGGTAAATAAAAATGAATGACACAATAGCAAAAACAATTTCACCGACAGCGGTATTGGCAGGCAACAAGGTGCTAATCAACACCTATGCCTTGCTTTCAATGACGCTCTTGTTCAGTGCCGTAACCGCGGGTATTTCAATGGCTTTTAAGTTGCCGCACCCAGGTATGCTACTAACACTTGGTGGCTATTTTGGCCTGCTTTTTCTTACTTCAAAATTTCGTAATGAATCCCTGGGCCTTGTTTTTGTTTTCGCATTAACAGGATTCATGGGATACACCCTAGGCCCAATACTCAATACTTACATGGCCATCGCCAATAGTGGTCAGGTTGTGATGACGGCATTAGGTGCAACAGGGGTGATATTCCTTGCGCTATCAGCCTATGCGCTGACAAGCCGTAAGGATTTTAGTTTTATGGGCGGGTTTCTGATGGCCGGTATATTGGTGGCCTTTTTTGTAGGGTTGGGAGCCATATTTTTTGAGATGCCTGGATTGTCTCTAGTTGTCTCGTCAATGTTTGTTCTGCTTATGTCAGGCCTGATTCTGTATGAAACGAGTAATATTATCCATGGTGGGGAAACCAATTACATCATGGCTACCGTTACGCTGTACGTTGCAATTTTTAACCTCTTTACAAGCCTGTTACATCTGTTGGGTTTCATGAATAGTAATGAGTGATAACTCATATACTTTAGGAGAAAATCTAAATGACTAGTCTCACAACACTTGCAGAGCTCAAACAACACATCACGATACTCGCCAGCGTAGAAGAATCAAAAGTGCCTTTTATTAGTGTGTATCTTAATCTGGAAAACGGAGAAGATGGTTGGCGCGAAACTTTTGAAGAGAGAGTGCGTGTTTTAAGGCGTGTTCTTAAAGGTGATGATCTTGTTGATTTCGAGGAAGCGCTATTTAAAATTGAAGCGTGGTTAGCCACTGATCTGCTGCCTGAAGCAAGGGGGGCAGCAATTTTTGTACGAGGTAACTTGGGTGGTGCCTTCTTTATGCCGATGCAATTCACGGCTCCCTTGCCTAACTGGATAGCGGTTTACCCCACGCCCAATATATACCACCTGGTAGAACTCAAGGATAACTATCACCGCTATATTGTATTGCTGGCAATGCCAAATCGGGCTCATATTCTTGAAGTTAATCTGGGAGCAGCAACGACTCAGGCTTGGATTAACCGCACTCAATCAGGTGTGCGAGTGGGTTCTGAATGGACTCGTTCGCACTATCAAGTTCATCAAGAGCACCGTGGTGAGCGATTTGTGAAAGAAAAAATAGCACTTCTTGAGCAATTGATGAGTGCTGGAGGGCAAACACACCTTATTCTTGCGGGAGCGCCTGAAATTACTCAGCGAATCCGTCAGTTGCTACCCAGTACTCTGGCCAATAAATTGGTAGATACTGTCCCTGCAAATGAGCATGACCATCAAACTGATGTTGTCATGGCAACCTTATCGAGTTTTATCGATCATGAAGAGCAGGAATCCCATTCTGTTGTTGATCGTCTGACTCAAGGGTTGCGTAATCACAATCTGGCCGTTGCGGGGTCTAAAAACACATTGAATTCATTGCATTGGGGTGAAGTTGATACGCTAGTTATAGCCAGTGAATACCAGCCAGATCCCGGTTGGACGTGTACATCTTGCAGAGCTATGGGGACAGAGCTACCGGAAATCGCAGAATGCTCTCAATGTGGCAGTCATTCCGTTAGGCCGCTAGATGTCAGAGAGGCGTTGTTACGACTGGCCAGCCAGTTTCAATGCCCGGTGGAAGTCGTAGAGCAATCAGACGCATTAATGTCTATTGGTGGGGTTGGCTGTCTTCTACGATTTCAACCTGATTCGCACAATAATGAGCCTTCAAATCTAGCGGAAGTTGCAAGCGCCTAACCAGGAGGTAGGCAATAACGACTCTCTAGATGATCTAAGGGAGCCGCTTTCACCATGTCTTTCTTTTGGCGGGCGGGGCTTAGAAAGGGCGGTTACTCCGCCTATACACAGATTAACTATAAAATGAATTTTTTGGGATTAACAACATGTACATGATAGTTAAGCACGCCCACCTGACCATAATCTCGCTTACGTTTATCTTTTTCATCATTAATTTTGTATTAACGATAAAAGGGTCTGACAAGGTCAATAATAAACTGCTAAAGATGGGGCCGTATGTTTTATATGCACTTTTTGCCTTCACCTTCATTTACCTGGTTACTGTTAATCCACTTAACTTATACCCCTTCGTGAATGGTTGGGCATCATCTAAATTAGGAGGTTTTGTGATTTATGTGCTCTCTATTACTTTTGCGCTGACGTGGGCAAAAACAGCGTTATGGCGTATTGCGGGTTTAGTTAGTGCCGTGTTTTGGTTGGCTATGAGTGCTCGACTTGGTTTTGCCGACCATCTTAAAGTAAAAGGTATTGGCGAAGAGGCCAATACCTATATCGAGTTTGGCCAGTCACTGTTGGCGGCGATTTGCTAGGGGTTTTTAATAAGGGGTCTCATAGTCTTGTTAAAGGTCAGGCAATTTTTCAGCTTATTGTCCCGATGATTCCTCAAAAATGCTTTTTTGAATAGTTAGGCAAATAAGACCAATCAATTCATGAACTTAGATTGTTTATTTTCTTATACAATTCTATAGTGCATTTATTGAAGCCAACAACGAAGATCATACTATGAGTACAGATAAGCCACGTAAATATTCACAAAAAATCGTAGATGGTGCAGCTCAGGCCCCTAGTCGCTCGATGTTAAGGGCAGTAGGTTTTGGCGACGAAGATTTCAAGAAATCGCAGGTGGGTATTGCCTCAACGTGGTCAATGGTGACGCCATGCAATATGCATATTAATACTCTGGCAGAAGAGGTGGGTAAGGGCGTCGATAGCGCCGGTGCTAAAAGTGTGATTTATAACACCATTACCGTATCTGACGGTATTTCCATGGGTACCGAAGGCATGAAGTATTCTTTGGTATCACGTGAGGTGATTTGTGATTCCATAGAGGCCGTATCGGCGGGTATGGGGCATGACGGCATTATTGCTATTGGTGGCTGTGATAAAAATATGCCGGGATGTTTAATGGGGCTAGCACGTTTAAATCGCCCCTCTATCTTTGTGTATGGAGGGACGATTTTACCCGGCGAAAACCACACCGATATCGTGTCAGTATTCGAAGCGGTAGGCGAATATGCTGCCGGCGACATTCCCATCACTCAGTTAGAGCATATTGAAAAAACGGCGATTCCCGGTCCCGGCTCTTGCGGCGGTATGTATACGGCCAATACCTTAGCCTCGGCGATTGAAGCGTTGGGTATGAGTATGCCTAATAGCTCTGCCCAAAATGCGATTTCAGATAACAAAAAACAAGACTGCATTGATGCAGGGAAAGCCATTATTTACTTGCTCGAACATGATATCAAACCGTCCGATATTATGACCAAAAAGGCATTTGAGAATGCGATTACGCTGATCATTACCCTAGGAGGTTCTACCAATGCCGTACTGCATTTAATTGCGATGGCTGACGCCGTTGGGGTGGAAGTGACGCTGGATGATTTTGTGCGTATTGGTGAAAAAACACCGGTGATTGCCGACTTGCGCCCAAGCGGTCAATATTTGATGTCTGAATTAATTGCCATTGGTGGCATTCAACCGCTAATGAAGCGTTTGTTAGAGGCAGGCATGCTGCACGGTGATTGCATGACAGTCACGGGTAAAACCATGGCCGAAAACTTAGCAGACGTAGAGGATTATCCTAACGGGCAGACTATTATTTTACCGTTTGATAAACCCATCAAAAAAGACAGCCATTTGGTGATACTCAACGGTAATTTAGCACCGGAAGGCGCGGTTTCAAAAATCACCGGTAAAGAAGGTTTAAGCTTTACGGGTACGGCTAAAGTGTACGACTCAGAAGAGCAGGGTTTTGCCGCTATTATTGATGGCCAAGTGGTAGCCGGTGACGTGGTTGTTATTCGCTACGAAGGCCCTAGAGGCGGCCCAGGCATGCGTGAAATGTTGAGCCCCACTTCTGCCATTATGGGCAAAGGTCTAGGCAACGATGTTGCGCTTATCACCGATGGTCGCTTTTCAGGCGGCAGTAGGGGGTTTGTAGTGGGCCATATTACCCCTGAAGCCTACGAAGGCGGTGCCATCGCGCTGGTAGAAAATGGCGATAGCATTACCATCGATGCGCAAAAGCGTCAGATGACGCTCGATATTAATGATGAAGAAATGGCTAGGCGCAAGCAAAACTGGCAACAGCCTGCGCCAAAATATACCCGAGGGCTGCTCGCAAAATATGCGAGAACAGTCAGTTCGGCCTCTACCGGAGCAGTGACTGACAAACCTGAGTGAATCGTTAGTCAATCAATAGGTTAAAAGATATCTTTGCACGAAAGCAAAACTATCTTCCGTGCAAAAGTCTCTAATAGAAATATACACTGAGGCTTGCTACGTTTATTGCATGCCAGGCATACGCTATGGTGTTTTGATATCAGGCGATAAACATCACCGTGCCACGCACCTTTTTTCAAAGGTATGTTGTTTTCCAGTATTCTCAGGGAAGGTGATTTACGCCTGTTCAATCGACGCTCTATTTCGCTATACCGGGGCTATCCTTACATCAAACTATAAGCAGCCAGGTAATGACCGTCGCTACAAATTCTGATTTCACCGAACAACTCGATAAACTTGACGCTGATCGCTCTGTGTTGCAGGGACTGTTGGATTCTGCCAGATCACTTGAGGCCTTACGCGAAGGGCTCGAAACCTCCTTACAGCTCGGTCAGCCTTACCGGTAGAATCGTTACGGCTTTACCGCGCGCTAGGTAAAAGAACACGTAATCTTTCCGTTGGTGATGTACTGATACAGTTACAAGTCTTGGATATTAAGGTCAAGGCACAGCTCAGTGATATTGTTCCGCTGATTAATTTCATCGTCGCTGTTGGGGTCGATAGTCACGCCGAGTTGACCGAGCAAATTGATAGCTTTCATCGTTTGGCTGAAGCGGCGGTTACGCTGCGGGTATTGTTGCAAAAAAAGGGTAAACAAGCACCGCCACTGGACATATCCGTCCCTGAAGTCGAGTGCGCGACCAGCTCACGGTTATAGAAACACGAGAGCAGCAATACCGTGTTGAGGTAGGTGATGCTATTGGTGTTTTGGAGGCAGATGTAGGCGTATTACTCAAGAGTAAGGCTTGCTCAACACCCATGCGCCAGACGCTTGAAGACACTTTAGCGGATCTCGAACATGCTTGAGCGCATCTTGACGCGGGTTTAAGTCTTAAGGCGCTGCCCATCTCGATCGAAGTCATAGACTTTCCTGCTGTCGAGCCAGAATCAGGATCGCTGCTAGTGCCGTCGAATCATCCTGCCGATAAAACTGTGCAAGAAGTTGAACAGTAAAGCGATACGATTGATACAGCAGAAGCTCCCAAGCACCAGCCACCAAAAAGTTGGCGGCAAAGAGTGTTTTGTTGGTTAAACTCGCCGTGGAGCGTCAAATGGCGCGATATTGATAACGACCATTAACTAAAAAAATACCACCCACCGAAATATCCGTTAGATTACCTATGGTAGCCCTATCTATATTCTATCCTTCATATTAATAGATCAGTTAACGACTTAAAGCTCATTTTATTAGTACTCAATTTATAGCGTTCTATTTTTCGAGATTTATAAATCGAGTCTTAGATTGGAGCTTGGGGAAGAGTAAAAGAAGAGGCTTACGTTTACGTTTTTACGTTATACCGCGATCGATTGAAGGCAATAACTTCAGTCACTGATTAATGAGTCGGTGTTGGCAATATAAACCTGGTTGCGACCGTTGTGTTTCGCGGCATAGAGCGCTGTATCGAGTTTACGGATGACGCTATTAATAGAAGGGTCATTGAGTTCAACAATAGTGATCAACCCTATCGATACAGTGAGCGGCCCTGGATAAGCTATTTCTTCTTCAGGCAGAGTCGATATGTTTAGGCGGATACGTTCAGCCAGCTGCATGACCTCTGCTTGATTCGTATTGGGGCAGAGGATTATAAATTCTTTTCCACCATAGCGACCGACGAGGTCAATTTTTCTACAGCTATGCATCATGCATTTTGCGGCGGCTACCAAGCATTTGTCACCTATCAGATGGCCATAATTATCATTCACGTTTTTAAAGTGATCCAGGTCGAGCATCATGGCACTAAACGTTTGATTATAACGAGCCTGTAAGGCCATTCTGCATCAGATAACGCCGTGAAATTACACCGGTAAGCACATCATGGGAAGCGATGCGCTCAATTTTTTCTGTAGATCGACCAAGAAAATAACCAAAACATGAAAAACAAAAGAGTGTCCACAGTTCAGTATATAAAAAATTCAAAGCTACATTATTATCATTCGTTATATTGAATAGCTTCAAGAAAAGCCATTCACCTAAAGGGCCGAGAAAGCTTAAAGCACTACCAATGAATGCCCATCGAAATCGCCTTTTTTTCATCCATTCTGATTTCATAACAGCATCTTTCTAATAGAAAAAAAGGCTTTTGATATATTAATTTAAAACATCGTATCAAATTCAAGCGGGCTACTCTATCAAATCGTAATTACTTGGTTATAAGATATTGGCAGTCAATGCAAAAAGTACTTTTTTGTCGTCATTTTGGCTTAAAAAGGCGTTAGTTCTTCTTATAAGCAGAAATTGACAGTGGTGATAAACAGTTGGCTGCCTGCCCTGAACCGGTTAATAATTGGGTTCGAAGACTAGTTAACTAAACTATGACAGTTACACAGAAATGTTCATAGGGCCTTGTGGGCTAACAACGCTAAAATGTTCTTATCTATACCGCTTCTAGAAAGATAAGTCGTGCCGCTATTGTGGACGATCACAAAACCTTTCTCGGTGCTTTTGATTTCAGCAATATCGTTCCAAAGTATGCCTTGCTGGTGGTAAGTGCTGTCGGTAAAAATACCTTGATCATTAACGCGTATATTAACGGTACTGCCCGTCGAGCGACTGAGCATTTGGCGCGCAATCCACCAGCCTCGTTTGTATTTAATGGATAGCAGCTCTATGCCGCTCAAGCAGAGTAAAAACCAGGCGACATAGGCTTCAACTTTCATAGCAAAAAATACGCCGGCTATGATAATTAAGAGTATGGCCTGGCGATATGTTTTGACGCTGGTAGTGGTGTTGGCCGATTCGTCGAAGCACTCACTGAAGTATTCACGGTTGAGAATATAGCCGCTGGTATGGTTGGCGCTGATGTCTGTATCTGTCATGTTGAGGACTGCCTATGATTGAGCGGCGCTAGTTTAATGGTTGCGTAGTGGGCTTATTCTGAACAGGTCATAACTATCAATAGCTCGATCGTTTTCATAAATAATCATGTTTAATATAACAAACCATTATGGTATCAAGCTCGTTAACCAATCATGTATGGCTTGACGCTCATCAAGCACAAAAAGTAAAACGACATCTCCAGGCTCGGCCGCTAAAAGGGCTTTTTTCGTACCCAGTAAAGGACTGGCGGAGATTTGTATATGCTGTTGGGGTACCTGTTTTTGCAACAAAAACTGTTCAATTAATACCGGTAATTCATTAGGTTTGCGACCACGAATATATTTTTCCACTTCTACGGGTATATATAAATCGGCGTTTAACTCTGTGACCACATGGGTCATGTCTTTAATGTCTTGATCGCTGCGGTCGCCAGCATGGCTAAACATGGTGATATATTTTTTGGCGGGGATGTTGCGCGCCATGGCCACTACTGCTCGCATACCATGTTCGTTATGCGCAAAGTCTACAATCACTGTGCAGCCATTAACTTGATAGTGGTTACCTCGGCCGGGGTTATCTTCTGCATCACTGCCAAATGCCATTAGGCCATTCAAGATTGCCTGCTGAGGTAAATTAAGTGCTTTACAGAGCCCCACCACACCTAATGCATTTTGCACATTATATAACGCTGCGCCATTGAGGGTCATGGGAGCATCGGCTACCTTGGCAACTGTTTCAAAGTGGCCGTCAAAATGATAAATCACGTAATCTTCACGAATGAAAACCGCTCGTTCGCCCTTTTGAATGTGTTTTTTTATCAGCGGGTTATTTTCATCGGTACTAAACCAGCATAGTGTATTAGTAATTTTTTTTGCCTGCTCAACCACCAGCGAGTTATCGGCATTAAGTACCAGTACGCTATCTTTCTCTAGCGCTTTGGCCACCACAAATTT
Source organism: Pseudohongiellaceae bacterium (assembly GCA_051277005.1). Classification (GTDB taxonomy): domain Bacteria; phylum Pseudomonadota; class Gammaproteobacteria; order Pseudomonadales; family Dasaniaceae; genus Dasania. Next base: position 19,769 of record JBNMPS010000015.1, read on the forward strand.
GGTTTCTGCTAATTGCGCTACAGTATTGATACCGTATTGGCCTAGATGATCGCTAGCGACATTGGTAATGAGGGCGGCATTTACTTTTTTTATGGGTAAACCGCGTCTTAATATGCCTCCTCTGGCCACTTCCAAAAAAGCTAATTCGGTGCGCTTATCCCACAACAGCATGCGCGCGCCACCAGGGCCGGAATAATCGCCGTGATCGATAATATCATCGCCCACACGAATAAAATCAGTAGAGGTCACCCCGGCACAGATACCGGCGGCCTTAGCTATTTGTGCGGCGAGCCGGACACTGGTTGATTTACCATTGGTGCCGGTTATAAGAGCGATGGGGATGTCGTGATATTTTTGCCAGTCGAGCTGTGCAATGATCGGTAGCTGGCGAACAGGCCAGCTATCCATATTTTTACCCATGCCTAGACTCAGCTGATCGTCATCCATCAAACACGTTACTTGATGCACTTGTGCCGCAGCCATCAACTTAATTAATTGCGGGTTTTGCTCCTGTTGACGTTCTATCCGCAGCTCTTCAAGACGGCACTGCCAGTCAAGTTGGGGGCGTTGCTGAAGCTCGGCTGCGCAACAATGCCATGCTAGTTCGGCCACGTCACAGGCAGTATATAGCGCATCCATAGGTGCGCTAATGGCGAAATTAAAACCGTATTCATGCTCTCTATAGGTTGTCGCTTCAGCGGCCCAGGAAAACTCTTTTAATAATAGGTTTATCCATTTTTGCCACGCGACGAGTACGGCTTTTTTTTCTATACCGTCAATTAATACATCAACAATGGCACCGGGCTTGTCCCATAAAAGATTGGGGCCGGTTAAACGGCGTACTTCGTCTAGTTGTAGGTTTATCAATGAATCATCACCTTGTAATATTAATCTGAGTCTTCATCGTGTTCTACGACTAATCGAACGCCTCGCTCATCCTGAACTAAGCGCTGGCCTTCTGCTAATTCAAATTTATGTTCAACGGGTTCAAATAATTTTTCAGGGAAATCACACGAGGGTTCTTCTTCAGAGGGCTTCACCTCTACACCGTCATTAAAATGAACAATTTGTTTCCAGCTACGGGTGATGTCATCGCCTAATATAATGAGTAAATCACCTTTTTGGCACTGCTCTAAAGCGGCGTCTATCGCCATCTTTTCAGAGGGTATCACTTGGATATCACTCTCGTTAATCCCTGCTTCTATCAATGCCTTTTGTAGAAGCTTGGGAACTTCATCAGGGCCTCGGCCTCGGCGGTCATCATCCGCTTTACAGTAAAAGGTATCAAAACCCTGGGCGGTAATATTCGCTGCTTCAATAAAATCTTCTTCACGTCTATCGCCGGGCATGGCCATAACAATTCGGCGTTTACCACTAACATCCAAACGTCTGGCTAAGTCAGTAATGGTCTGAATTGCCGCAGGGTTATGGGCATAATCAAGAATAACTTTAAAGGGATGTTCATTATATATATTGAGTCTTCCCGGGGCTTGGTAAAATGAGGTATTAAAAATTCTTAGCCCTTGACGAATATCTTCCAGAGAAATAGCAAAGCTATAGGCTATTGCCGCCGCAAACATCGCATTTTGAACATTGTGTAAGGCCTTGCCTTCGACGGTTGCGGGGATCAAGTGGGTCCATAACAAAGGAATATGCGCGCCTTTGTCATAGAGCGTGATCATATCGCCATTGATGCCTTTTTCCAGTACGGCCGCCATACCACCGCCGCGAATATGCTCGCGTACTAATCCGTGGCCTGGATCCATAGTGACGTAACAGATATGTTCTGCATCACAATAGTCGGCCATTTGCAGACATAAAACATCGTCGGCATTTAGCACTACACAGTCTTTGGCAACTTCAACCACGACCCGTTTTATTTTCGCGAGTTGTTCGACGGTGTCGATACCCCGTTGGCCTAAATGATCGGCAGTGACATTGATACAGGCGCTCACATTGGCTTCGGAATAACCCAGCCCGCGTTTTAAAATACCGCCTCTGGCGGTTTCCAAAATAGCAAAATCCACGCTTGGATCGCGCAACACGATTTGTGCCGAGGTAGGACCTGTCATATCACCTTTAACGGTAAGGTGCCCATCAATGTAAACTCCGTCTGTAGAGGTCATACCGGTGGTATAGCCGGCCGATTTTATAATGCTGGCCAACATTCTACTGGTAGTGGTTTTGCCGTTGGTGCCGGTAATAGCGGCCACAGGAATACGCGCATGACTACCCGCTGGAAAAAGCATGTCAATGACCTTGCCGGCCACATCGCGGGGCTGCCCCTCGCTGGGTGCTACGTGCATGCGAAAACCTGGCGCAGCATTACATTCACAGATGCCACCACCAATTTCTTTATAAGACTTGCTGATGTCGTCGGTTAAAAAATCTACTCCGCCAATATCCAAGCCAATTGCTTTAATGGCGCGTACGGCCATGTCGCGATTATCGGGATGGACAATGTCGGTGACATCAATCGCGGTACCACCAGTGGATAAGTTAGCGGTGGAGCGCAAATAAAACAACTGGCCTTCGTCTAATACTGTATTTTCATCGTAACCCGCTTCTGTCAACAGCCGCTCAGCTTGGTTGTCTAATTCTAATCGGGTTAATACTTTTTCATGACCAATGCCTCGACGGGGGTCAAGATTAATGCTTTCGATCAACTGTGTAATGGTTGCAGCACCATCGCCAACTACGTTGCCAGGAACACGTTTGGCAACGGCTACCAGTTCATCATTGACCACCAACATTCTGTGGTCAAAACCGGTTAAATAACTTTCTACTAGCACGGCTTTACCGGTGCCAAATTGCCGTGCTTCGTTGAAGGCTGCAACAACGTCTTCGTCGTTAGTCAGGTTGATAGTGACTCCGCGGCCATGGTTTGCATTTAGCGGTTTGACCACTACGGGAAAGCCAATTTTATTAGCGGCTCTGATGGCTTGGCGCTCACCATAGATCATTATTTGTTGAGGGACAGGCAAGCCCAAATCTTTAAGTAGATTGTGGGTGTCCTCTTTGTCGCAGGAAATTTCTACGGCAATATGTTTGGTTTCACTGGTGATAGTAGCCTGGATGCGTTTTTGGTATTTACCGTGGCCAAACTGCACCAAACTATAGTTGTTTAAACGCAGCCAGGGAATGTTACGATTTTCGGCGGCCTTGACCAGTGAGTCGGTACTAGGGCCAAACTCTTTGCGCTGGGCCATACGAATAAAATCATGCAGCTCTTCAGAAAAATTAAACTCATCATCAATTTTTGAATGGATGACTTGCTGCACGTTGCTGGGCATCAAATGCGTTAATAAACGTATGCCTAGTTTGCCCGCCTCCAAGCCCACATCACGCTGATGATATTGATAAATCACATCATAACAGCCCGGTTTACCACTACCGCGGGTTTTACCGTAAGTAACGGGTGAGCCGGCCAAATCTTGTAACTCTAACGCCACATGTTCCCAGATATGCCCTATCCAGGTACCTTCATCTTCTTTCAGGCGGCGAATAAAGCCACCTTCCTCACGATAGGAGCAGCCGTGGCTGTCTAGCGAGGGTAGGACGGCGATAAGCCCGTCGATAAAATCCTGACCGAGTTTAACCGATGGCCAGTTTTCCAACTCGCCAATGTCGATTTGATGACGAATGACAGGAAAATTTGCGTAGACATTGGGGCCAACATAAACATTTGTGCGGAGAATCTTCATAACTCAAACTTTCCCTCTGTGGTGATAGTCGCAAAATATTGAAACAGGTCATTTAGCCCGAAGACGATGACTATGGCATAACAGCACTGATGAAGACAAAATGTGCTGTGTTGAATGTCGTCTACTCACAATTTATTTATTTAATAAATGCTTGCTTGTCGTTAAGGTTATAGCGGCTGCCCTCAGCGAGTATGTGTAGCTTAAGGTTGAGCAGTGTTAAGGCATCACCGCTACCTGCTTCGGCCATTGAAGAATATTCAATATTAGAAGGGTCTACTACCGTTATGGAGCCACTACCTACGACGGTAAATTCATTATCACCGTCAATAAACGCCGCTGTATCTTCATCCAGGCCAACACCGATAAGGAACGGATTATAGGACACCGCACTTAATAAGCGGGCTAAACGGTTACGTTGATTGAAATGTTGATCGATCACTACGGTATTAATTAAGCCCATGCCCGGCGCTAGGCTGACGCCATTTTGAGTCGGTATAATGCCGGTGTTACCGCCTGATATCATATGCTGGGAGACAATCGCCGCGCCTGCAGAAGTGCCCGCATAGTGCACACCAGAGGCATTAAGTTGGCGGATAGCCTTGGCAATTGGGGTGCCCCCCAAAATAGTAGACAGCCTGAGTTGATTACCGCCGGTAATAAAAATAGCCGTACTTTTTTCCAGTATAGTTAGATAATCCGGGTTTTGTGCGTCGGCTCGCTCGGTAATGGGTAAAGAGTAGGTTTTACCGGCGCCCAGGTCTTGAAACAGTGACTCGTAACGTGGCCCCGTATCGTCTAGCTGTGATGCGGTGGGAATCACACTAATCACCGCATCTTTGCCTCCGGCAAGATCTACAAACTTTTGCAGTATCTTAGGGTTGTCCAGTTTATCTTCTGCTCCCCCTATAGGAATAACATAACCACGTTGCGTGCCTTTAACATTCGGAGACGGCATTCTTTAATCCTCAAATAACCCTTTTTCAATAATTTTCGTATCAAATATATGCCACCGTCCTTGAGCCATTACATGTTTGATACGTTTATTGGGGTCTAACAATAATAAATCGGCATCACAACCTAAGGTTAATCTGCCCTTGTTTTTAAAATTCATTAAATCGGCAACATTGCTGGTGAAAAAACGCAGACATTGCTCAATGGCCACACCACCATCGATTAATTGATAAAAAACCTCAGTCATAGCGGTTGAACTGGCAAAATCCATACTGGACAGTTGACCCTGCTTGTCAAAACAAGGCAAACAGCCACCGCCATCAGAACTAATCGTTAGTTTATCTTGTGGTAAATCCTGCTGTAGATAGCGCAGTAATGCTTCCGCCGGTTCAAAGCCTACATCACCGGTTTCAAAGGCCGTAACATCAACCCAGCAACCTTGTTTTGTCAGTTCGCAGGCTTCTTCAAATAAGGCTTTACGGCGATTAATATGGGTAGGGTTATAAGTACGCGCGGGAATTTCTGCACGGCCCAACGCCTCTCTAATTAGCGCTAGGCCGCGTTCACCATCGCCCAAATGTAAATGTAGAATTCCGGCTTTGGCCGTCATCAAACGTGCCACATGGGCCTCAGACGCCACTTTTAATAATTCATTTAGGGTCGGTTGGCTGGAGCGATGATCACTGATCGCCAATTCACCGACCCCAATAATAGGCTCTATAAAGACGATGTCTGATTTTACCGAACCGGTCAGTGTCGTCGCTGGCAGGTGATAGCCCCCGGTATAACAGAAGGCCGACAAGCCTTCCTCTCGTAAGCTATAAACCTGGGCAATAACGGATGCCGTATTACGGGTTAAGTCATCGGTGCCCAGTAAACCTACCACCGTGGTTACTCCGGCACGTGTGAACTGACTAAGCGGCACCGGTGGCACTCGTGTGGCAAAACCTGATTCACCGCCGCCCCCCGTAATGTGGGTGTGAGCATCAATAAAACCGGGGATAACAGCCTGACCTTGAGCATCTACAACCTGTACAGCCAATTCTGCCCCCAATTCAGGTAGGGTGTCGCCAACATAGACAACTTTGCCACCGGCAACCAGCAAGTGCTTGAGACCCACAGCCTCTGGCGCATACAGTTGGGCATTTTTTATCAGGGTGATAGATGAAGGTAGGATCACTGGTACTCGTCTATTAGTAGTTGGCTAAAAGAATACGATCCTAAAGCACCCGCTAAGGATAGCAAAGACATTTATAATTGTTTGTCATGAATACCTGCAGCTTAACAATAATTGTTAGCGGGGCAATAAAACGTCAAAACAGTATCCCAGATTGTCTTTGCTCGAAACACAGATAACGCCTCCGGGTTGTTTCACGGTTCCCAATAAAAAGAGAAGTTTAATCTTGAGGGCACCGTAGTAAGCGCATTTCATGTGGTAGTGCAGAGGTAGACGAATTACCGCATCGCGGTATATCTAGCCGCAACACTTTTTGTATTTTTTGCCGCTGCCGCAGCTACAAGGGGCATTACGTGCGGGGACTTCCTCCACTTTTATGGCGCTACCTTTATTAAGGTGTGCCGTTAGGTCGGTAATCGATTCAACGGCGTCTTCGCTGTTATCGATACTCACCTCAGCAAATAGCTTGGCTTTGGCAACCAGTGCCTCGACTTCTTGTTTGCGCGCTGCACTGGTGACAACTAGCGTCATCGGATATTTCTTGCTGCCTGCTTTTTGAACAGCCTTGTTTTGGAAGTTGTGGTTGATATGGTCTTGGCGTGAATCCTGGCGGCCCTTGAAGAAAAATTTGTCAGACATGAAAAAACCTTATTACTTGAAAGGGCGTTAGTTATGCTCTTGCATTCATGAGTCACTGTTGGAGAGGCTGATGAGAAGGCATATATTCTAAAGCGTTAATAATCGCTATTATGACAGAAATAATTCCCTGTACCGCCATAAATAATCGATTCCATCTTCTTTATTGCTACGATCGATGAGGGCAGGGGGAATGGTACAAAGTTAAATCATGTTGTCATTCTGAGTGAAACGAAGGATCTCGGTAGGCCTTTAGTTTTGGGGTGTTAAAGTTCTTCGCGGTCGCTCAGAATAACAAGGATTAAACCTATAAAAAAGGCCAGCTAAAAAGCTGGCCTAGCGTATAGCGAGCAGGTATTACAATACGCCGTAAGCTAACATGGCATCGGCTACTTTAATAAAACCACCAATGTTAGCGCCTTTAACATAATCGATACGATCACCGTCTCGGCCATGTTCGACACAGGTTGCATGGATTTTTTTCATGATGGCGCGAAGCTGCTGATTAAGGTCATCCTCGCCCCAGGAAACTCTTGTGCTATTTTGGCTCATTTCTAAACCACTCATTGCGACGCCGCCAGCGTTTGCCGCCTTACTCGGTGCAAAGGCGACACCGGCCGCTTGAAATACCTCAACGCCAGCATCTTCTGTTGGCATGTTGGCGCCTTCAGATACCGCAATGCAGCCATTTTTCACTAAAGCTTCAGCATCCTCTTTATTGATTTCATTTTGGGTGGCACAGGGCAGTGCAACATCACAGGGTACTTCCCAGGGCCGCTTACCTTTAGCAAAGGTAACGCCATAATGCTCGGCGTATTCAGAAATTCTACCGCGACGAACGTTCTTTAATTCGAGGATATAGCTCAGTTTTTCTTCGGTTAAACCATCAGGGTCATGAATATAACCTGAAGAGTCAGAAAGGGTGACGACTTTTGCGCCTAGCAACATTAACTTTTTGGCGGCAAAGGAGGCAACATTACCCGAGCCAGAAATAACCGCTGTTTTACCCTCTAAGGTGGAGCCTTTTTCCCTCAACATATCTTCAAGGAAGTAAACCGAGCCGTAACCGGTCGCTTCCGTTCTCACTAAGCTGCCACCATAAGATAAACCTTTACCCGTTAGTACACCGGTAAATTCATTAGTAAGGCGTTTATGCTGACCAAATAAATAGCCGATTTCACGGGCTCCGACACCGATATCTCCGGCAGGCACATCGGTGTTTTGACCGATATGGCGAGAGAGCTGTGTCATAAAGGACTGACAAAAACGCATAACTTCTGCGTCAGATTTACCTTTGGGGTTGAAATCTGATCCGCCTTTACCGCCACCCATAGGTAAGCCGGTAAGGCTATTTTTAAACGTCTGCTCAAAGGCGAGAAATTTAAGCGTGCTTTGGGTCACTTCGTGATGAAAGCGCAAGCCACCCTTGTAAGGCCCTATGGCATTATTGCACTGTACACGGTAGCCGCGATTGACTCTGACATTACCCTCATCGTCCTCCCAGCAAACCCGGAAAGAGATGATGCGGTCTGGCTCTGTCATGCGCTCAAGGATATGTGCTTTACGATAATGGGGTTTGTCGTGAACAAAAGGAATAATGGTTGCAGCGACTTCATGGACAGCCTGGTGAAACTCTTCTTCACCGGGGTTTCTACGAATGAGGCCCGTCATAAAACGGTCTAATTCCTGTTCGACACTTAAGCTTTCGTCATAACTCATTTATTGTTGTTCCTTATTACCGTAAATTTGAATAAAGACTACATGAAAATCACACTTTTGTAAGTATAGAAACGGGTGTGTGACTTGGACTTCCCGCCATTAATAGACAAAGCTTGATTCCAAATAATACTTTTCTTCTGCTGTTCACTCGTTCGCTCAGAATTTCGAGAATAAGTACGCTATAATATGCGGCTTTAATCAATCAATAGGTCGCTCGCTATGAGCCTGCAAGACATATGTATCCCTAATAACCAGCGTAAGAGATTACGCAAAGCGGTAGCTGATGAAAAGCTACTGCAGCAAGATGAAGATGCGCTAGTATTAAACGTGACGGCCTATCTTAACTACAAGGCCTTGAGTGGTGAGTCTCCAGTTGAAGAAATCGTTGGTGATATTGAGCTGGATTACAGCGCTGAGTATATTATTTTTAATTGATTATTTGCCATGCTACGTATTAACGAACTTAAATTACCGCTCACCCATCAAGCGGAAGATCTACCTGCCGCTATCATCGAAACATTGGCTATTAGTGAAGCCGATTTACAAAGCTTTAAGGTGTTTAAGCGAAGCTATGATGCCAGAAAAAAAAGCCATATTTTACTGATCTATCAACTGGATGTGGTGTTGGCCCCAGCGCTTGAAGCGCTCGTTCTACAGCGAAATAAAGCGGTTAGGCCGAGCCCTGATACCCGCTACCACTTTGTAGCCCAAGCCGACACTAGCTTCCCCGCGCACAACCAGCAACGGCCTATTGTTATTGGCTTTGGCCCCTGTGGTATTTTAGCCGCCTTAGTCTTGGCGCAAATGGGGCTTAAACCCATTGTTTTGGAGCGCGGCCAGGAAGTAAGGCAGCGCACTAAAGATACCTGGGGGTTTTGGCGTGATCGTAAGCTCAATAGTGAATCCAATGTGCAATACGGAGAGGGCGGTGCGGGTACCTTCTCGGACGGCAAGCTATATTCCCAGGTAAAAGATAAACAATTTTTGGGTCGTAAAGTATTAACTGAATTCGTGAAGGCCGGCGCACCTGAAGAAATCATGTATGTCAGCAAGCCCCATATCGGCACGTTCAAATTAGTGAAGATGGTGGAGGCCATGCGCGCCGAAATTACCCGCTTAGGCGGTGAGATTCGATTTAACCAAAAGGTCGAAACCCTGCACCGTGAAGTCGATGCGGCGGGTGAAGCGCGGGTTACCGGCTTAACACTGAGTGATGGTGAAACCCTGGCCAGTCATCATATTATTCTAGCGATTGGTCACAGCGCTCGCGACACCTTTGAAATGCTTGTGAAACAAGGGGTTTATATTGAAGCTAAACCTTTTTCTATCGGTTTTCGAATAGAGCATCCTCAATCGGTTATTGATGATGCCCGTTTTGGTGATTTTGCAGGCAATCCCATTCTGGGTGCTGCGGATTATAAATTGGTCCACCA
>JBNMPS010000016.1:0-29343 GCA_051277005.1 Pseudohongiellaceae bacterium
CAATTAACTGATCAACTACGTCTGATAAAGTTTCTAACACCGTAAGCTTGGTGGAAACTTTTGAGCCTCCAACAATGGCCACCATCGGGCGAGCGGGATCGGCCATGACTTTTTCTAGCGCATCTAATTCTCCTGACAGTAAGGGACCTGCACAGGCAACATCGGCAAACTTAGCCACACCATGAGTAGAAGCTTGAGCTCGGTGCGAAGTACCAAAGGCATCCATCACAAACACATCACACAATGAGGCGTAGGCTTTTGATAAATCTTCGTCGTCGAGTTTTTCGCCTTCATTAAAGCGAACATTTTCTAATAAGGCCAACTCACCATCGGCAAGTTCAACACCTTCACGCCAATCGCTCACAAGTGGCACCTTGCGGTTTAACAAGCGACCTAAGTGTTCGGCTACCGGCGCTAATGAGTATTTGCTTTCATATTCACCTTCGGCCGGGCGACCCAAGTGAGACATAACAATAACTTTTGCACCTGCATTTAGGGCCAATTCAATAGAGGGTAAAGCGGCACGGATACGCGCATCGCTGGTTACCTTGCCGTCGCTTACTGGCACGTTTAAATCTTCACGAATTAATACACGTTTACCGGCTAACGCTAGGTCGGCCATTTTAATGACGCTCATTGAGGCTTCCTTCTGCTGTTTTCGCTATCGTTATTTGAAAAAAATAAACCAGGGTTAAACACTTAAGCTTGCTGCTGCCAGTAACGACTAATGTCGAGCATACGACTGGCATAAGCCCATTCGTTATCAAACCAAACTAATACATTCACTAGACTACCACTCACTCGAGTTTGTGCGGCATCAACAATACCTGAGCGAGAGTCGTGGTTAAAATCACAAGAAGCTAACGGCTCATGAGTAATACCCATGATGCCTTGCAGCCCATTATCTGCGGCCGCCTTTAATTGATCGTTAATCGCCATGCTGGTCGCTGGCCTTTTTACCACAACCGATAAATCCATCGCTGATACATTAGTGGTTGGCACACGTAAGGCTCGAGCAGTAAAGCGACCACTCATGCTGGGCAATACACGACTAATACCCTGCGCCAAACCGGTTTCTACCGGGATAATGGAATGGCTGGAAGCGCGGGTTTTACGCAAATCGCTATGGTGATAGCCATCCAGCACGGGCTGATCATTCATTACCGAGTGTATGGTAGTAACTGCACCCGATTCAATATCGAAAAACTCATCGATGATTTTAATCACCGGCACTAAGCAATTACTAGTGCAAGAAGCCGCTGAGGCAATATTATCATCAGACTTTAATTGTTGATGATTAATGCCGTACACCACCACTTTGATATCACTTTCGCCAGGCTGTGAAAGTAAAACGTTTTTAGCACCCCGCGCTAAGTGCTGCTGCAAGTCTTGTTTGCTATCAAACTGGCCACTGCACTCTAGCACCAAATCAATATCGTGTTCTTGCCAGGGCAAATTACTCAGCGACTGGTGATGGCTAATGGCTATAGTATCGCCATTAACCGTGAGCGCACCCTCACTAGTCCCCACGTCTGCATTGAAGCGGCCGTGGGTACTATCATATTTAGTAAGATGCACAATAGTCGGTAAATCGGCAGGCTCATTAATGGCCACCACTTGCATGTGCTCGCGGTAGTCGCCCTCATAAAGGGCGCGCAATACGCAGCGCCCTATACGACCGTAACCATTAATTGCCAGCCGTATCATGGTGCTTATTCAGCCACGCAATCGTTTACCGCTTCTACCACATTCTCTACGGTGAAACCGAAGTGCTTCATCAAATCAGCAATCGGCGCAGACTCACCAAAGCTATCCATACCCACAATGCGGCCATCTAAGCCTACATATTTGTACCAGAAGTCTCTGTGCAAGGCCTCAACGGCAACACGCGCCAACACATTACTAGGCAATACGCTTTCGCGATATTCGGCATCTTGCCGGTCGAATACTGAGGTTGAAGGCATTGAAACAACACGGATATTTTTACCTGTAAGTGCCGTTTTTGCCGCCATCACAAGACCAACTTCCGAACCCGTGGCAATCAAGATGGCATCGGGCTCACCATCGCAATCACTTAAGATATAACCCCCTTTGGCGATGTTAGCAACTTGCGTATCAGAACGAGTTTGATGCTCTAGGCTTTGGCGAGAGAATACTAAGGCCGCGGGGCCATCGGTACGCTCTAAAGCAGACTTCCAACAAACCGCAGATTCAACCGCGTCACAAGGGCGCCATGTATCTAGGTTTGGCGTTGAACGTAAGGCCGACAATTGCTCAACCGGCTGGTGAGTTGGGCCATCTTCACCCAAACCGATAGAATCATGGGTGTAAACAAAGATGCAGCGCTGCTTCATTAATGCGGCCATACGCACGGCGTTGCGAGCGTATTCCATAAACATTAAGAAGGTTGCACCGTAAGGCACAAAGCCGCCGTGCAAAGCGATTCCATTCATCATTGCCGACATCGCGAATTCACGTACGCCGTAGAATAAATAGTTACCGGATGCATCGTCAGCCGTCACGCCTTTAGAACCACTCCATAAGGTGAGGTTGGAACCTGCTAGGTCAGCCGAGCCGCCCAATAATTCAGGTAGCAATGGACCGAAGGCATTTAAAGTGTTTTGTGAGGCTTTACGCGAGGCAACGGTAACGCCTTCTTCCTGTAATTGCTTGATATACGCATCCGCTTGAGCGCTAAAGTCTTCGGGTAAGTCACCGCTTAAACGACGCGCTAACTCTACCGCCAGTTCAGGATGCGCTTCAGCATAAGCTTCAAAGCGCTGGTCCCAATCACACTCTAGGGCTTCGCCTTGCTCTTTGGCATTCCAGCCTTGATAAATGTCAGCCGGCACTTCGAAAGGCGCATGAGGCCAGCCGATGGTTTCGCGTACTAGCGCGATTTCATCAACACCTAATGGCGCACCATGGCAATCTTCTTTTCCTTGCTTGTTGGGCGAGCCTTTACCGATCACCGTTTTACAGCAAATAATGGTGGGCTTATCAGAAGCATGAGCTTGTTCGATCGCCGCTTTAATCGCTGCGCTGTCGTGGCCGTCAACGGCTGAAACGACGTGCCAACCGTAAGCATCGAAACGCTTAGGGGTATCGTCAGTAAACCAGCCTTCTACCTCACCGTCGATAGAAATGCCGTTGTCATCATAAAAGGCAATCAACTTACCTAAACCTAATGTACCTGCTAATGAACATGCCTCGTGAGAGATACCCTCCATTAAACAACCATCACCTAAGAATACATAGGTGTGGTGATCAACCACATTGTGGCCAGGACGGTTAAATTGCGCAGCTAAGGTTTTCTCAGCAACAGCCATACCTACCGCATTGGTAAGGCCTTGGCCTAGCGGGCCAGTAGTCGTTTCAATGCCTGGGGCATAACCGTATTCAGGGTGGCCCGGGGTTTTTGAATGTAACTGACGAAAATTCTTCAACTCTTCAATGGGTAGCTCATAGCCGCTCAAGTGCAGCAATGAGTAGATCAGCATAGAGCCGTGGCCGTTAGAGAGCACAAAGCGGTCGCGATCAGGCCAGTTGGGGTTAGCAGGGTTGTGCTGCAGGAAATCATTCCACAGGACTTCAGCGATATCAGCCATACCCATGGGGGCTCCGGGGTGGCCGGATTTGGCTTGTTGCACAGCATCCATACTGAGTGCGCGGATGGCGTTAGCTAATTCGCTACGTGACGGCATTTGACTAGAACTCCAATGAAGGTCATTTTTAAAGCCGGCTATTTTCTCGCACCCTAGGCCTGACAGCAATGCCCAGTCTTATAAAAATCAGGCTTTTTCGACATTTGCTGCTATGTTTTGGTTAGCTTATCGATTAACCCGGTGCAAAGTGGAGGCAAAGAAGCCTTATAGACAATAAAATCTATATCGAAATATTTTGATATAGATAAAAAGTACTGCTAGACTTGCTCGTTATGAATGCACAAGCCCAAAAAAATACCGAGCTCAACAATACCGAGCAGCATACTCAGGCCTTAGTCGCGCTGTGCAAAGCCAGCGCCGACCAGCTGCGCTTGGATATATTGCGTGTACTCAGCCGCGACTCCTTTGGGGTGCTTGAGCTATGTAATATATTGGATTATAAACAGTCTGGGCTTAGCCATCACTTAAAGTTATTAGCGACTGCCGGCCTATTAAGTACACGCCGCGAGGGCAACAACATTTTCTATCGCCGAGCCCTGCATGCCATTGATTCAAGGCTGGATGATTTACAGCACAGTATTTTTGATGCCGCTGATCAACTAAGCCTAAGCTCCGACGCCGAGCAACGCATTATTGATCTACAAACGGTTAGAGCTCAGCGGTCAAAAGACTTCTTCAGCCGCAACGCTGATAAGTTTAATGAGCAGCAAGAGCAAATTGCCGCCTATGAACTCTATGGCAATAACACGGCCAATCTAGTGGCACGCAATGCCAACACCGCAGGTAACGTATTAGAAGTCGGCCCCGGTGAAGGTGCTTTTTTAGCGGAACTCTCGCCACTATTTAAAACGGTTTATGCGCTAGACAACTCTGAGCAAATGCTCAATAAAGCCAAAGCGCTCGCCGAACAAGAACAGTTAAGCAACATTGAATTTATTCACGGCGACACCAAGCACAGTTCTTTAAGCCAACTAAAAATCGACAGCATTGTTGTCAACATGGTGTTACACCACCTGCCATCACCTGCTGAGATGTTTGATGACTTAGGTCGGTTATTAGCGGCCAACGGTCGTTTATTTATTACCGACTTATGTAGCCACGATCAACACTGGGCACAAGATGCCTGCGGCGATTTATGGCTAGGGTTTGAACCCGAAGAATTGAGCAGCTGGGCCGCCAGCGCAGGCCTGAGCGAAGGGCAAAGTAGTTACCTGACTCAGCTCAATGGTTTTAGAGTTCAGATTAGAGAGTTTATTAAATTATAAGCATCAAGCTGTAAGTATCAATTTATAAGTAACACATGAACCCAACAATGATAGTTTTAAAGCTATCCGTTTCAAATTTTAAACACGCATGTTAAACATGTAGGGAAATACCATGGCAGAATATTCAACCTTTACGTCAGAATCTGTTTCAGAGGGCCACCCAGATAAAATGGCCGACCAAATCTCTGATGCAATTTTAGATGCAATCATCGCCAGAGATAAAAACGCCCGCGTAGCGGTAGAAACTTTAGTAAAAACCGGCATGGCCGTTGTTGCTGGTGAAGTTTCCACCTCTTGCTACGTTGACCTAGAAGACATTATTCGCAACGTTATTACCAGCATCGGCTACAACAGCTCCGCGGTAGGTTTTGATGGTGCAAGCTGTGCAGTGCTAAACGCCATAGGCAAGCAATCCATCGATATTAATGTGGGTGTTGATAGAGCCAAGCCAGAAGATCAAGGCGCAGGCGACCAAGGTTTAATGTTTGGCTACGCAACTAATGAAACTGAATGTTTAATGCCTGCCGCCGTTTACTATTCTCACCGTCTAGTTGAGCGCCAAGCCAAATTACGGAAAGAAGGTGTCTTGCCCTGGTTACGCCCTGATGCAAAATCACAAGTAAGCTTACGTTATGAAAACGGCAACCCGGTAGCGATTGATGCGGTAGTGCTATCAACCCAGCACGACCCTGAAATTTCTTTAGAAGATTTACGCGAAGCAGTATTAGAAAACATTATTCTACCTGTACTGCCTGCCGAATGGTTGCACGAAGACACCCAATACCACATAAACCCAACCGGCATTTTTGTGATTGGCGGCCCTGTGGGTGACTGTGGCTTAACAGGGCGTAAAATTATTGTTGATACCTACGGCGGCATGGCACGCCATGGTGGTGGCGCATTTTCGGGAAAAGATCCCTCAAAAGTTGACCGTTCTGCCGCTTACGCTGGCCGTTATGTTGCTAAAAATGTTGTTGCCGCAGGTCTTGCTGAGCGCTGTGAGATTCAAGTGTCATACGCCATTGGCGTTGCTGAGCCCACCTCAATTTCGGTTAACACCTTTGGCACTGGCACAGTAAGTGATGATCAATTAGCAGCGGCCATTCGTAAAGTGTTTGATCTACGTCCTTACGGCATTAACAACATGCTGGATCTTGAACACCCGATGTATCAATTAACCGCCACTTACGGCCACTTTGGTCGTGAGCCATTTGAACATACCTACCGTTGGAAAGATGAAAACGGCAAAGAACAATCAGACACGTTCACTGCCTTTAGCTGGGAAAAAATAGACAAAGTTGACGCACTGAAAGCGGCACTTTAATTAGACCACAAGAATTTATTGATACAGATTTAGGAGTACATTATGAGCGATTTTAACGATTACAAAGTAGCCGACATATCACTAGCCGATTGGGGCCGTAAAGAATTAGATATTGCCGAAACAGAAATGCCGGCATTAATGTCGATGCGCGAAAAATACAGTGATAGCAAACCATTGGCCGGCGCAAAAATTTTGGGCTGTATTCACATGACGATTCAAACGGGCGTTCTCATTGAAACTCTAATCGTTTTAGGCGCAGAAGTTCGCTGGTCATCATGTAACATCTTCTCAACTCAAGATCATGCTGCTGCCGCTATCGCCGTTACAGGCGTGCCAGTATTTGCCTGGAAAGGCGAAACAGAAGAAGAATACGAGTGGTGTTTAGAGCAAACCATCTTAAAAAATGGCGAACCCTGGGATGCCAATATGATATTGGATGACGGCGGCGATCTAACCCTAATGCTGCATAACCAATACGGCCAAATGCTAGAAAACATTCACGGCATTACCGAAGAGACTACGACTGGCGTTCACCGCCTGCAAGAAATGTTAGACAAAGGCACATTGAAAGTACCGGCTGTTAACGTTAATGATTCAGTGACCAAATCAAAGAACGATAACAAGTATGGCTGCCGTCACTCGTTGAACGATGCCATCAAGCGCGGTACCGATCATTTATTAGCGGGTAAAAAAGCACTCGTGATTGGTTACGGTGACGTTGGTAAAGGTTCTGCCCAGTCATTAAACCAAGAAGGCATGATTGTTAAAGTCGCTGAGGTTGACCCAATCTGCGCCATGCAAGCTTGCATGGACGGATTCGAAGTAGTTTCGCCTTACAATAATGGTGTCAACACGGGTAAAATTGAAGACACTAACAAAATATTATTAGAAAACACCGATATTGTTGTGACGACTACAGGCAACTTCAACGTGTGTGACTCGGCAATTTTACAATCGCTAAAGTCCGGCGCAGTTGTTTCTAATATCGGTCACTTCGACAATGAAATCGACACGGCTTTCATGCGTAAAAACTGGGAGTGGGATGAAGTTAAACCACAAGTGCATAAAGTTTACCGTAACAAAGCCAGCAACGATCACTTGATTCTTTTATCAGAAGGTCGCTTGGTAAACTTAGGTAACGCAACAGGCCATCCATCACGCATCATGGATGGTTCTTTTGCCAATCAAGTTCTTGCACAGATTTATTTGTTTGAACGTAAGTTTGCAGACCTTGAAGACAAGATGAAACCTGCGGCTATCACTTTAGAAGTTCTACCCAAAAAGCTAGATGAAGAAGTCGCGGCCAACATGGTTAGCGGCTTTGGCGGTGTTCTAACTCAGCTAACACAAGAGCAAGCTGACTACATTAACGTATCTGTTGAAGGCCCATTCAAAACGGACACTTACAAGTACTAATTATTATTAAATAATCTTAAAGGGGAGCAACCCTCCCCTTTTATTATTGTGATAAAAATCCGAGATAGACATGAATAAACGTTTTTCATTTGAGTTTTTCCCTGCTAAAACTGATGCAGGCAAGGATAAGCTCAAAATAGTTCGCGCTGAACTCAACAAACTTAACCCAGATTTCTTTTCTGTCACCTATGGTGCCGGCGGTTCTACCCGCGACAATACCAAAGACATTGTGATGGAGATGAACGCCGAAGGGATTAATACCGCGCCACACTTATCCTTTGGTAGTGATACCGAAGAAGGTATTTTAACGTTAATTAATCAATATAAAAACGCAGGCATTAACCGCATGGTCGCTCTACGCGGCGACACACCTTCTGGCTCAGGCGCCCAGCGCTTAGTTTACGCCAGCGAACTCGTTGAATTTGTACACAGACATACCGGCGATCATTTCAACATTGAGGTTGGCTGCTATCCCGAGATTCATCCAGACGCCCCTGATTATGCACAAGACATTCATTTCTTAAAGAACAAACTGGATGCTGGTGCCAACAGTGCTATCACTCAATACTTTTTTAATATTGATGCTTATTTTCACTTTTTAGACGACTGTCAAAAAATCGGTATTGATAAGCCAATTTATCCTGGCATTATGCCCATTATTAATCATCATAATTTAATTCGCTTTTCAAAAACCTGTGGCGCGGAAATCCCCCGTTGGCTGGGTTATAAATTAGAATGTCTAGAGAACGACCCCGAAGGTTTAAAAGCGTTTACCACTGACTTTGTTTCAAACTTATGTCGACGTTTACTGGAAGGCGGCGCTCCTGGCCTACATTTTTATACGATGAACTTGGTTGAGCCCAATAAAACTATTTGGCAAAACTTAAATCTTTCTTAATTAAATAGGTTGCAACAGAATGTCTATGCGCACGCCTAGAATTTTTACTCAGAAAACTCTTTCATGTGGCGAGTTAGTTGAACTAGAAGCGCAGGCCAGCCATCACCTAAGCAAAGTATTACGTATGCAAGCCGGTGCCGAGCTAATTTTATTTAACGGCCAGGGTGGTGAGTTTTCAGCTACAATCAATACCATCAGTAAAAAGTACGTCACTACTGTTATTGGCGAACAAAACCCAACTAATCGTCAATCATCTTTAGCGGTACACCTAGGTATCGCCATATCAAAAGGTGACCGTATGGATTGGGTCATGCAAAAAGCCACTGAGCTTGGCGCACATAGCATTACCCCCTTGTATACCGAGCGCACCGAGCTAAAATTAAAAGGCGACAGGGAACAAAAGAAGTTTAATCACTGGCAGAATATTATTATTAGTGCCTGCGAACAGTGCCAGCTTAATATTCCACCACAACTGAGCTCACCCACCACCCTCCCAAACTGGTTACAATCAACTCAAGCTGACAAGAAATTTGTCTTGCATCATCGTAACAATCAATCGCTCAATCCCGACGATAAAGTCAACAGCGCCGCTATTTTAATAGGCCCAGAAGGCGGTTTAAGTGAATCAGAAATTCAACTCTCTGAGCAGCACGACTTTCAATCTTTACGTTTGGGCCCAAGAGTACTACGAACCGAAACCGCGCCACTCGTCGCACTGACCCTTTTACACTCTATTTGGGGTGACATTTAGTTTTCCCCTCGGGGAGATACTACAGGCATAAACTACAGGCAAAAAAAAAGCCTCTTGATTAGAGGCCCTGACGAAAGATTTTACTGCGCCTATACTTACATAATACTCAGCATCTGTTGCTGTATGAAGTCTACATTGGGTATCACTGCCTGCTCACCATTAACAAGCACATGCCCTAGCTCGGCCGGGCCAGGCACAACATCTTCATTAATAATCTCATTGGGCTGTATACGCATTAATCGCGGCACACTCTCTGCAATAACACCACAAAAGGGCAGCTTCGCCTCATTGTTGAGTGCATTCAAAACGGCAATACGCCGATTACTGCTTTGGCTAATAAAAGGCTCTTCGTTAATTGCCTCAAAGGAAATAATCGGCACATTGATGCCACGCCACTCAATATTACCTAAAAACCAAGTAGGGTTATCACTCTCAACAACCTCCGGCTCCCTATAAGGGATTATTTCTGCCACAGTGACATTAGGTATTACCCACTGTTTACCATTCATTGGAATTAATAGAGTTGCCAGCTCATCATTCACCGTTGTTAATACATTTTTATTCATTGTATTACCTCAGTCTGAGCATTCCGCTCAGCTTAATCTGTTTAGGTCATCATTTGTTTAGAGAGCTGCTCAGCCAATTGCTCAGGGTCTCCTTCAAAACAGACGCAACCCGTTGCTATTGCTGACTCTGGCATCGCTGAACTAACACAACTTTCAGGGCTCTGCGCCCAAACGGTTCCGCCACAACTTTTAACCATACGACAACCTATTTCACCATCATTACAGGTACCGCTAAATATAATCACACCCAAATTATGTCTATACAGTTTAGCAAGCTCACACATAACTTGATCAATGGAAGGCTTGTATTGCCCCTCCCAAGGCCTATGCGTTTTAACGACCTCTCCAAAATGTAAAAACTTCAGTTGCGCATCCGCAGGCACAACAAGTGTTGCGCCCTCTATTAATACTTCTTCTGTTTCGATCAATCTCAATGGATAAGCTTGTTGCCCGCCGGCACTATTTAATAAAAACTTATCAAAGTTTTCCGCAATGTGCTGCACGTAAACGAATGATATCGGTAAACCTTTAGGCAAAGCATTCATAAAACGCTTTACCATCTCTGGCCCGCCTAATGAGGCCGCAAGTACCCAAACGTTATCTGCCGCTACCGCCCTTTTATCTTTTGATTTTATTTCAACACAAAAGCTTTCTAGTTTTTCTAGCAGCCGCTTCTGCCAAAGACGCTGCGCGTCTAGCTGTTGGGGAGAGGGCATCTCTTCATTAACTAAAATATGCTTTTCGCTTCGGTCAAATAGCTCGTCAATGACATCATTGTTATGATGAAGGCTGGTATCAACCAACCACACATCAACATTATGATCTTGGTATCTCTCGAGATATTCGACTAGGCTATCTGCTCCAGCACTTACATTAATATTGGCAACAAGTTGATGGCTGGTTTGTAGTACTAAGGCAAGTAAAGCCTGACGTGCTTTATCATTATCAATAACAAAGGCAATTCGTCTTGAGTGCGTTGTCATTACCTAGCAACCACTCTAATTATCGATCGTATTACCCGTAAGCTCTTGGATCGCTTCCAATAACATATTCTCTTGATAAGGCTTGCCCATATAATGATTCACACCTAAAGACATTGCCCGCTCCCTATGCTTTTCGCCGGTACGCGATGTAATCATAATAATAGGAATATTATTTAAACGACTGGTATGCCTGACTCGACTCGCTACCTCAAAACCATCCATACGGGGCATTTCGATATCTAACAGCATGACGCTTGGTAATCGATCCATTTCACTTAACTGGGCGATCGCGTCAACACCATCTTTTGCTAAAATCACCTCCATTCCCTGACGCTCTAGGAAACGTGAAGTAACTTTACGTACCGTTACCGAATCATCCACCACCATAACCAGCGTAGATTCTACCTCTTCATTCACGTCATCTTGATGCGCTAACAAACCTCTATGAGCATGTGATACATCGGCACGAATCATGGCAGGTAAATCAAGGATGATAACCACGTTACCATCACCCAGCACCGTAGCGCCCGACAACCCTTGTACCATACTGAACTGAGGGCCCAATGGTTTCACAACAATTTCGCGCGAACCCATAAGATGATCAACTTGTATCGCAACCGAATGATCAGCACCGCGCACCAATATTACAGGCAGCGGCATTGAACGACCTTCAAAATTTTGTTTTTCACCACGATTTAATAATACGCCCATATAGCGTAGTGAATAAGACTGACCTGCATACTCAAACATCGGCGCGTCTGGTTGATAGTAGGCCTCTAACTCGAAGGGGCTAACACGCACGATACCTTCGATGGTATTAAGTGGAATGGCATAATTATCACCTCCGACGCTAACCATCAGCGCTCGGTTAACTGATACGGTAAATGGCAAGCGAACAATAAAGCGTGTGCCTTGGCCTAAGATGGACTCTATATCCATGGTGCCGCCCAGCTGTTTAATCTCGCTGTGCACCACATCCATACCTACGCCACGGCCGGATATTTGCGTTACTTTTTCAGCAGTACTGAAGCCAGCTTGCAAAATAAATTGCAGAATTTCATGATTACTTAAATTGGCATCAGCCTCCATCAAACCACGTTCGATAGCTTTTTTCTTAACCATTTCAAGATCGATACCAGCACCATCATCGGTGAGAGTTAACACAATCTCACCGCCTTCACGGGCCAGGTTTAATGAAACGGTACCACGAGGAGGTTTACCAGAAGCATCACGCCGAACTTTATCTTCTATACCATGGTCAACTGCGTTACGCAGCATATGCTCAATAGGTGCCACCATACGCTCTAGTACGGTACGGTCTAGCTCCCCTTCAACATTGTTTAATTTGAAATCGACTTTTTTATCTAGTTCGCCACTAATCTGGCGAACAATACGTCGCAACCTTGGTACCATTCGAGAGAAAGGGACCATGCGCGAACGCATTAATCCTTCTTGTAACTCTGTGTTAATACGTGATTGCTGAACCAGTAAGGTTTCCATATCACGGGCTTTATCAGCCAGAGTACCTTTGATATCACTCAAATCTGATGAGGACTCGAGCAACGAACGCGATAGGGTTTGTAGCTGTGAGTAACGGTCCATCTCTAAGGGGTCGAAGCCTTCTAGGCCTTCAATCTCTACCTGCTCTTGGCGATGAAGAATCTGTTGCTCAGTCTCCATATCAAGCCGACGGACCTGTTGTTGCAAACGGTCTACTGTTATTTGCATCTCGTCTAGAGAGAATACCAGCTCAGAAATTTGCTCTTCGGCTCGGCCACGCGAAATAGAGGTTTCACCAGCAAGGTTAACCAGCTCTTCTAATAAAGTGGCCGATACTTTGACAACCTCTTGCGGGCCACGCTTATTGTCAGCCGCTAACGGGTTAACCTCATCCGTAGTGCCTGCCACCGCGGTAAAGGGCGCAATTTCTTTTTCAGGTATTACTGGTACTACAAGGGGTTTAAATTCTTCGATATTATCAACAGACTTAGCCTGTGGTTTCTCAGAATGTTTAAGCGGTTCTTCTTGCTGAACGAAACTTTGTTGAGCAGATACATCAGCAACATGATCTTTTTCACTGGGCGCAGCACTCTGCTTCAGTTGTTCAAGCAATCCAATAAGCTCATCCTGACAGGTAAGAGATTCTGCCAAGATTTGATCATCAGCCTGCAAATTTTCTAAATCTATACTTTCAAGGCGACTTTCGAAATCATGGCTCAAATCACCAATGGCCGTTAAACGCCCTAGGCGAGCACCGCCCTTTAAAGTATGCAGTACACGAAGCATCTCATCGGGATGTTTGCGATTAGCTCTATCGCTATCCCAGGCATGAATCGCCTCATCTAAAAGCTCTAATAACTCATCTGCTTCTTCTGTAAAGATTTCGATAATTTCAGCATCAAGCTCTTCATCATCCTCATCCAAATGATCAACTGGCTGCTCGATAACAGTCATTGGCTGTTCAATATTTTCGTCTTCTGCCTGATCCATTAAGCCGGATAGGGCTTCCGACTCATCGACAAGCAGCTCACCTTCTGCCAATGCGTTTATCACACCTGAAAGGCCGGTATCTTCGGTGGCCTCGAAATTTTCCAAGTCAACTTCAAGTTCAGATGCTACATCGACCTCAGTAATTGCATCAACCAACTCAGCAATCACTTCGGGAGCGGCATCCAATTCTTGCTCGCTGATACCCTCTTGCCCATGCTGAACCGTTTCGCCAGCCTGGAATGCCTGCATAGCAAACTCTTCAACCTCTACCAACAACGCCTGTTCATAGCTGGGCGTTTGGTGGCCAGCCACTTGATCTAACATATCAATCAAGGCGTCATTTGACTTAGCCGCCAGTTCGATGAAGGGCTCACCACTCTCACCAGCCTGAATGGCTTGACGGTAAAAGATCTGCATCGCCTGAGCCAGTTCGATGAAGGCAGACATGTTAATGAGCTCGCCTTTATCGATCATATTCCCAAAGCTTTCTAGTATACCTTGCTGTTGCGCTTCAGTGATTTCTGCCATTTTCCAGGCAGGAAGCAGATCGGACGCATCGCAAATAACATCCAAACTTAAGGTCAAAAATTCATTCAACGCTTCAGGAGGAATCGCGCTATCGCCGGCATTTGCATCGGCTGCAACCGCTAATCGTTCTTTATGAAGAACCGCAAGCGCATCTAAAAATTCTTCTGTGCCAGGTAAAACCTGCATGGGCGCTGTCGTTAATTGATCGGCACCTTGCTGAATAAAGACTGACGTCCGCTCTAATATCTCAACAATGGGCTGGTCGGCCTTCATTTGCATGGCGCGTAAATCTTTTACCAAGCCCTCAACTGGACCCACTACCATTGCAACAGGAATAATAGCCGCCATGTTCGCGCTACCCTTCAGGGTATGTAATGCACGCTGTAAGTCATCGGTTAAATCTGCGGGGCCAGCCAACTCATAACAGTGGGCGACAAACTCATCAAGCACATCTTTATGCGTTATAGCTTCACCCTGAAAGATTTCTAACAACTCATAATCAATTTCTTCAGATGAGTCCTCATTTATGCCATCTAGTGCAACGATATCATCTAATACAAAAACTTCTTCTAACTCTGGAACGACCCTTTCAAATTCGAGACCCTCAGTAGCGCTCAACGTTGGCACTTCTGTCGCGGTAACAAATTTAGAATTTTGCTCTCTATCAACACCCTCTTCAGAGCCGGCATCGCCAGCAGCCATCCCTTCTGCTTTCGCAATCAATGAGTTGGCTACTGTTTTATCTAATGGCTGCCGATTTTCAAATGCCGACACCATTGCTGGCACATAATCAGCAACTTCTGCGACCAACTGCAATTGTTTTTCAGCGAGAGGCGCACCGCCCTCAATAATTTTATTTAATAAATTTTCTATCGACCACGCTAGATCACTAATATCCGTTGCGCCGACCATTCGGCCACTACCTTTCAATGTATGAAAAGCCCTTCGCACCGTAGCTCTAGCGTCATTATTGTGATGATCCTCATGCAATTGAGGTAAGTATTCCGCGATTGTCTCTAAGACTTCACCCGCTTCTTCGATAAAGATTTCTGCAATTTCTGGATCACAATCGTTATCTTCCGTGACCGGCTGAACTTGAAATTCTGGCTCAGCCTCTATCAACTCGCCTAACTCAACAGCCTCATTTGAATCGCCGTCAAACACTATCTCGACGTCGCTAACATTCAGATATTCAGTATCAATGGTTTGAGCCAATACAGGAATATCTTCAGCCGATAGTTCAGTGACTGAATCCTCATTACCCTTTTTCTCCACCCCAGAAACCAAAGATGCGACTTCAGCCAATACTGGCGGTTCGATACCCGCCGTGACTTCTTGTTGCTCTAATAGTGGCGGTTCAACTCCCTCATCAGCAACAACGGGATAGCCCAATTCAGCAACACTTTCTGCCGCCATATCTAAAATAGCCCCCCCATCACTTTCAGGGTCTTCAGCTAAACGTTCGAGATAATAATCAACAGAAGTAAGAGCGTCGGCCAAGGTGTCTAACACTTGCCAGTCAGGCACCGATTGATTGGCAATTAAATCTTGGCTTACATAAGTTTCACACGATTTTAAAATTTGGCTGGCTCTAACCAACGGCACCATTGCTAAGCTGCCAATAACCACTTGCAACTGCCCGGGCATATCCGTAAGACAGGTATGATCCCATTGATTGGCAACAAATTCGATGACCGCGTCTTTCGCCTGCTCTAAACCAACCCGGGACTCCCTAAACACAGAGTCAAAGGCATTATCTAGGTGCTGCTGAGCCTCTTCACTATTATTAAATAGCTCAGCGGCTTGCTCAAGTTCTATTAATTCTTCAGGATTAAGCGCCAAACAAATGGTAGAAACACCCGCCAGAATACTGGTAATTTCTTCATCATCTATGTTGGTTGCTAGCTGTTTAGCAAAACGGCTATAGAGTTCCTGTAACTGCTTAAGGTACTTGCCTAAACCTAATATCGCCAATGTGTCACAAACGCGACGGAACAAAGGCACAACCTCTGATAGCGCTTCGCTGTCACTACCAGCAATTTGCATTTGCTGTTGAATCTCCGATAGCTCTTTTGCTAACGCCACAACCACTGCTTGCATGGCTGCACTATCGGGCGTAGCCAAGTCACTGTCTTCTAGCTCACCTTCGCCGAGTAACGAAGCCTCTAAATTATAACCGGCTTTGATTTCTTTAATGTACCGTGAATTAGCCTTGCTTCGAGCCACATAGTAAAGCAGATTTTTCACTAAACCTTCAGGGCATGAGCCCAGAACAGCCTGTTCACCATTATCAATGATATTTTTTATTTGGCGATCAATTTGACGTAGTAGAATTTTAACTGAAACGCTGGGTTCTATAGAGCCATTTAGCAATCCTTCTAAAACTGCTATACAGACGCGCCACATAGCTTGCGAAGATTGCCCTTCAGACACTTTAACTAAACGAGCACAGACTTTTGCTAAATAATTGAGATTTTTTCTAACATCATTACCGCGGATTAAACCCAGTAGGGCAATCTGGAACATTTGCCTTAGTTTACGGGCAACATCTATCAGATCTTTACCAGAAACCGCTAATGCAACCACTTCACCAACATCAGTCGCTGCAGACATATCGGGAGAAAACAAAACAGTTTCAGATAATAACTGTTCACCACGAACAGCACGTAAATCATTTAAGACGGGGAGTAAAATTGAAGGAAGGCCGTGACGAGAGGCTTTAACTTTTTCTAAATAACGAGGCAGCTGAGTCATCGCCGTATGCAATACTTGCAGAGCGTCGTCTATATGACTTTCATGAATACGACCATGAGAGATCGCGTCAGCCACAGACTCCATTTCTTCTGCTAATAGCGCCGCACCAAAAAACTCCACCATGCGCAGAGTACCTAACACTTGGTGGATATGCGTTAAACAAAACCGCAGTTTTGTTGCGTCATCGCGATTAGCAATATAGGCATCTAAAGCTTGTGCGGCCTGTTTGAGAGTTTCTTCAATCTCCCCCGCCACCCAATCTAATGCGACATAATCTCGACGCTCAACCATGATCTATGGCCCTTTTGTTATCAATTCTTTTGCTCTAACAGCTCAGCCGGTATGGACATATGCCTGCACTAAATCATCAGCTAAGCGGCTTACTTTAGAGTTACGCCAACTCATCACTTCACCAGGCCCCATCACTAACAAGCCACCAGGCTTTAGCCGATCTACAAACATGTCCAACACTTGCTGATGCCGCCAGCGCTGAAAATATATCAAGACATTTTGACAGTAAATAATATCCAGTTTGATCGACGCTGTTCCGTCTAATTCAAGGATATTACTCTGCGCAAAACATAATTTTTCTTCTAGGCCATCAACGATTTTGAACTGTTTATCGTTGAGCCTTGTGAAGTATTTGTTCTTTGTCTCTAATGGTAACGCCTCAACCTTACGCGCCGTATATACGCCTTTACGCGCATCATTCAGTGCCGTTTTACTAATATCCGTTGCCGTCACGCCTATAAAAATATTGGAGGCCAGATAATCAGCAATATCCACTGCAGCTATCGCCAGTGAATACGGCTCTTCTCCTGTCGAACAACCTACACTCCATATTTCAAGAGTGTCATCTTGCTCTCTTATTTGTGGATCTAAGCGGTTTAACAAATAGTTTTTCACCGCTTTAAACGAATTCGGATCTCTAAAAAAGCTAGTTTCCTTAACTGAGACCCTATCCACTAATAACGACCACTCAATGACCCCTTCAGGGACAGTGCTTACCTGCTTGAAATAATCGTCGTAATCTTCTACCCCAATCTCACGCATGCGTTTATTAAGGCCATTTTGCAAAATCGACTTATGCTGCATAAAACAAATACCGGCACGCTGCTCAAGCAAAGCTTGCCATTGATGGTATTGCTCATCGGTTAAGTTGACTGGCGGCTGATAATACCATGACGCCATTAATTAACTCTCTTCACCACAAATACATTTAAAAAACGATTATTACTCAGTTTCAGCTAAAGCCATATCAATTTCAGTCACGTCGGCATCCACTGCTTGTTCGAGTAGAACCTCTTCTTCAGGAAGCTTGAAGCCATCTACCGAATATTTCAACTCATTCGCCATGCCCGCCAAGTTACCGATAGATTGCGCCGTTGCGGTAGTACCTGAGGACGTCTGCGAAGTGATCTCCTGGATTACATTCATCGTATTTGATATGTGACCCGCTGACGATGCCTGTTGGCGTGCAGCATTCGAAATATTCTGGATCAATTCCGCCAGCTCCTGCGATACGGTTTCGATTTCTTCCAGCGCTGTTCCCGCGTCTTGTGCTAGACGAGCACCACGTACCACCTCGGCAGTGGTTTGTTCCATCGAAATAACCGCTTCGTTGGTATCTGATTGGATTGTTTTTACCAACGCCTCAATCTGCTTAGTTGCAGCCGATGACCGCTCCGCAAGACGCTGCACCTCATCCGCAACAACCGCGAAACCACGACCGGCATCACCCGCCATCGATGCCTGGATGGCCGCGTTAAGTGCCAGAATGTTAGTTTGGTCGGCGATGTCGTTGATCAACGATACGATATCCCCAATTTCTTGCGATGATTCACCCAATCGCTTGATACGTTTTGACGTTTCTTGGATCTGCTCACGGATGTTATCCATGCCGTTGATCGTGTTTTGTACCACCTCTGCGCCGGTGTTGGCGATACCTACCGACCTCTCCGCAACACTGGCTGATTCAGCCGCGTTTGAAGATACCTGGTCGATGGTGACCGCCATCTCATTGATCGCCGCCGATGCCCCTGCAATTTCTTGCGCCTGATGTTCAGATGCTTCAGCTAGATGTAATGCCGTACCCTGAGTTTCTTCTGCCGCCACCGATACCTTTACCGCTGTGTCGTTTATTTGCGATACCAGTATACGAAGTTGGTCAATGGTGAAATTGATAGAGTCAGCGATGGCTCCTGTGAAATCTTCCGATACCGTTGCGGTGGTTGTTAAGTCACCGTCTGCCAAGTCAGCAAGCTCATCCAGTAAACGCAAAATCGCGGTTTGGTTTCGCTCGTTAGTGTCCGCCGTTTCAGTCAATCGAGCACGCGTATTACGATAGTTTTGAATACCAATCATAAATACCGCGAATATAGTCAGGCCAACAAAACCTAATGCCGTGGTAGTGGTAACCTTACGTTCACCCTCGAGGCCTTCAATGCGAGTTGCAAGATCACTGGTTTGATCCATCATACGAGGAGCGTCAACAACGATTTTATCAGCGGCTTCACGAGAGTCTTGTAGATCTGGAGATGCCGCAACAATCTCGTCAACAGATCCACTTACAATAAGTACCAGCTCTTGAATGTCAGCTAATTCCTGACTTATTTCAGCATCAAGAACTCGCTTAATACCTAGAACCCTGTCTCCCTTTAATAAGCCGCCCTGAACCTTACCGAACATGCTTGCTTCACGGTTAAACTCATCAGCTGCAGTTTCAGCAGCAACACGACCTTGAAGCATTTTATCTACATTTCTTGCTATTCTTTCCGCTAATAGCGACTGCCTCTGAACAAATACAATTTGCTCAGAAGGTGACCGACTATCAATCATCATGTCAGCAACGCCATTATAGACTTCCTGCAATTCAGGTATCGATGCATTCAACGTTTCTGCAACTTCGTGCAAAAACAAAATACGCTGGCGGTTTTTTACGATCGTTTCTGCAGAGCTATTGACTTGCGCCCATGTTGTTCCCAGTGCCGATAACTCATCCGTCACCATGGCTTGAGGCGATGGCAGATCAGGCAGGCCGTTCAACAAAACACGTAATGTCGAATTAAAATCGCCACGTGACTTTTCTAGTTGATCAAACGCTTCAGGATCACCTGCTGTCGCTTGACGCGAACTGGTTGCAATCTGTTGCGACATAATTCGCAACTCACCCGTTAATTCGAGATACTGCGCATCATGCCCCGCATCTCTTAGTACAATATATGCGTTGGTAATCGCACCAATAAGGCCTGCGGCCAGTAGCACGATAAACAGTAGTATCACGCGATTGGTGGGCAGCTTTGCAGCTGCACTTTTAGTTTTAGCATTCATGCCCGGAACTCCCAGCCCAATATCCGATCGTTAATTAAAATTTATAATACAGCAACAACGTTAAAACATTAACTTGTCGCCGCATTCATAAACTCTGAATTGTGCGCCAACTTGAAGGTGCTAAACACCACCCAAGTCTCACCATTTTGTTGGTAGCTACCCGCCAAAAACGGCGCCAACGGCTCAACCTCCGCAGGTAGCTCATTACTAAATGTATCAATAGGGAAATACTGCATTCCATGAACTTGGCTAACAATTAGCCCGGAGTACAGCTCACCCAACTCCAAAGACAAAACTCGATGATGCTTTCTACCACCACTGAGGCCGCCCCCAAAAAAAACCTCTAAATCAATTAATGGCAACAACTTACCGCGCACATTAGAAACACCTCTAACCCAAGGCTTAACGCCAGGTAAGCGCGTTGATGGCGGCTGCACCAAAATCTCAGACACCTCACCCATAGGCGCAACAAATTTATGCCCCCCCAAGGTAAAACCAATACCCGACCACAAAGGCACGGCATCAATCTGAGCGGGCAAGCCCTTTGCGGACTGCAAGCTACGACTTGCGATATCTTGAAGCGCCGCAAAAGGCTTTAGTTCTTCACTCATTGCTATTTGCCACCCGGCTTAGCCAATTAATAGCGGTTAACCCAACACTTCATTGATGGCATTCATCAATACCGAGCCTTCCACGGGCTTGGTTAAATAGCCTTTAGCTCCCTGTCGTTGCCCCCAGAGACGATCCGTTTCTTGATCTTTGGTGGTAACAATAATGACAGGAATATGGCTAGTGCTTTCATTTTTACTCAACTGCCTAGTAGCCTGAAAACCATTAAGGCCAGGCATCACAATATCCATTAGCACCACATCAGGTAATTTAGCTTTTGCGGTTGCGACACCCTCTTCGCCGCTTTCGGCGGTAAGCACCTCGTGGCCATGCTTATCAAGAATCGTCGACATTTTATGAGTTTCGGTAGGCGAGTCATCAACAATCAATACTCGAGCCATAGATACTTTCCTCTCAGATACTTATTTTAAAGCCCGGAAGAGCCAATTCTCTTTCATTGCAGTAGCCGGGCTACTTAAACAATCTTACGCTTCACTAACGTGGGCTTGTATCGCACCTAATAACTCATTTTTACTAAATGGTTTTGTTAGGTACTGGTCAGAGCCCACGATACGGCCTTTCGCTTTATCAAACAAACCATCTTTACTAGAGAGCATAATGACAGGCGTTGACTTAAACTCACTATTATTTTTAATCAACGCACAGGTTTGATAACCGTCAAGCCTCGGCATCATTATATCGACAAAAATAATATCAGGCTTACTATCAGCAATCTTAGCTAGGGCATCAAAGCCATCAGTGGCCGTAATCACTTCGCAGCCAACCTTTTTCAGCAAGGTTTCCGCCGTACGGCGAATTGTCTTACTGTCATCGATGACCATGATTTTCAAATCTTCGAAGTTCACTTCCATACCGTCGACCTTATTATCTTTTAACTTGCCAAGACTATCAAAATACCAGAGCAGTTATTGATTCACGAAACCATTATATATTTAACACAGTTTCAAGCTTTTATCCATAAACCTCGGATAAACATAAGAAAAATCTAATCTTTACTGTTTTATAGCAAGCCTTGATTTGTCCAGCCCAGCCACGTAACTTAATGTGAGTTACCAGTATAGAAGCACAATGCGATAATGCACAGCTTGAACTGAGATACATCTAACAGAGTTTAAGCCACACACCGCACATAGAGATCAAATTATGACCATTCGCCTAGGCGTCGTAATGGACCCCATCGAAACATTACACTACAAAAAAGACAGCACCCTCGCCATGTTATGGGCGGCCAGCATTAAGGGCTGGGAGCTCCACTATATGCAGCAGCATGATATTTACCTTAACAAGGGTGAAGCCAGAGCCAACTCCACCGTATTTCAAGTTTTTAAAGACAGCCACCGCTATTATGAACTGGGTGACAGCGGCGATATCGCCTTAGGCGAGCTTGATGTCATATTGATGCGCAAGGACCCACCGTTTGACAATGAGTTTCTCTATAGCACTTACATACTAGAAGCCGCCGAGCAGCAAGGAGCCATGGTGGTGAACAAACCCCAAAGCTTGCGCGACTATAATGAAAAATTATTTGCCACCCAATTTCCAGACTTGTGCCCACCACTGATTGTTAGTCGAAACCCCGCCCAACTCAAAGCCTTTCATAGCGAACATCAAGACGTAATCTACAAGCCGCTAGACGGCATGGGCGGCAGCTCTATTTTTAGAGTAAAGAAAGGCGACGCGAACTTAGGGGTTATTATTGAAACACTGACCAATCATGGCCAGCAAACTATCATGGCCCAACGATTTATCCCTGAGATCACAGAGGGCGATAAGCGCGTACTACTTATCAACGGGGAGCCGGTACCCTACTGTTTAGCACGTATTCCAAGCGCAGGTGAAAACCGAGGCAACCTCGCAGCCGGAGGCACTGGCAGAGCCCAGCCCCTTAGTGACCGTGACCGTTACATCGCCGCACAAGTAGGCCCCATTGCCCGCGAACGAGGATTATTACTTGTAGGGTTAGACATCATTGGTGACTACCTCACTGAAATCAATGTCACCAGCCCAACCTGTATGCGTGAAATTGACGATCAGTACCAAACCGATATTGGTGGTATGCTTATCAGCGAAATCGAAAAACTATTGTCACAAAAATAACAAAAACAATATCTATTAAATTATAAGTCACCGATGGCAGCGCTAAACCCACCCTTACCGCAAAATGACCCCAGCGATCTCTCTAATGATCGCTTAGGTTTTGCGCTATGCCTAGCCCTAGCCCTACACGCAGCCTTTATATTGGGCATTAGTTTTAGCCCCGAACAACGCCAGGCCGCAGCCACCAAACTAGAAATCACCCTTTCACAATACCGCAGTGATAAAAGCCCTGAAGAAGCTGACTTTTTAGCGCAAAGTAATCAACAAGGCAGCGGCACGCTTGAAGAAGCGGCCATGCTCACCACTCGTGACAAAGCCCAATTTCAAGATAACACGATTAGAGAGATTGCCCCTCAAGCGCAATCCAGTTTCAGCGAGGCTCAGCAAAAAACGTCCACCCTACTGGTAACACAAACCGACTCCAGCCATAAGCAGCCCCCTAAAGAAACCCAGCAAGCCCAAGACGAATATCGCGAGAAACAAGTCAACAAAATAACCGTCAAAGAGCGCAAACAAGAGATTTCCAGTCTTGAGGCCAAGCTAGATATTCAGCGCCAAGCCTACGCTAAACGCCCTCGTATTCGCCGCCTAACCTCAGTGGCAACCAAGCAGTCCGAAGACGCCCTCTACCTGCATCACTGGCGGGAAAAAATTGAATCCATTGGCAACCAAAACTACCCACAGGCCGCCAAGCAAGATAAAATTTATGGTGAGCTGCGCTTAGTGGTTTCGCTAATGTCAGACGGCTCCGTCTTCGATGTCAAAATCCTCGCCTCATCAGGTCAAAAAGTACTCGACCAAGCCGCCATCCGCATCGTTCATCTCGCCGCCCCTTACCCGCCCTTCCCCGCAGGCATGCGACGTAAAGTCGATGTATTAGAAATTATTCGCACATGGCGCTTCCACCAAAACAAGCTCACATCAAGAAGTTAAGCCGTTTTACTTGAGATTGCTGATATCACCCCCATACTAAGAGCATGAAAGAAGACACCTGCACAACCAACCTAACCGGCCATTTCTTGATTGCCATGCCCAGTCTTAACGACAGTGCATTTGGTAATACCATCACCTATATTTGCGAACATAACGAGCAAGGTGCCATGGGCTTGGTCATTAACCACCCGCTACAACTCAACCTTGATGACGTGTTTGCTCACCTCAACATTGAAGATATCACCACCGCACACACCGACCACATTCTGGCTGGTGGCCCCGTGCAAACAGAGCGCGGTTTTGTTTTACACGAACAGCAAAGTAACCTGCAGTGGGAAGGCACTCAGACTATTGCTGATGATATTTGTTTAACCACCTCGCAAGATATTTTAACCGACATAGCCCACAATAAAGGGCCAGAACATAGCCTAGTGGCACTGGGTTATGCTGGATGGGGGGCAGGTCAACTGGAAGAAGAAATTGCCCAAAACGCCTGGCTCACCACCCCCGCCGATAACGATATTATTTTTCGTACCCCCATCGAAAGGCGAGCCAGCGCTGCCGCAGCACAATTAGGTATCGATTTAACCTTAATATCTCCCCAAGCGGGTCACTCCTAATTAATGACTGATAATAAACCGATAACCGTCGTCGCCTTTGACTATGGCTTAAAAACCATCGGTTCGGCCGTTGGCCAATCGCTGACCAAAACCGCCACCCCACTGGAAGCCATCATGGCCAATGATGGCGTGCCTCGTGAATGGCAGCAAATCAGTAAAATTCTTCAGGAATGGAAGCCCGACCTATGCGTGGTAGGCTTACCTTTAAATATGGATGGGTCACACTCAGACATGTGCCAACGCGCCGAAAAATTCGCTCGACGAATTAACGGCCGCTTCAACATAAAAGTTGAGACCATGGATGAAAGGCTCTCGAGCTTTGAAGCTCGAGGAGAAATTATTGAAAAAACAGGCTCTCGCGACTTTAAAAAAATGAGTGTCGATAGCCTGTCAGCAAAACTGATTTTAGAGAGCTGGTTTAACCAGTAAAGACTGAATTAAACCACCTTAATCAAGAACACGCCAGCAACCACTAGCGCTTAAAACCACCTCCGCCAAAGTCGTCACTCTGATTTTCTTCAAGCGTTAAACTCCCAGCAATATTGTCAAGTTGATCACTTGACGATTCATCCCCCAGCTTAATCATTAAGCGTAAATCATTGGCAGAATCGGCATGCGCCAGTGCATCTTCATAAGTAATTTCACCACTGCGATACAATGCATACAACGCCTGATCAAAGGTCTGCATACCTTGCTCGTTAGACTTTGCCATCAACGATTTCAGCTCATACACTTCGCCTTTGCGAATCATATCCTGCGCTAATGGCGTATTGAGCAATACCTCCACACAGGCCCGTCGGCCTTTGCCATCTGGCGTAGGCATTAACTGCTGCGCCACAATCGCACGCAAGTTCAATGACAAATCCATCCACAGTTGACCGTGTCGATCTGCGGGGAAAAAATGCAGAATTCTATCCAAAGCTTGGTTAGCATTGTTAGCATGCAAGGTACACAAACATAGATGCCCAGTCTCTGCGAAAGTAATCGCGTGCTCCATAGTTTCGCGCGAACGAACCTCACCAATCATGATCACGTCAGGTGCCTGACGCAGCATATTTTTCAACGCTATCTCAAAACTATCGGTATCAATACCCACTTCACGCTGAGTAACAATACAACCTTGATGCTGGTGGATATATTCAATCGGATCTTCCACCGAAATAATATGGCCTTTCGAATTTCTATTACGGTGCCCAATCATGGCCGCCAGCGACGTTGATTTACCTGAACCCGTCGCGCCCACAAAAATGACCAAACCACGCTTAGTCATTGCTAGCTCTTTGATAATATCCGGCAAACCTAAATCGTCAACATTCGGGATATTCGTTTCAATACGGCGTAAGACCATACCCGCCAAGTTACGCTGATAAAACGCACTCACACGAAAGCGACCGATGCCCCGGGCACTAATCGCAAAGTTACATTCTTTATCGCGCACAAAATCACGTCGCTGGGTTTCGTTCATAATCCCCATAACGGTTTCACGGGTTTTTTCTGGGCTTAAAGCCGTTGTCGTTACCGGCACCACTTTGCCATGCACTTTAATGGAAGGAGGAACACCGGCGGTAATAAATAAATCCGACGCCCCCTTCTCAACCATAATGGTGAGTAACTTATCAATTTCCACTTTATTCTCCGCGGTAAACCGCTTTGCAACTTAGCTTTGTTCTTATCGACTAAAAGTTCTCTGGGAATCGGGCTTTTTCTCGTGCGACTTCACGCGTGATTAGGCGCTTATCAATTAAATCAGCTAAACATTGATCAATTGTCTGCATACCAATACTGCCGCCGGTTTGAATCGATGAATACATTTGTGCCACTTTATCTTCACGAATCAAGTTACGAATCGCCGGCGTACCAATCATAATCTCATGCGCTGCAATTCGGCCGCCGCCACTCTTTTTCAATAATGTTTGCGAAATAACTGACTGCAATGATTCTGACAGCATGGAACGAATCATCGATTTCTCTTCACCGGGGAATACATCAATAATACGGTCAATGGTTTTTGCCGCGGAAGTGGTATGCAGCGTGCCAAATACTACGTGGCCCGTTTCTGCCGCTGTCATTGCTAACCGTATGGTTTCCAAATCACGTAATTCACCCACTAGAATGATATCGGGATCTTCACGTAGGGCTGAGCGTAAAGCCTCGCTAAAACCGTGAGTATCTCTATGTACCTCACGCTGGTTAACCAGACATTTTTTTGATTCGTGAACAAATTCGATAGGATCTTCAATGGTTAAAATGTGCTCGTACTTATTGTCATTGATAAAATCCATCATCGCCGCCAAGGTGGTCGATTTGCCCGAACCGGTAGGGCCGGTTACCAACACCAAACCACGAGGCACCATCGCCAAATCTCTAAACACCTGGCCCATGCCCAACTCTTCCATCGTTAGCACTTTTGAAGGGATAGTACGAAACACCGCACCCGAACCACGGTTTTGGTTGAAGGCATTAACACGGAAGCGGGCAACACCAGGCACTTCAAACGAGAAATCGGTTTCTAAAAACTCCTCAAAATCTTTACGCTGCTTATCGTTCATAATCTCATAAATCAACGAATGAACTTCTTTGTGCTCCATTGGAGGCAAGTTGATACGGCGCACATCGCCGTCGACACGAATCATAGGGGGCAAGCCTGCTGAAAGATGTAAATCAGACGCGCCTTGTTTAGCACTAAATGCGAGAAGCTCGGTAATATCCATGGACATCCTCAAATATGTCAGTCAATCTGCTGTCAGAAAATAGCAGACATTGAGTATAATCTTTTTCTTATCTTTATCGCGGTGTTACTCAAACGTATCACCTGAATACCAGGCTGCCAATATAACATAGCTGCTGAGCCGAAAAAGGCTCATTATTTAGCCAACCGTACAGATGAAATGCACATGTCGAACACAATAGAGAGCAATTTAATAAAGCTACAACAACGTATCAGTTTAGCAGAACAAAAACATCAACGAGATCACGGTTCCGTACAACTCATGGCCGTGAGTAAAACCAAGCCCGCCGAAGCCATTCGCCAGGCCGTAGCCGCAGGAGCCTACCATATTGGTGAAAACTACCTGCAGGAAGCGCTAGATAAAATCGACACCCTTAGAGCGCTACACATCTGCTGGCACTTTATAGGACCCATCCAATCCAACAAAACACGCCCCATTGCCGAACACTTTGATTGGGTACACGGTGTCGATCGCTTAAAAATTGCCAAGCGCTTGAGCGAGCAGCGCCCCACTGGCTTACCGCCGCTTAATATCTGCCTACAAGTGAACGTTAATGATGAAGAGAGCAAAAGCGGCGTTAAACTAGACCAGCTCACCGAATTAGCCAGCGCCATCACCGAGCTACCCAATATACAGCTCCGCGGGTTGATGGCCATCCCCAAAGCCACTGATGATGAGCAAGAACAGCGCGCCAATTTTGCCGTCGTGAACACGGCTTTTAACATGCTGCGCGACACCATTACCAGCATGGACACCCTATCCATAGGTATGTCCGGTGATATGGAAGCCGCTATCGCGGAAGGCAGCACCATTGTGCGTATCGGCACTGATATTTTCGGAGCGCGCTCAGTAAAGCCATCGACCTAGCTATCAGCTTAGATGTGACCTACGCGATAGCACCACTCAACGAACAAAATCAACCAAAGCCCAAACACCGTAACTTGATATTGCTATACTCACCCCCAAATCAGGGCTAAGACTTTAAAAGGAAATACTCACGTGGCCAACAGTAAAATTGCCTTCATTGGCGCAGGCAATATGTCATCAGCGATTATCGGCGGGCTAGTCGCCAAAGGGTTTAACCCAAAACATATTATAGCCACCGCTACCCGGCAGGCCAGCTTAGACAAAGTCGCCACCATCGCCTCTGTTAACACTACGCTCGATAACCACCACGCCATAGCTCAGGCGGATGTTGTCGTACTTGGCGTTAAACCCCAAGTAATGAAATCCGTTTGCCAAGAACTGGCACCTACTATTCAAGCCCACAAACCGCTGGTTATCTCGCTCGCGGCAGGCTTAAAGATAGAGAGCTTTGAACAATGGCTGGGAGAGGGCCTGGCCATTGTGCGCTGCATGCCCAACACTCCGTCATTGGTTCAGTGCGGCGCCAGTGGCTTATTTGGCAACGAGGCCGTTAGCCGTGAACAAAAAAACATTGCCACCGACATGATGGCTGCGGTGGGCATCACCTTATGGGTTAACGAAGAAAGCGGTATCGATGCGGTCACGGCCGTCTCAGGTAGCGGGCCCGCCTATTACTTTTTAGTGATGGAGGCCATGCAAGCTGCCGGTGAAAAACTAGGGTTGCCCGCAGAGGTAGCCAAACAACTCACTTTGCAAACTGCCCTAGGGGCTGCCACTATGGCCAGCCAGAGTGATCTTGATGCCGCCGAATTGCGTCACCGCGTTACCTCTCCGGGCGGCACCACTGAGCAAGCTATATTGAGCCTGCAAGCCGACGGTTTAGAACGCATGTTTGAAAAAGCAATGACAGCCTGTAAAAATAGAGCCATTGGCATGGCAAAAGAAATGGCCCAATAAACAACCTAGCAACCCTTAGATCAACTTATCTGGAGTAACCATGGGCGCCTTAGTCGAAATCGGCAACCTTTTAATACACACCGTGTTTAACTTATTTTTAATTGCCGTATTGCTACGACTATTACTGCAATTTGCCAGGGCCGATTTTTACAATCCGGTTTCGCAGTTTTTAGTTAAAGTGACTAAACCCTTTTTGCAGCCGCTACGCCGACTCATCCCCGGTTTTTTAGGCATCGACATGGCCGCCGTCGTGCTAGCCATTATCGCCCAATTATTGGCGATGACTTTATTGCTCTTTATGAATGACTACGGCTTTGCCAATCC
Source organism: Pseudohongiellaceae bacterium (assembly GCA_051277005.1). GTDB lineage: Bacteria > Pseudomonadota > Gammaproteobacteria > Pseudomonadales > Dasaniaceae > Dasania. The sequence goes on from JBNMPS010000016.1 coordinate 29,128, forward strand.
GCTCTCAATGATCATTTGGTCAATTCTGGGCTGCGTAGGTGTGGTGATCAATATTTATTTCTTCGCGATTTTAGTATCAATAATTCTAAGCTGGATAAGCCCCGGTAGTTACAACCCCTTCATTTTACTCATCAACCAATTAACTGAACCGGTAATGGCGCCCTTTAGAAAAATCATCCCCTCTTTAGGAGGCTTAGATTTATCGCCTATTTTTGT
>JBNMPS010000017.1:0-28248 GCA_051277005.1 Pseudohongiellaceae bacterium
TGTGAAGATTTTGAGTGATAATATCAAAAAACTGCTGCGTTCGGTGCACGATGGCATCATCGTACAAAAAGACTGGGATAGACTAGTCGTGCATTGCGAGTCTAATGATGAAGAGCTACGCGCCCACATTGCCGAGGTGTTGGCCTGTACCCCAGGCATTGCCTACTTTCTCGATGTGGTCGAATTCCCTTTAGGCGACATACATGACGTCTTTGAAAAAACCAGTGAGCTTTGGCGTGATCGCCTGGAAGGTAAAACCTTTGTGGTGCGCTGTAAGCGTTCGGGCAAGCACGACTTTACCTCCAGTGAGCTGGAGCGTTATGTGGGCGGAGGGTTGCTGCAGCACACCGAGGCCGCAGGGGTGAAGTTAAAAGGCGCTGACGTCACGGTATATTTAGAAGTGCGTGATGATAAATTATTTGTCGTTAATGATCGTCATAAGGGTTTAGGGGGGTTTCCGTTAGGGAGCATTGATCCTGTGGTGAGTTTGATTTCTGGCGGTTTTGATTCGACCGTTTCAACTTACCTCACCATGAAACGCGGCATGCGAACACATTTTTGTTTTTTTAATTTAGGTGGCCGTGACCATGAGATTGGCGTAAAGGAAGTCGCTCTTTATTTGTGGATGAAATATGGCGCCTCTTCGCGGGTACGTTTTGTGACCGTGTCTTTTGAAGCTGTCGTTTCTGAAATTTTAAGAAATGTTCAAGACTCACAAATGGGGGTGGTGTTAAAACGTATGATGTTGCGTGCGGGCACTCAGGTAGCGGAGTCTTTACATGTTAAGGCGTTGGTAACCGGTGACAGTGTGGCGCAGGTTTCTAGCCAAACCTTAACCAATTTAACCGTGGTTGATGCTGCTACCGATATGTTGGTATTGCGCCCGTTAATCACTATGGATAAAGGCGATATTATTAGATTGTCGGCGCAAATTGGTACTGAGCCTTTTGCTGCGGTAATGCCAGAATATTGTGGTGTTATTTCGGTTAAGCCAACGACCAAGGCTAAGTTTGAAAAAATTGAGCATGAAGAAACTAAGTTTAATTTTGATTTAATTGATGAGGCTGTCGCTAATGCTAGCTGTGTTAATATTGATGAGATTGATATTGCCGAAATGGCCTCTACTGACGTTGAGATTTTAAATGTGCCTATTCAGGGTGGAGTAATTATTGATGTACGTCATCCGACGGAAGAAGAGCGCAAGCCGTTAAAGATAAATAATGTGCAAATAGAAAAAATTCCATTTTATGAATTGCACGGTCAGTTTGCTGGATTAGATCAATCTAAAACCTATTTGCTGTACTGCGATAAAGGCGTTATGAGCCGATTACATGCCTCGCACTTGGTCGAGCAGGGGTATACGAATGTTAAGGTATATCGTCCGTTTTAACGGACATCATTATTTTCTTTTTCTTTTTCTTCTCTTTGCTTGTCATACCAAGCAAAGAGGTCTTTGAGCTCCCTTCGTAGCGTCGGCGTTAAGTTATTATGTTGCCTTTGTAGTTTTTCAACTAGCCTAAGCGCTTGATGTATTTCTTGTTGGGCGATCAGTGTGGCGGCCTGCTCTGATAGTAATCTTGGGTCTGGGTTTAATTGGTAAGACTGTTGATACAGCTGGTTTGCTTGAGCTAAATTATTTTTGCTTACTAGTCGCGCTTTAATTAATAGCATCTCTGCTTTACGTTTTTTTGAGGGTGAATGATCGGCGATTCTGCTGAGTAGAGCTGTGAACTCTTTGGTGTTGAGTTGCTTGCACTTGTCGTTAATATAAAGATAACTGGTTTGATGTAGTGATTGCTGGCCATAAGCTGAAAGTGGATGGTTGCTGTAATATTGTTGCAGTCGTGAATAAAAGTTTTGGCTATAGTTTAGCGGGCCAAAACAGCCTACTTTGATAAGATGTAATAAAGGGCCTGCGTCGTTAGGGTTTAATTCACTGGCTTTTATTAGTAGTTTAACCGCCAGGTCGATCTCTTTTTTTACTAATAGCTCGTTGGCATAGCTGATGTGAGCGCGAGCCGATTGTGGATGGTTGGCGGCATTGTGCTGGTAGAGGTTTGTGCTGTTACTCCAGACTTTCGTCCGTTCAAAGCTGCTCAATGATAAGTGGGTGAGTAATATGCCAGCCAGTATTTTGATACTTAGCTTATGATTGAGTAGGCTAATAGTTCCACCAAAAACCATCGCTATGCCTGCTAGCGATAAGTAATTTCTGTGCTCAAACATCAGCTCTAGTGGTATCGCTGTTGACTCCATTAGATGTCCAGCATAAAACCACGTAATGCCCAAACTAATAAATGTTGCTCTTTTTAGGCATGGTAATGCGGTGCCGATCAATGCCAGGTGGCAAAGTGCGGCGGGCATGGCCTGCTGCCATGTACTGATAATTTCAATATCATCGTGAAAAATACCCATGTCGTTAATGTTGGGTAAGACAATCATTTTCAAGTAATCGAGCACGATCCACTGCTGGGTGTAAAGCCTTTCTAGTAGGCTAAAGCTGCGAGAGCTGTGATTAAACAGGCCGGGATGGGTGGCGATATAAAATAAGCCTAATATGATGGGGCTGATAATAAAAAAGACCCAGCTTAGTTTTATAATGTTACTGGTGTGTAATCTTTTGAATTTAAACAGCGTGGCTTCAATAATGAGTAAAAAAATGGGGATGAGTGCGCCGTTTTCCTTGCTGTAAATAGCGAGTAGCATGGAGCAGGGTAGTAATATAAAAAGCCACAGCGGTTGCTGGTGTGAATGCTGGCGGGCTCGTAAATAACAATAGATGGCGGCGAGTGAAAAGAGTGAGGCTAGTTGAGCCATCCGCTGTACGGGGTAAAGAATCGTGCTGATATGCAGTGGGTGTAATAACCAAAAAGTGGTGCAGAGTAGAGCGGCCCATTGTTGTTGGTTTTGTTCAAATCCAAGGGCTGTAAAGATTCTTTTGCTTACCAGAAATAACAGTATGCCGGTTAGTAGATGAATCAGTATGTTGTGGATTTTAAAGCCATCGGGTTCTGGTCCTGTGGCGTATTGGGTCATGGCAAAGCTAAAGGCTGAAACTGGTCGTTTTAGGAAGCCGCTACTATTGGCTAAAGTGGCGGCGCTTATTTCGTCCCAGCTGAACTCTGCAATAAATGATTTTGGGATATTGGTTTCATCATCAAACAGAAAAGGCCCGCTGATGCCAGACCATAATGTGAGTGCGCACAGCAGTAATGTTGCAGCGAGCAGGCCATATATTTTCATCGAAAAATTCAAAAGAGTGGCCTGCCTTTTGTGATTGTCACTGTGATAATAGCCAACTTTGTTGGCTTGTTTGTGCTGTGCGAATGAGGGCGGTTACCGTTGTGTTAGCGCTTGGCTACTCATATTGATATTCGATATTTTTAAACGATTGTCTTCCTTCACGAGAGTAATGGTGAGCTCTGCACGGCCCCCTTGATAAAGAACGTGACCTGAATAGCCGATGTACGTTTTGCCCAATAAGCTCAGGGCGCTGGCGAGTCGTGAAAAATGCAGAGATTCAATTTTATCAAAGCGCCCCAGTGGGCGGTAAAACGCTAATACATTACTCAGTTGCTCAGGGGTGATGATCTTTTTGGCTTCTTGGGCTAGGTGGCTGCTCAATGCGTCGGCTTGCCAGCTATCGATATCTTGTAACATGTGGGCGATTTCGTCAGGGGCTGTGGCGTTATAGTGCTCTTTTTGGTTGCCGGTGTAGAGGTATAGTGCTCCCGCAATGAGTAATAAAATAAAGCAAATGGCGCGTAGCTGGTTGGGCATCATGGTGTGGTTCTCGTGGTTGAGGTTGGAGATTTATCGTTATTTTGAAATAAGTATGACCTATTGTCAGGGCATTCTAACCGCAATACGGCTTATGAAAAAGTGTCAGGTCTAGAGCGCCTCGCTGGTGCTAGCTTAATTCGTCGATGATTAATCACCAATACAGCTGTTTGCGGCAGCGTATTCGTGTATAATTTGCGCCCTTTTTAAACAGTATCTTTCTAGGTGCCCTGCGAGTAGGGATAAGGCCGCTAGATACCATTATGCTTAGGTACATCCTGTGATTGAGAATTTACGTAATATCGCCATTATTGCCCACGTTGACCATGGTAAAACCACCTTGGTTGATAAGCTGTTAAGCCAATCGGGCACTTTGGCTCGCCGTGATGAAGGCGCAGAGCGCGTCATGGACTCCAATGATCAGGAGAAAGAGCGTGGTATCACCATCTTGGCCAAGAATACGGCCATTGAGTGGAATAACTACCGTATTAACATCGTAGACACTCCAGGGCACGCCGACTTCGGTGGTGAGGTGGAACGTGTATTGTCGATGGTTGATTCTGTGTTGCTACTGGTTGATGCGGTTGATGGTCCTATGCCACAAACCCGCTTTGTAACGTCAAAAGCGTTTGAGCAGGGCCTACGCCCAATTGTTGTTATCAACAAAATTGATCGCCCTGGCGCTCGCCCTGATTGGGTAATGGATCAAGTCTTTGATTTGTTTGATGCCCTAGGCGCTACTGACGAGCAATTAGACTTTCCTGTTATCTATACCTCAGCGATTAACGGTATTGCCGGTATTGACCCGGAAGATATGGCTGAAGATATGACTCCGCTCTATGAAATGATTGCTGAGCAAGTGCCTGCGCCTCAGGTTGATCCTCAAGGTACTTTCCAAATGCAGGTGTCTGCGCTAGCGTATGACAGCTATGTAGGTGTTATCGGAGTTGGCCGTATTACTCGCGGTACGTTAAAGCCTAATCAGCAGGTGGTTGTAAAAAGCGCTAGTGGTGATGAGCGTAAAGGTAAGGTGCTAAACGTAAAAGGTTATCTAGGTCTTGAGCAAATAGAAACTCAAGAGGCGACAGCGGGTGATATCGTTTGTATTAACGGCATCGATGGTCTGAGTATTTCAGATACCTTATGTGATCCATTGGCTATTGAGGCGTTACCGCCATTATCGGTTGATGAGCCTACCGTTAGTATGACCTTTATTGTTAACGATTCTCCGTTTGCGGGTACCGAAGGTAAGTTTGTTACTACGCGTAATATCAAGGATCGTCTCGCGCAAGAATTAATTCACAATGTGGCGCTGCGTGTTGAGCCTGGTGAAACCCCTGATAAGTTTAAGGTGTCTGGCCGTGGTGAATTGCATTTGTCGGTACTGATTGAAACCATGCGTCGCGAAGGTTTTGAGATCGGTGTATCTCGACCAGAGGTAGTGCAGCGCATAGTCGATGGCGAAGTTCAAGAGCCTTACGAGCAAGTGGTTATTGATGTTGAGGAACAGCACCAAGGTTCCATTATGGAAGAGTTGGGTTTACGTAAAGCCGAATTGACCAACATGGAGCCAGACGGTAAAGGTCGTGTGCGCTTAGAATTCATCATGCCTTCACGTGGTTTAATTGGTTTTCGTGGTGCCTTTTTAACCATGACTTCAGGTTCCGGTATTATGACCAGCATATTCGATCACTACGGGCCGGTTAAACTTGGGGAGGTAGGTGCGCGTCAAAATGGTGTATTGGTTAGCATGGTCAAAGGTAAAACAGCTGCCTTTGCTTTATTTAACCTACAAAGTCGCGGTCGTTTATTCCTTGGTCATGCGGTTGATGTTTACGAGGGGCAGGTTGTTGGTATTCACTCTCGCTCAAACGATTTGGCCGTTAACCCTATTAAAGGTAAGCAGCTAACCAACGTTAGGGCTTCAGGTACTGATGAGGCGTTAACCCTAGTGCCGCCCATTAAGCACACCTTAGAGCAGGCGTTAGAGTTCATTGAAGATGATGAGCTGGTAGAAGTTACACCGCAAAGCATTCGTATCCGTAAAAAATTATTGACGGAAAACGCGCGTAAACGGGCCAAATAATCACTTTTTAATATTGATAGTTCAAATGGTGCTAAGTGTTTTCTTGCTTGGCACCTTTTTAATTACTATGATCTGGGTCTAAATGTGAGCTGTATCACATTTAGAGCAGTCAGAATTAACGGATTGAGAGTCGTTCAAGACATTAGTTGAAATAGGGTGTTTAGAGATCTACCCTCAGGCTAACAGGCAGTAGCTTAAAAATAATAAATGGATGCCTAGATTATACTAAGGCCCCCAGAACATTGAGGTTTTGAGGTGACAGTTCACAAATTCACAGTTTCTAATATTGAGGTTGATGCCGAGCAAGAGCAGGCAGTGCATCCTTATAAGTTATCCCAGTATTTAAGACGTTATTCTTTGGCGGCGAATTCTGAATCCCTCTTACATGGCGGCAATACCGCTGTGAGTAATTGGGGGTTAAAACTTCGTCAGCAACGTCATCTCGCTATAACCTTATTAATTGCCATGGCCATCTATTGGGCTTTTTTGTCGTTTGATTTGTTATTGTCTGGCCAAACGCTTGAGGGTTTGGCTTTAATGGTGTTGATGGCGGTTCATGTATTTGTTGTATGGCGGCAAATACGCTCAAAGTTAAATTGGCCGTCACAACTTATCGTGGCGGGTTCAATTTTGGCGCTTTACAGCTACTTACTGTTGACCGGAAGTGAGTTGCAGGGAGATGTGCTTTGGGCGTTAACGATAGCGCCGGCTTTTTTCTTTTTATTAGGGCACTTTTGGGGCAGTGTTTGTTTTGGTTTAGCCCTGGCCATCAGTATCACGGTATTTTATGAGCCGTCAACGCTGTCTTCAATGATTACTGTGCCGTTTGTTGACGGCGATTACCTTTCTAAAGAGCGTTTTCTAGGTATGTTTATGCTGCTTGGCATGTACAGCTTTTTGCTGGAGTATGATCGCAGTCGTGTTGTCGGTTCGTTGGTGGATAGCCGTGATCGCTTAAAGCTTCAGGCAAGTACTGATGAGCTAACGGGCTTGGCTAATCGGCACCACATGCGTGAATGCTTGTCGATTCAGGAGCGTCGCAGTTATCAACGTAAAGAGCGTTACGGTTTGATTTTGGCCGACATCGATAGGTTTAAGCGGATTAACGATCAGTATGGTCATGACTGCGGTGACTATGTTATTTCAGCGGTAGCCGATGCCTTGCGAAGTACCTTGCGCGATGAAGATGTGGTTGCGCGCTGGGGGGGCGAAGAGTTTTTAGTGGTGCTCCCTGACAGTGATGGTGAAAATGCAAAATGGGTTGCGCAAAAACTGCGAGAGGCTGTGGCTGATCTTGAATTGGCCTATGGCGGCCAGGCAATCTATCCTACGTTGAGTTTTGGTGTGGTTAGTGGTGATCAGCACCAAAAGGCTCAAGATCTCATCTGTCAGGCAGATCATTGCTTGTATCAGGCCAAACATAAGGGTCGTGATTGCATCGTTTACGCTTAAATTTTTTGCTGCAAGTGAGACGATTGTAAGGTAGTTCTCAACTTTATCGCTCTTATGTGGGCAAGACGCTTAAATTGGACGATACTTAGAAGGGTAAACTTAATAAGGATTATTAATACGTGTTGCCCCTTTATCCCGAAATAAAACCTTACGCCCGTCATCAGCTGGTGGTCGATGACCCTCACCAGCTCTATATCGATGAAAGCGGTAACCCTGATGGTATTCCGGTGCTCTTTGTACACGGTGGACCTGGTGGTGGCTGTGATGGTAATAGTCGTCGTTTTTACGATCCTGAAAAATATCATATCATTACCTATGATCAGCGGGGAGCAGGGCGTTCAACGCCTCATGCTGAATTACGTTTTAATACGACTCAGCATTTAATTGATGACATAGAGGCGATTAGGCAGCATTTGTCTATTGATCGCTGGATGTTGTTTGGTGGTTCGTGGGGCTCAACGCTGAGCTTGCTCTATGCGCAAGCCTATCCTGAGCGAGTGATGGCATTGGTGCTGCGTGGTATATTTTTGTGTCGGCCAAAAGATTTGCAGTGGTTTTATCAGTACGGCGCGCATCATGTTTTTCCCGATTACTGGAAAGATTATATTAAGCTGGTAGCAGACGATAAGCGTGAAGATTTTATTAGCGCTTATTACGATTTGTTGACGGGCAGTAATGAAATAAAACGTATGGAGGCGGCTAAGGCTTGGTCGGTTTGGGAGGGGCGTTGCTCTACCTTGCGGCCTAATCATGATTTGGCGGAGAGCTTTGGTAAACCACATAAGGCATTAGCGATGGCGCGTATAGAGGCACATTATTTTGTTAATGGCGCCTTTATCTCTGATAATCAAATTCTGGATAATGCCAATAAGCTAGAAGGTATTCCTGGCATTATGGTTCATGGCCGTTACGATATGGTCTGTCCTCTTGATAATGCCACTGCTTTGTATGATGTGTGGGACGGTGGTGAGTTGCATATTGTTCGTGATGCCGGGCATGCTGCTAGTGAGCCTAGTATTGCAGATGCCTTAGTGCGGGCTACAGAAGATATGGCCAAACGTCTTCGCCCTGAAGACTATTTATAACCCCTTAAATTGAGATGTCTATTTGAAGGCTTTAATTCAAAGAGTTAGTCGCGCCCGAGTGGAAGTGGCCGGAGAAACAGTGGGCAGTATTCAGCAGGGCCTACTGGTATTGTTGGGTGTTGAGCGAGAAGATGATGAGGTAAAGGCTGATAAGTTGGCAGAAAAATTAGTCAGTTACCGGGCATTTTCAGATCAACAAGGCAAAATGAATTGTAGTTTAAAAGACATTAAGGGTGAGATGTTACTGGTTTCTCAATTCACTTTGGTGGCAGAAACCAAAAAAGGTTTGCGGCCGGGTTTTTCATCCGCTGCTGAGCCCGCTAAAGCTGAGGCTTTGTACGATTACATGATTAACGCGATAATACAAAAAGATGTTGCGGTTGCCTCCGGCCAGTTTGGCGCCGATATGCAAGTCAGTTTAACAAATGATGGGCCTGCCACTTTTTTATTAGAGGTTTAATGGCTGATGATAGTGCTGAAAGGTATGTTGGCACTTTGTTAGATGAATTTAGGGCGCCCTGCTGAATGATCGATACTTACTTGATCTGCCGGCAGGGCGTTAATTCTATTACTTGCCTGTTACTATTACGCAAGTTTCACCCACGAAAGGGTAAAAACCTTTGGTGTGATAGTCAGCAGAAACAACAGATGTGATGTTGCCGTCGGCTTTGGCTGCGGCGATAGATGCGTCACCTTTGTTGATCAAGCCAATAATAGTGGTGGCGCAAGCTGTTCCTGTTTTATCGCCCACGCTATTGGACGTCGCTAATAGAGGTCCTTTTACATCAGTAATAAGACCAACGCCTACAGGACTTGGGCCAGTGGCGCAGCCTGATAGTAGTGCTGTTGAAATAACTGCTGATGCGAGGAGTGCTTTTTTATACATAATACTTTTTCCATTTTTCTGTAACTAGAGTAGTGGTAATGAATGCGCTCACAATAAAACGCTGCGGGATAATACACTATATTACATCCCAGTCTGTTTTTTTATGCTAAAAAAGTGACGCGGTTCAAGAAAATAAAATTTGCCGCGATGTTTGAATCAGTTATATGGAATTCTGAATTCATATGCTAAGAAGCTTGTCGGTTGCATTTAGGTGTCAGAATACAAATAAAGTACTGTGGTGTTTAGACGTTGAAACAGTGGCGTATCTTTTTACGTAACCCATATTAAGCGCTGGAAGTTGATTGGGGATTCCATTGCTAGTGATAGTGGCCCATCAGGGAGGGCACTATTTTTTAGCATGAACCGAGCCGCAATTTATTACCGCGTAAAAAAACGATTTCTCGGATAGAAAGGTGGTCGAAAAGATTCTGATCAAACCATTGGCGCAGCTTACACAAAAGACTTATTTGATACATCCCAAGCAGCTGTTAAGTTACTCGGGAGGTCATATACAAATATTTCAACTTGAAGAAGATCGACAGTTCTTGCTGGCGTTTTTATCCGTTATGAATCTTAGTGTTGATGGCCGCCAGCGCCATGAGCGTGGCCGTGGGTGATTTCTTCTTCGGTGGCGGCGCGTACATCCATTATTTCAATATCAAAACGAACCTGTTGATCGACTAGGGGGTGGTTTAAGTCGATATCAACATTAAACTTGCCCACTTTAATAACCGTACCTACTTTTACACCTTGCGCGGTATTTACGCTCACGGTTTGGCCGGGTTTCATCTTTCCTTCATGCTTTAAATACTTAGAAGGTACACGTTGCTGTAGGCCTTCTTTGCGCACCCCAAAGGCATTTTCAGCGGCTAATTCGACACTGAGTGTATCGCCGGCCACTTTACCTTCAACGGCCTCTTCAACCCCTTTTAGAACATTGTCATAGCCAAACAAAAAAAGACTGGGGTCGCTTTCTAGGCTGGTTTCAATGGCTTCGCCAGCGGCGTTGAACAAGGTATAGTGAAAACTGACAGCGGTATCTTTGGTGGCTTGCATAGGGTTAACTCTTGGCGAGGTCAACATAGGTACAATTAATAGGGCCGTTATACTACGTGTTTTTTATAGCGCTGAACAGCAGGAGAATGATTGTGGCTGAGATACTGCCCTTTAAAAAAATATCCTTAAAGCAAAAGCACAAAGGCGCTACTCTTTGTCAGCAGGGGCATCATAAGTGGAAGATCGTTACCGGACGTAAATTTGATGTAAAGCAGGGTAGACTAGTGACGGTGTTTGAGTGTGAGCGCTGTAATAAGCAGAAAATCAAAGCCATTTAATAAAAATAGATATTGCGATAGAGATATGGCCGAACCGCTGAGGTTTAAATTTAATAGAGGTGCGGTGTTGACGGTTGTTTTAGTTTTATTGGCTGGTTGTGCATCCTGGCACTCGCGACCTTAAAGTGCCAGTGCCAGTGCCAGTGCCAGTGCCAGTGCCAGTGCCAGTGCCAGTGCCAGTGCCAGTGCCAGTGCCAGTGGTAGTGGTAGTGGTAGTGAAGAGCCAAGGCTTCAGAGCTTTACGATGGAATACTGTCAGGTCTGTGGCTGTAACGACACATGGGGTTAAAAATATATATGGGAATCGTTGTGAAGCTTGTGCGAATAGTGCCGTACAGGGCTATCTTGCGGGTGAATGTTAGCTGCTAAGCTTGTCGGTAATCTCTGATAAAACGCGCCTCGCCTCTTCGCTTCCTTCAACAGATTCAATCACCATCATTAAACCCAGCATGTGTTCCGTAAGTACTTCTTTCACCGGTAGGTTGGCGGCAGCGGCTTGGCCACGCATAAACATAAACGCTTTTGCGCCAATATCATCTATCAGCTCTTGCTGGGTCGGCTCCGGGCTTGAGCTTCGAAAGTTTTCGATGTTAACAACGTTACTGGTTGATGGCATTGGCGCAACTCCTAGTGAATGGCTTGCGGATATGGCTTGACTTAATAATACCGAGTATAGTTTTTGAATACTCTGTTGAAACTACGTAATTACCCAGCCTCCCCCTCGTAAAACCCCTATCTGCTCTGGTAACCGGCTGATTTCTCAGACATAATCCCATGCAAAATAGCTTGTTCAAGTCAGGCTGGGCCTTTGGATAATAAGGCTACACAACGATATAAATAGCTAGGGTGTTAAAAGTACAATACCTAGCGGCTTCTAGTTAGGCACTGCAAGATCAGGGAATACATATGTCACAACAGCTGATTATTGGTGATGATGGGGTAGAGCAATTCTCCCTCAAGAGTTACACCGAGAAAGCTTATCTCGATTACTCCATGTACGTTATTTTGGATAGGGCGCTACCCAATATTGCCGATGGTTTAAAACCCGTTCAGCGGCGCATCATCTATGCCATGAGCGAGCTAGGCTTAAAGGCCGGAGCTAAGTACAAAAAATCTGCCCGTACGGTGGGTGATGTTATTGGTAAGTTCCACCCGCATGGTGATAGTGCTGCCTATGAGGCGATGGTGCTCATGGCGCAGCCATTCTCTTATCGCTACCCTCTAGTTGATGGTCAGGGTAACTGGGGGTCGCAGGATGACCCTAAATCCTTTGCTGCAATGCGCTACACTGAGTCAAAGCTCGATCGGTTTGCCGATGTATTGTTGTCAGAATTGGGTCAAGGCACGGTCGATTGGCAACCTAACTTTGATGGTACCTTGGATGAGCCCAAGGTATTTCCTTCGCGCGCCCCTTCCGTGTTATTGAATGGTATTACTGGTATTGCGGTAGGCATGGCGACTGATATCCCTCCTCATAATGTGCGTGAGGTTATCGGCGCCACAGTCCATATGCTAGAAAACCCCATGTCTACAGTTGAAGATTTGATGGGCTTTATCCAAGGACCTGATTATCCTACGGAAGCTGAAATTATTACCCCCGTCGCTGACATTCAAAAAATGTATGAGACGGGTAAAGGTAGTATGCGTATGCGTGCCCTATGGCAAAAAGAAGGTGGCGATGTGGTTATTACCGCTTTACCTCATCAGGTGTCAGGGTCAAAAATTCTAGAGCAAATTGCCGCACAAATGCAGGCGAAAAAACTGCCTATGGTGGCCGATTTACGTGATGAATCTGATCATGAAAATCCCACTCGCTTGGTGATAATTCCTCGTTCAAATCGTGTCGATGTTGAGCCGATGATGAACCATCTGTTTGCCTCTACCGATTTAGAGCGCACCTATCGCGTTAACATGAACATGATTGGCATCAACGGTAAGCCGGAAGTAAAACCACTCAATAGAATTTTAACGGAGTGGTTAGCATTTAGAACCGAGACGACAACCCGGCGCTTACAACACCGCTTAAATAAAGTATTAGAGCGCTTGCACAAATTAGACGGCTTGCTGATCGCCTTCTTAAATATCGATGAAGTTATCCACATCATTCGTACCGAAGATGAACCTAAAAAAGTCTTAATGAAGCGTTTCGACTTGAGTGATATTCAAGCGGACTACGTTTTAGATACCAAATTGCGTCAATTAGCACGCCTGGAAGAAGTGAAAATTCGTGCCGAACAAGCCGAGTTAAACTCAGAGTGTGAATATTTAGAAACAACCTTAGGTTCACCTCGTCGATTAAAAACATTGGTCAAAAAAGAGTTGCTAGCCGTTGTTGAAGAATATGGCGATGATAGACGTTCGCCGATAACTAGCCGCGAAGAGGCTAAGGCCTTTAGTGAAGAAGACTTAATGATTACTGAGCCGATTACGGTTGTGTTGTCAGAAAAAGGCTGGATACGTTCAGGCAAAGGTCATGAGCTAGACCCAGCCACCTTGAATTATAAGTCGGGCGATAATTTGCATCTGTCGGTGCGAGGTAAATCGAATCAGCCCGTTGTGATCTTGGACTCCAGCGGCCGCTCTTATACGGTGGCGGCCCATAGTTTGCCCTCTGCTAGAGGCCAGGGTGAACCACTCACTGGGCGCATCAATCCGCCCTCTGGCGCACACTTTGAAGGGCTGTTAATGGGTTCTGGCAGTGATTTGTATTTACTAGCCTCAGATGCCGGCTACGGTTTTGTGGGTAAGTTGGAAGATCTGCAAAGTAAAAATAAAGCCGGTAAAGCGGCGCTGACCTTGCCTAAAGGCGGGCGTGTATTACAGCCTGGTCCAGTAGGGGACTTGGATGGCGCCCATGTGGTTGCAGTGAGTAATGAGGGCCGAATGTTGTTGTTCCCCATCGCCGATTTGCCTGTGATGGCAAGGGGTAAGGGCAACAAGATTATTGGTATTCCTTCGGCACGATTATTGGCCAGAGAAGAGTTTATGGTAGGTGTGCAGGCGATTCGTGCGGGTCAAACACTGCGTGTTCATGCCGGTAAGCGCTACGTCAACATGAAGTTCTCAGAGCTGGATCACTATGCTGGTGAGCGTGGCCGCCGCGGTAATAAATTACCTAGAGGCTTCCAAAAAGTTGATCGTATTGAGGTGCTAAATTGATCTAGCCGCACAATGAGGGCTATATGCCTCTATAGTGATAGGCTGCTTAACAAATAGGGGGCTTATGGTGATAACGCGGTTTCGTTTCGAGTGAACTGAAGTTGCAGTGCGGCTAATTGCCGTTCAATCAGTTCATTATAAGGGGCTCCGAAAACAACGGGGTCATCAATGCGCTCGCTCACTTCTTCAAGTCGTCCGTTAACACTGAAGTGTTGAAGTGTATTGTCATCAATACTTAATGGCTGATTACCCATTAAATCGATAGCTTGCTCAATTGCATTTTGTTTACGGAACTCATCACTCTGATGGCTGAGCACTATCGCTGCTTTAAATGTCAGCGTTTTATCTTGTGTGATTAACTGCTCAATAATTTTCCCACAGCAAATAGCTTTGAAGGGGTGGTCATTTTCTTTTTTGTTTTGGTAAAACAGCGCACTGAAACTATTGGGGCGGCTTAATTCTAGGCGCCCTTCATATAGTTTGCAGACGGTATTTAATTGCTGCTGATACTTTTCTAGTTGGGCTTGAGTAAGACCTTCATTCTCGGTATTTAATAGTTTGATCTGTAGTAAAGCTAATTCTTGCTTATTCATGTCAATAGCGGCCGCATGATTGGGGCCTTTCAACGTTTGCTGAATAAGTATTTGTAGCTCGTCTTCACCCCAGTAGGTTAGCTTTTCACGCCTTGCATTAGCCGGATAATTAGGGGCTGCGATGAGCCGCGTAAGCTTTGATAGTTGAGTTGAAAACTTCCCGCCCAGCCAAAGTGCTAAAGCGTAGCAGCAGCCTGAGAAGAGCAGGCTTAATAAGAGTTGTTGTAATAGTAATCCGGTGATTTGGGTATCGAGAGATGAGCGGTCTAGCACGATCAAGCTATGACCGGCGATGGTGTCTTGAAAATGTATTGGCGCCATGAATGCTTTACCGTCGATACGCTCCCCTGCTTCGGCAATGGGTTTGTTGTCAATGTTAAAAATGGCAGCCTGAATAATAGTGTCGCTAGTGGCCAGCTTCACCAGCATGGCTTGCAGGTTTAAAGAGTCCCCTTGCATCAGGGCGGGCCTGGCATTGATGGCTAGTTGCTCACTCAGTTGTTGGCCTAGCAGGTTCATGTGTTGGTGATGGATACCGCTATTTTGCTGATGGCTGGCAATAATAACCATTACGCAGCATAGCAAACTGAGGCTAGATGCAGCTAAAGCCAGTTTATTGGCCATGGGCAACTGGGTAATGAGTGGCAGGCGCTGAATGAAAGACTTAATCAAAACGTTATAGGGCACTGAGTGAGGGCTAAAGTAGTTATTGTGAATTATTGGTATGCAGTGAGTATAAACTAAGGTCGTGACGAGAGCAGCTACAATTTAGAGGCGCTTTTAGAAAAACTATTTTCTCTTGTTTCCTGTATTTGGAACGCTACAATGACCACCATAACACTACCGCTATGGACTGTTCTGTGAAAGAAATTATTTTAATTAACATCTCTGGTGATGATAAACCTGGTTTAACCTCCTCGATTACCCAGATTTTATCGGCCTACGACGTTAATATTTTAGATATTGGGCAGTCGGTTATTCATGACACCTTGTCTTTGGGAATACTGGTTGAGGTGCCTGCGGCTGCGGAATCTTCACCCATTCTAAAGGATGTGCTGTTTAAGGTGCATGAGTTAGGTTTTTTTGTGCGTTTCTCGCCCATTGATATACCGAACTATGAGCACTGGGTAAAGGGGCAGGGTAAGGCTAGGCACATAATTACTCTGTTGGCTCGCAAGGTGACGGCTGCGCACCTTTCTGCTGTGACTAGTGTCGTCTCTAAGCACGGATTAAATATCGACCGCATTGAACGTTTGTCGGGGCGTGTTTCTTTAGAGAAAGAGTTGAGTAGTAAAAGTAAGGCCTGTGTGGAGTTTTCTGTGCGCGGTAGCCTTGATGATAAGCAAGACTTTCGCGGTGAGCTGATGAGTCTTGCTAATGATTATGATGTTGACGTGGCTATCCAAGAAGACAATATGTTTCGTCGCAATCGTCGTTTGGTTGTGTTTGATATGGACTCTACTTTAATTGAGGCTGAGGTGATTGATGAGTTGGCTAAGGCTGCAGGTGTTGGCGAGCAAGTGGCAGAAATTACCGAGCGAGCGATGCAAGGGGAGTTGGATTTTAAAGCCAGTTTTCAAGAAAGAGTAGCCTTATTAAAAGGTCTGGATGAGAGTGTGCTGCAGGATATCGCCAAAAACTTACCGGTGATGGAGGGGGCTGAAAAATTAGTGGCCACGCTTAAACGCTTGGGCTATAAAACCGCCATTTTAAGTGGTGGTTTTAACTACTTTGGTGAGTATTTACAAAAGCTACTGGGTATTGATTATGTGTATGCCAACGAATTAGAAATTATTGATGGCAAGGTGACGGGTAACGTAACCGGTACGGTTGTTGATGGTGCGCGCAAAGCTGAATTGTTGCGTGAGATTGCGGCTAATGAGGGTATTTCTTTAGATCAATCGATTGCGGTGGGCGATGGCGCTAATGACTTACCGATGCTGAGTATTGCCGGTTTGGGCATTGCCTTTCGCGCCAAACCTTTGGTGAAAGAGTCGGCTAAACAATCTATTTCAACCTTGGGTTTGGATGGTATTTTGTATTTACTAGGGATTGGTGAGCGCTACGCTGGCGATAGTGAGTAAACTGATTTACACGCCTTGTTATGCTGTTTTTATGCAATATCGGTAAACTCGTGATCCATTGTGGCGCTTGGTGCTGCGAGGTAGTCACCTTGAATGAAGTCCGCGCCTATCTGCCATAAAACGGCCAGGGCAGAGGGGTTTTGAATTTCAGGGATAATAGCCTTGCTGCTATTTTCGTTAATGCTGGCCACTAATGCTTTTAGTGGCTCGGTGTCACTGCTATTTTGCAACTGCTCGGCATAAGCGTTACTAAGACGAACAAAATTAGCGTTAATATGTTTTAGTAATTT
This sequence comes from Pseudohongiellaceae bacterium, assembly GCA_051277005.1. GTDB lineage: Bacteria > Pseudomonadota > Gammaproteobacteria > Pseudomonadales > Dasaniaceae > Dasania. Next base: position 16,750 of record JBNMPS010000017.1, read on the forward strand.
TATGGGATCATTACCACTGCCGAAACGGGTAATGGACATTCTACAGCCCGCTTTGCGCAGTGTTCCTGCAAAGCTAATGGCGGCTGTTAAGTGGTTGTTTAGGTCATCTTCAGTAAATTGGAAGGCAATAGCTTCGGCGGGAATGCCACCGGCTTTTAAGGCCACGCTTAACCATGGGATTAAACCCTTATCGTGCAAAGCGTTGGCGGTTAAGTTGATGAGTAGGCGTATATCTTGGTTTTTGTCGCGCTCGGCTGAAAGTCGCTTGGTCGCCTCTAATATAATCCACTTGTCTAAGCGGGTGTTAGTGCCTTGAACACTTAGGCCACTTAAAAATTCATTGGCGCTAACCATTTTTTCATTTTCGTCGGTGTAATTGACTAGCACTTCATAATGATCACCCGAGCTGCCGCGCAAGCTGACAATGGGGTGGAATAAAAGTGAGAAGTGTTGGTCTTCTATCGCTTCTGCCAGCATTTGATCGATATCTTCTCCGCCGGCCGCATTCCCTAACACTTTGCGTTCTCGTTCGAGCGTGTAAGCTTTAGCGCCATTTCCGATGCCGTTGTTATCGGCATCTACGCGAATCATGTCACAGGCTTCATAGCAACCATCAATAATACGCATCGAGTCGGTTACTTTGCCGTCTAAAGTCACCACCCCAATACTAACGGTGCACTGGATTGATTGGCCGTTGACATCAATAATGTTTTTTTCAATTTTTTGGCAATATTGTTGAGCGCAGATCAATGCTTTTTTAGATCCGGTATCCGGTAGTAACACAGTAAAGCCATCATCACAGTAGTGGGCTAGGCAGCTTTCTTGTTGACTAAGGCCTTGGATCAGCCTGGCAAGCTCAGCAATAACGATCTCAGTACCGGAAATACCGATGCGTTTGCGAAGAACATCAAATTGGTCGATAGAAATTAGCATGGCCGAGCTGGTCGTGGTGCCGGCAGACGCCTGTTTAATATGTGAATCTAGCTCGCTGATAAAATAATTATGGCTGTATAAGCCCGTGGCTGGATCGTGGTCGCTACTGCCTGAGCCTTCGCTACTGTTAGATTTTGCGACAATCGTTAGTTGAATACAGGTCTCGTCATCGTAAGTGGCGCTACTCAGCTGGATTTGGCTGTCAAAAGTGTCGCCGTTTTCTTTAATGCCTGTAAAGCTAAATTGAGTCGTTTCAGTACTGCGCAATTGCGCTTTTAATAAGCCTTTAAACTTATCCTGATCTTTATCGGCAATCATGTCGATAACGGGGAGGCAGTCTAAGTCGTCCATATCCGCATAGCCAAAGGCGTCAGCAAACAGTCGGTTGTTGCCAACCATCATTCCGTCGGATAAGTAAGCAATGGCGTCTTGAGATTGATTAAGTAGCATCTCACAACGCTCTTCGGCGTCAGCAAGTTGCTCGGCTAATAGTTTATTATTGCGAACAAGGGTGTAGTGATCGACTTCTCTAAACGCCGAGCAGCAAATCCTTGGTTCATCACTGGGGTCAATTACGTCGCTGGCGCCAGCGTCAAATAGTTCGACAAGATTGTTACAGTTTTCGCGAATAACGATGGCTGGAATATCAACCCCGTATTTTTTTCGCTGTGCTAGGCATTGCTCGGGTTTAATTTCTGGATGGTGGTCATCAATAATTAATAAATCCCATTCATTCGAACCCTTGAGGGCACTATACAGCTCTTCCGCTGAGGCAGCTCGGCTGGCTCTGGCAACACGTCCGGCGTTGCGAAACATGCTGACTAAATGTTCGCCGGCATTATCGGATTCGTTGACCAGCAGTAGCTTGATTGTACTTTTTCTTGCCATAAGTCAGGTAAGCCAAAATTAAATAAACCATTATCCTTTAAGAGTAGCGTATTCACAAAGTACTTAAGAAAAAATATGTGACATATTTAAAGCCATTACTGGATAACGGATTACAAATTGTTCCATAGAGAATCAAAGCCTTCATCGGGTTTGGTAGGCGATGGCTTTGATTTGTTAGTGGGTGAAGAAATTGCGGTAATTTTTCTAAATTCAAAACGGTTATAGGCGCCGGTTTCGTTTAGTTTTTTAGTTAGTTGGATTTGCACTTCGGTACCCTGCTGATTCAATACAACTTTTTGCCCTTCTTTAAAGGGTACCCGAGGGGTAATCAGCGTGACGGGGGTGTTGGTGGCTGACATTTTGGGTAACACAAGCACGCGTAAGTAATCCCCTTGGGAGCCGGTTTTGCGAACGATACGGGCACCATAGGGAGAGGCGGTTGGGCTGATAAGCTCTAGACCTAATTGGGTGTTAATTTCGGGCTGGTGATCTATCCAGCGAATAACACCGATGTTCCAGCTATGGCTGTGGGCTTCTTGGATACCAATGATTTCGCCCGCTTTAATGGTAGCAGGGTTATCTTCGGGCCATTTTACACAATAGCCCTTGGGGCTGGCATTAACGGCATTGACGTTGAAATTGCGATACTTGGAGGTATCAATATCACCAGCGGTGTCTTTGCGAATATGGTAATTAATCGATTCTAAGGCAACGTTAGTCTGCCCAGTATTTGCGTCATAGGGGCTGTCCCAAACGTCTTTGTGCCTAGCTTTATGTGTAGGCGGGCGCATAAACGGGTTGGTTTTGTCCATCACGATAGAGGCTGAATCATCCGATAGCAGTGCTTCAAGACTCAACTCACCAGAAGCAAAGTGGTGGGTTGCGCTTAAACCGACACTAAGGTTGAGGGTGTCAGTGTTTTCTAAGCGCATAAAGGTGCGCTTACTCATCTCACTCCAAGCTAATACGATATGACCAAGTAAATCATTAGAGATCGAGAACTTGCCATCACTGAAGGTGAGGGTGCTGTGCTGATTTTCCTTTAGGCTTTCTAAATGATGAATAAGAGGGTCGGTGTTAAGCCCTAGCCATTTAGAGTCTATGGCTGAGGAGTAAGCCTCCCTGTATAAAGGGGGGGTACTTGCCAAAGGGTTGATAACAAAAAGGGTCTCTGTGTCAACGGCATCTAACGAGCAGAATTCGCTCCAGTGAGTAAGGGGGGGTAGTAATTGTTTAAGGTCTTCTTGCCGCAATTGTTTGGGCTTAGAGGCGCCTAATAACAGGGCGCGAATATAGGCGGTATTCACTGTGCCGTCGTCTATTTCGCTGTCTTTAATATTTATATTCAGAGCGTTGTGTTGTCGGGCTAAGGCATAAAATTGATGCAGCTGTAACCACAATGATTTGTCGGCAGACTCGTACAGCTGATAATTTCTAATTAAATTAAGGGTCAGCTCAGTTGTTGCCCGGTATAGCGCTTTGGCGATAACTTGATCGGGTCTGCCCCCCACAATTCGCTTACCTAAAACCGACGCATGGCTGGCAACAATGGTGTATCCCATCGTTAATTGTAGGTGAATAGTACGGCTGAGGCTGACAACTTGTAGTGCTTGTGACGACAGAATAATCGGTTGATTCAGGTAGTGCTTGCTTAGTGAGCGGCTGACAAAATGGATTTGCTCGCGCAGCTGCTCTAAAATCTTTAGTCTTTCTCCGGGTAACAGACGAACACGGTTGAACTCAGACAATGCCTGAAACAGCTGCCTGGTGGTTTGGCCAATATTGGCTTTGGGTAGACGCGATACCCATTCGATAACTGCTTGTTCCTTGCAGACAAAAAAACTGGAGTTTTCTAGATCCTGTCGCGGAATTCGAAGTCTAATTTGTCCTTCGTTACTCATAGAGAGCCGTAGTTGGTTTACGCTTAAACGTTGTTGGTTTTATGCTTAAATATTGGGGTGAGTCTGAAGTGTAGCAGAGTTCCGTAACGTGTTGATATTTATGTAGAAGGAACAATGGTTTGGGGGGTTAAACTGGAGTTTTAGACTAAATAGGGACTTTTGATCCCGCATCAGGTGATTCCCTCACCAACTTAGGCACCAAATAACCGGGCAAGCTAATTCTTAACTGCTCCACAATCTCGATGGCAGCGTCCTCAGTAACATCAAAATGGGCGGCGCCTCTCACTTTGTCCAGCATGTGTAAATAATACGGCAGCACTCCGTATTTGAATAGTTTTTCGCTTAATGCCTTTAATACGGCTGAATTGTCGTTGATGCCGGCTAGCAGTACGGATTGGTTTAGCAGGGTGCAGCCCACTGATTGAAGCTTTAACAGGGCTTGTTCTACTTTGCCATCAAGTTCATTGGCATGGTTACAGTGGATGACAAAAACACTTTTTAGGCGAGAGCTGCTCAATATATTGGTAAAAGCTGAGGTGATACGCTCTGGAATTACCAATGGCAGTCGGCTGTGGATGCGCAGCGTTTGAACATGGGGTATGGCTTCGATCAGCTGGATGAGCTCAGCTAATTGTTTATCGCTAGCCACTAGCGGGTCTCCGCCACTCAGAATGACTTCGTGGATACTGTCGTCCTCTGCAATGTAGTTTAAACTTTCCTGCCACTGTTGGCGGCTGGGGTTGTTGTCACCGTAGGGAAAGTGGCGTCTAAAACAATAGCGACAGTTAATCGCGCAGCCGCCACTAACAATTAGCAAAACTCTACCTTGATATTTGTGTATCAAGCCGGGTTGGGGGTTGCTGCGCACTTCTTGCAGCGGGTCGTTAATAAAGCCGGGTTGCTCTGCCAGTTCAGCACCTTGAGGTAATACTTGCTGCAGTAGTGGGTCATTCCAGTTGCCAACCTCCATTTTAGTTACAAACCCGCGAGGCACTTTTAAGGCGAAATCTTTGCAGGCCGCGAGTCGGATGGGGATATCCTCCGCGTTTAACTGTAACAACTCAAAGAGCTCATCTGGGTTGCGCACTACTTCCTTCAAGCCTTGCTGCCAATCAAGGGTTTCATGGCTTTTGGTCTGCCAAATCAGGTCAGTGTGCGGAGTCATTGGTGTCATTGAATCTTATTTAAAGAGCTATGAGGGTAGTAATATTGCCTATTCTAGCAATGAATAGGGTGTTATATGCAATATAGTGGTGAACAGTGTTGTGAATTGCTGCGTGGCCCGGCTATTTCTCAGTTGGGGCCGTATGGCTTTGGGGGGCGGATGGAGTCACCGCGCTTACGTTTGTAAAATAGCCAATTAGATACCGTTACTTCAGTTAAATTCAAGGTCACGCTCCTGTATAGTCGCCAAGAACAATAGGTGTCTTGGTATGCGTTGGCCCAAATGACGGGTCGTTAGAGCTAACTGTACGGATAGAGAATAGCTATCAGCAAGATAGTGACGCTAAAAGGCGCTTGGTTATGCCGGGTTCAGCACTGAGATAAAAGCGAGCTAAACATTACTAATATAAGAAAAAATTTTTGCTAACAATGAGTTAGCGTTACCAAATATTTATTTAATAGGCAGAATCACTGATGGCAACATACTCTACCAACGAATCGTTGTTGCCTCTTAATTAAAGGCTTGTAGGGTGGCTAGGTTAGTGAGTGCCCCATGAGTGACCAGTATTCTCACGTATTGTACCTTGTGGTAGGAGAGCTACATAGCACGTATAACATTGAAGATAATAATTACACCATGGAGATAGTATGAAGTATAAGTTTGAAAAGTTAACAATGGAAAATCTTGAGGCCACAAAATCAGAATGGGTCGCGCTTCTTGATGATGTCACATTTAACCCTAATGGTTACTATCAGTTTATAGAGGCTGCTGAGTCTAGACTACAGGGTAATGCAGTAGAGTTGAATTCATACACATATGTAGTGATTAGTGACGAATCAGAAGCTGCAATTGCTATGTTTGATATTGTTCACGCTCTACCTAAAAGCCCTGATTCATGGGTTAAAGTATTGGGTATGCGTACTTCTCCCTTACTGGATTTAAGGTTTGAGGAGAGAGTGGGAGATACCCAGTTTGATCGTCGTGAAAAAATAGGGAGCGTTATAGCTTTTGGCTTGTCTAAGGTTGTAGGACTTATCTACGGTGAGATGATGGCCGGCAAGATTAAAGTTTGGGGCAATAAGCAAGTTGATATAGATATATTTATGATATTTAAGCGCGAGTTAGAGGCAGACCCAGCTACTAAGGCAGGCTTGAACGTACACTTTGAAAATGTAGGCGGATGGCTTGAAATTACCAAGAAATAGGCCATATTAAGTATTGGAATGTATGTTGTTTTTTGTATAGACTGCATTTCTTTGAAAATATGACTATAAAAATAAATAAGTAAATATGTGAATGCGAGGAGTATGAAATGGAAGTTTTAAGTGTTGAAACCAAGCAACAAATTGATTTGCTTGAAGAATTTATGGCCAGCTCCCTTAAGAAAGCTCTACATGAGATGGGAGATGAGGCAAAAGAATTGAGCTTTTTCTGTGAGACAGAAGTAGAAGCAGGACGACGAGTAGCCTAAAATAGATACTTTTTATAAATGACCCCGCCTCCGAGTGGGGTTTTTTGTGTCTTTTGTTTAGTGAAATGGATGAGATAACGAGCAGTTACACAATTGTTTTTAAATTCTCTGATGCGCACTGAAAGTCGTCTTTTTAGCGATTGAGTCAGCGTCTAAAAAATGAACGATGCTGACTAGGGACTGGATACCTGCGTTAAATCGTTTTATGATTGAGTTTGAGGAGCAATTGGCTCCTCATATTTAAAGCGGGCAGTTACACCGTTTGTTTTACATCCTCGGTATAACGCTTGAGCGACTCTCCTCTTAGAGAGTCTTTATTCGTGCGTACATGAAGCCCTCCGAGCTGGCGATACTTGAAGGTGTCATGCTTGGTACGATCGCCTAATTATCATTAAAGTAGTGTGATTTTAGGTGAGGTAATACTACCTAAGTAGTGCCATTTTTAGTGGGGCAATCCGTGCGGCCAAGTTAATTGTCGTCTAATAGCTTCGGTTAAATTCAATGCAATACTCCTGTATGATCGATCCCTAACTCGATAGCCTTAGTGGTTGTTAGGGTCACTTATTCTTCTGTATATTCCACTTAGTGTATTAAGGCAGAAATGGGATAACAATCTGAGTGACCATGATTAGGGTCGGTTTTCACTGGTTTGAGACTGGTGTGAAATTGGATCAATACTAGGATAACACTAGTAAGTCTTTATAAAGCAGTGGCTTACTGGCAATCTATAATTATAGAAAGGGCGGCACGATGGCAACATACTCTACCAACGAATTCAAAAACGGTCTTAAACTCATGCTGGAGGGTGACCCCTGCACTATTCTTGAAAATGAGTTTGTTCGCCCCGGTAAAGGCCAGGCTTTTAGTCGTGTTAAGTTTCGTAACCTTAGAACCGGCCGTGTATGGGAGCGTTCGTTAAAGTCTGGCGAGAAGCTTGAAGGTGCCGACGTGATGGATATAGAGGCCGAGTACCTCTACAACGATGGTGAGTTTTGGCATTTTATGGAGCCAGATACGTTTGAGCAGCATCAAGCTGACGCTACCGCAGTTGCCGACGTAAAGAATTGGTTAAAAGAGCAAGATAAGTGCGAGGTGACTCTATTTAACGGTGCGCCTTTGGCGGTACAAGTACCCAACTTTGTTGATTTGGAGGTGACCGACACTGATCCAGGTGAAAAAGGTGATACCGCCCAAGGTGGTAGCAAACCGGCGACATTGTCGACGGGTGCTGTTGTGCGGGTGCCATTATTTATCAATATCGGTGAGATATTAAAGATAGATACTCGCAGTGGTGAATACGTTAGCCGCGCAAAATCCTAATGATATTCAGGCCCTGTTGATTGATGCAGGGCCTTTTCTTTTCTTATTTTGTTTAATTGATTATGTCTTCTTGGCAGCCCACAGCCTCTATTTCCAATCTGCAGTCACGCGCTCAATACTTAATGCAAGTCCGGCAGTTTTTTGCGGACAGGCAGGTGTTGGAGGTGGAAACCCCTTTGCTGTGTCGCTATGCAGTAACCGACCCTTACATGGCGATAATGTCAGCAGATAACCCTCTCGGCGGGGAACACCCCTATTATCTACAAAGCTCCCCCGAGTACGCCATGAAACGTTTATTGGCGGCGGGTAGTGGCCCTATTTATCAATTGTGTAAAGCTTTTCGCGGGGGGGAGCAATCTACTCGACATAATGCTGAATTCACTATGCTGGAATGGTATCGGCCGGGGTTTGATCATTTTCAGTTGATGAATGAAGTCTCTGATTTATTGATGCAGGTATTAAAAACTCCTGAAGCTAAGCCGCGTTCATATAGATATGTATTTGAAAAGTATTTATCAATCAATCCGCATCAAGCCAGTGCTAAAAGACTAGAAGCTATAGCCAGACAGCATGTCGATATACAGATGAAAAGTGATAATTGTGATGATTGGTTGAACTTGTTAATTGCTGAAGTGATAGAGCCTAAGTTGGGTTTTGAACAACCAGAATTTATTTACGATTATCCCGTTTCTCAGGCGGCCTTAGCCAAGGTTGCTATCAATGATCAGGGTGATCCGGTGGCCCAGCGTTTTGAGCTGTACGTAAGGGGTGTGGAGCTGGCTAATGGTTATTTTGAGTTGACCGATAGTGCCGAGCAAAAAAAACGTTTTCAGCAAGAACAGCGATTGCGTAAAGCATTGAATCAGCCTGTAATGGCGAGTGATGTTTTTTTACTTACCGCGTTAGAATATGGCCTGCCTGAATGTGCGGGTGTAGCTTTAGGGTTTGATCGCTTAATAATGCTGGCAATGAATGAAAATAAAATAAAAAATGTAATCAGTTTTAGTAGTGAGAAAGCGTAGAGTTTATTAGTTAATTAAGGATGATTAATTAAAGAGGCCAAAATAAAAAGAAAAATGGCGATTTGCTAAAGGCGACGCCAACGATATAGCCAAAAGTCACTAGTGCTGCAATCCAGGCCGCTATTCTAATATTTAGACTTTTGCCTCTTTTTAAGGCAATGGTTCCCAAAAAAACATACATGAGTAGGGCGATAATTTTTGCCGCTAACCACGGTTGTTCTAAAGGTGATAAATGCCATTGTGCGGCCATGATGATAGCGCTAGCTAATAATAAAGAGTCTATAATATGCGGTGCGATTTTCACCCAGCGTTCTTGCAACATAGGTGACTGTTTTATCATCCAAATGCCGCGAATAAAAAATCCGCCAAACGACAGTGCCACTCAGCACAGATGTAGTGTTTTTATCCAGCTCATACAAATATTTGCCTTAAGCCTAGAACGCTAATAACCAATAGGGCAGCCCCTACGATTCTGAAAAACTTATCGGATTCGGCTTCAATTATCTTGTTGTGAAGCTTTAACCCCAGCCAATGCCCAGCACCCGCGCAGGGCAATAGCCAAATATGATGAATAAGCTGTAAATCTACCTCCGCATAAATAAAGGCGGCCATTTTAATGCTGACTAAAATAAACCATAGGGCAAACAATGTGTTGCGCAGTTGTTCTTTTGCGACGTGATTAATAAAAGCCACAATAATCAGTGGCGCGCCAATCAGTGAGGTGCCGCTTATATAGCCTCCTAAGCATAAAAAGAAAATATCTAGCCAGCGATTATTGCTGCTAAAGGGGCGATTACATAGATAGCTAAGGGCGTAAAAGGCAATAATAATAAAAATGATGCCGCTGAGTATGGTTGCAGGCAGGGTGATTAAACCAAATACCCCAACTAACTTTGGCACTATCATAATGCCTAGAGCTTTACGTAAATAAATCCAATCTACGGAGCTGCTGTGTGTTGCGTACTCGGCTTGTTTTGATTTTTTTTGATCTTGCCAAAGGGTAAGGGCAGAAAAAATCAGCAAGTGTACTGAGATGGTAGGCAGAAATATTAACGGATCGTTATGAATAAATAATAAAAAAGGTAGTGATAAAACAGCTCCGCCAAATCCTAGCCCAGAGCGAACGAAGCCGCTCCAGATAAATATCAAGGCGATAAGGCCATATTGTAGTTCAGTGAGTTCAGCCACTGTTTATGCCCAAGGGTAGAGGCTAAAGGTAATGTTTAGCTTGAAATTACTTCGCCCAACTTTTCGCCCATTACAGTCGGGAAGTCAGCTGAGAATTTATCATCCCAGTCCATTGCGTCTTTGGCGAAAACCACAATAGCGGTAGAGCCTAGTTTAAAGCGCCCCATCTCCTCACCTTTTTCCAGGCGTATGCTCTCTTGCTCTTTTTGTTGATAGTTGTGGGTTTGGATTTGACGTTTAATAGGAGCGACTTGTCCTGCCCAAACGGTTTCTATACCGGCGACGATCATAGCGCCCACTAGCACTACGGCCATGGGGCCGGCTTCGGTATCAAAAATGCACACGGCACGTTCATTTCGAGCGAATAGGCGAGGTACGTTATCGGCGGTGGTGCCATTAACCGAAAATAAATCGCCGGGCACATACGTCATGGAGCGAAGCGTGCCAGTCATCGGCATATGGACTCGATGATAGTCTTTGGGCGATAAATAAACCGTTGCGAATTTACCTTCTTCAAACTGCTGCGCGATGTCTACGTCACCGCCTAAGAGTTCTAGTAGGCTGTAGCTTTGGCCCTTGGCTTGAAATATACGACCTTCCCTAATATCCCCCAATTGACTAATGGATCCATCGGCTGGGCAGGCTATAGTGTTGTCACCTTCGACGATAGGGCGGGCATCTTCTTGTAATGCGCGAGTAAAGAAGGCATTGAAGTTGGCGTAGTTTAACGGCTCAGAGTCGGCAGCTTCTGCCATATTAACGCCATACTTAGCGATGAACTGTGTGATAAAGGTATTTTTAACCCAGGGCCATTGGCATTCTGCAATATGGCCCACTAGGCGTGAAAGTAAATGTTGAGGAACGATGTATTGGCAAATGATAAACAGTGCTTTCACGGATGAATCCTTTAAACGGGTTAGTGCCAAAAAAGAGGTGGCGGCTAAAGAGGGTGGAATTGTACTAAAACTAGCGTGGAAATCCCATTTGCTTGTTAGATTACACTTTCTGAGCAATGATTATGGGTGTGGGCCAATGTAATAGAGGCCTATTTATGAGTGAAGTCTATGAAAGAGCCTGACATCCCAGAAAATGAAACACAGCGGTTAGCGGATTTAATAGCCTTGGATATTCTGGATAGTGATGTGGATGAGCGTTTTGACCGCATTACACGCTTAGCTCAAAAGACGTTTAAAGTGCCAATTGCTTAGGTCAGTTTGATCGATGCCGATAGGCAGTGGTTTAAGTCTCGTTGTGGTCTTGATGCCGAGCAAACCCCAAGAGATATCTCGTTTTGTGGCCACGCTATTTTGGGCGAAAAGACGTTCGTGGTTGAAAATACTTTAAAGGATGAGCGCTTTAGCGATAATCCTTTGGTTACAGGCCCGCCTGATATTCGTTTTTATGCCGGTAGCCCATTGCGATCAGTGGGCGGTTTTAAGTTGGGTACTCTGTGCATTATTGATAATGAACCCAGATCTTTCAGCGCGGATGATGTCGATCTGTTAGATAGCTTTGCTGAAATGGTGGAGTGTGAGTTAGCGGACCTATTTAAAAAAGTGAATATTGAGTAGTTCTTGTGCACCCGTTAACAGTTGTAAATTATTACCCTTG
>JBNMPS010000018.1:0-27836 GCA_051277005.1 Pseudohongiellaceae bacterium
TAACTGACCCACCCAGAGTGGTTGTGTGTGGAATAACGAACTGCTAACCGGAGATTATTAAACAAGCAGGCATCTAAAATGGTTTGCAATATATGGGCAAGGAAAATAAAGTGGGCTCGCCCAAAAGGGTCGTAATCTAAAAATAAAGGTTTGCTAACAAAAATTTCGTCTAAAAAAATACATAGCGATCAAGCCCTGCATGACAAATGTTAGCATCAATACTCATCCTTCAGCAGCACATAATTCTCAGCGGTCGAGGTAAATAACTCCCTCTCACTATCCTTTAAAGGCCTCACTTTTTTAGTGGGTGTGCCCAAATATAAATAACCACTCTCTAAACATTTACCCGGAGCGACTAAGGCCCCAGCGCCCACTAAAACCTCATCTTCAATTATCGCGCCATCCAATACAATTGCCCCCATGCCAATCAAAACATTATTACCAATCGTGCAGCCGTGCAGCATTACTTTGTGGCCGATACTAACGTTGTTACCCAATATGGTTGGGTAACCATCAGGGCTGCCAACGCGTGGGCGGGATAGATGTATAACGGTGCCATCTTGGATATTGCAGTTTTCACCAATACGGCAATGGTTGACATCACCGCGTATCACACACAGTGGCCACACCGAGCTGTTTTTGCCGATGTGTACATCGCCAATCACAACGGCACTATCGTCAACGTAAACACCTTCGGCTAATAAGGGAGTGATATTTTTAAAAGGACGAATATTGCTCATGGTGAACCTACTATTACTAATGTTTAGGTAAAATGATTATGGCTGATAATGTTATTGACTGAGAAGCTTTAACAGGCTGACTGATCCGCTACAATTTATCGGCGATTAAGCGGCTAATGTACAGGTGATTTTTAGTTTCTGCCAGGCCGGTAGTATTGGGCAAGCAGGGTAAGATGTAGCCAGTACGTTTGATTTTCTAGTGTTCACCCCGCGTTCTACGGGCTGGCTGTTATTATACAGGTGGGGAATCCGGCCCTATCACGAGAGTTTCAGGTTCTTGCTCTCTGGCAATGACAAGTAATTTAATCGACAGCAAGGCCTCATTAACATATGGCACTATGGTAAATGAAGATGCTGGCGTAGAATAGCGGGCTTAATGATTTAATTAGATGAGAATTTTTTGTGCCACACCAAACTCTGTTAGCGCCAAGCGCCCTGCCCCCTTTTTCTGAATTTAAAATACCTTTGATTGAGCCCGCACTGGATGAGTTATTGGCGACAAATCGAAAAAATATAGCGCTGTTGTTGGCGGAAATTAAAGGTGAAACACCCACTTGGCAGACTTTAGTTGCTCCCATGGAGGCCGGTGATGATGCTATTAATAGCTTTTGGTCGCCGGTGAGCCATTTAAATGGGGTAAAAAATTCCGATGAGCTGCGGGATGTCTATAACGCCTGTTTGCCTAAGCTCACCGAATACAGTACAGAAATTGGTCAGAATAAAGAGCTGTTTCAAGCCTATCAGCAGCTGGCCAGCAGCACAGAATTTCAAACCTTAAATACGGCGCAACAAAAAACCATCAGTAACGCCTTACGCGATTTCACTTTATCGGGTATCGCGCTAGAGGGCGAAGCCAAGCAACGTTTTGCCGAGATTAAAAAACGCCAAGCAGAGTTAGGGACACAAATTTCAAACAATGTTTTAGACGCCACTCACGGTTGGTATAAACATATTGAAGATGTCACCGAGCTAAGTGGTGTGCCAGAAACAGCAATTGCCATGTACGAACAATTGGCGGCAGTAAAAGAATTGAACGGCTATGTGATTAGCTTAGATATACCAGCTTATTTGCCCGCCATGCAATACGCGGATAATACTAAATTACGCGAAGAGCTTTACCGTGCTTATACGGCCCGTGCCTCGGAGTTAGGCCTTGCCCTAGAGGGTGAAGGTAATCAATGGGATAACAGTGAACTGATTGAAGAAACATTAAAACTACGGCAAGAAATAGCTGGATTATTGGGCTTCAATAATTATTCCGAGCGTTCACTGGCGACCAAAATGGCCGAAAATACGGAGCAAGTGCTAGACTTTTTAAACAACTTAGCCGAGCACTCCTTTGAAATAGCACAACAAGATTATGCTGAATTAGAGGCTTTTTCCAAACAACAAGGCGCGGAGCAACTCAATGTTTGGGATGTACCCTACTACAGCGAAAAACTGCGGGTAGAAAAATATGATCTTTCGCAGGAAGAGCTTCGCCCTTACTTCCCTGCTGATAAAGTTATCGCAGGCATGTTTGATACCGTTAAGCGTTTATTTAATATTGAAATAGAAGAGTACGCAACGTTTGATGGCTGGCACGACGATGCTCGTTTATTTACGATTAAAAAGAATGGTCAATTAATTGCACAGTTTTATTTAGATATTTTTGCCCGCGAACATAAACGCGGAGGCGCTTGGATGGCAGATTGCCGTTCACGTCGTACGACTGAAAGTGGTGAGCTGCAACTCCCGGTAGCCTTTTTAACCTGCAATTTTAGTCAGCCAACAGCCGATACCCCTTCGCTATTAACGCACAACGAGGTGACTACCCTATTTCACGAGTTTGGTCATGGCTTACATCATATGCTAACGAAAATAGATTGTGCCAGCGTCTCGGGTATTAATGGCGTTGCTTGGGATGCGGTAGAGCTACCCAGTCAGTTTTTAGAAAACTGGTGCTGGGAACAAGAGGCAATTGAGATTATCTCAGGCCACTATCAAACCGGTGAGACTCTGCCTAATCAACTGTTGGAGAAAATGCTAGCCGCTAAAAACTTTCAATCGGGTATGCAAATGATGAGACAGGTAGAGTTTTCTCTATTTGATTTTACCTTGCATATGCAAAACGACGATGTTTTATCTGTGCAAGATATGTTGGATAAAGTCAGAGAAAAAACCGGCGTCTATAAGATTCCAGAATTTAACCGTTTTCAAAACAGCTTCACTCATATTTTTGCCGGTGGTTATGCAGCAGGCTATTACAGCTATAAGTGGGCCGAAGTATTATCCGCAGATGCTTTCTCGCGTTTTGAAGAAGAAGGTATTTTTAATGCCAAAACAGGGCAGTCGTTTTTAGAAAATATTTTAGAAATGGGTGGATCAAAAGAGCCAATGGAATTATTTGAAGTGTTTAGAGGGCGTAAGCCTTCTACGGATGCGTTGTTGAGGCATAGTGGGATTGGCGCTTAGTTTTAACTTGTCGTGCCGGGCGGGTCCGGCATCTATAGTTTAGCCCTTATAGTTTTAGTTATTAATTATATTGATAGTTGTATTTTCCTCTACTGATTGAAAAATCGCTACAAAGCACACTGAGAATTAAAAGTAGAAATTTATGTCAGAAAAAATTGTAAAACGTTTTGTCGCTGGCGCAGTCTGTCCTCGTTGCGCAGAAATGGACAAGCTCGTTATGTTTCGCAATGAGCAAGAGCAGCAAGTTCGTGAGTGCGTTCGTTGTGGTTACAGTGATTTAATGAACGAGAATGGTCAAGCTGAAGAGATCACCACAAGGGTTAATCAGATTAGGGTTGGTGAACAGCCGCTAGCGCATGAAGATGAAATTACTATCGTCAACATAATGGACCCTAAAAGCAAAAAATAATGTTATCGACTACCGATAACTCACGCAGTTTAATATTAGCTGTGGCTAAAATCTAAGCCAATGGCCAAAGTATCAGTTAAACAAGGCCAGTCTTTTTTTTCAGTTTCCCAGTTGTCCTTACGGTGTTGCTCTGCATAATGGGAAAATGATTCGCTTTGGTATATATGATCGTTAAGCATCGCTCTTTGCACAGTGAACTCTACTGCTTCATCGAGCTCATTGGCAAAGGGTTCACCAATTAAGCTATGAACAATTAGATTTGACATAGTCATGTCCATCGGCACGAGCGGGATGCCGGTTTTTACCATAAACCTATCATTCACTTCTTCGATTAAGCGATGGGCAAGATAGGCCTCATCCATCAATTCATCTAGGCCTACATGGCCGGCAACAATTTCTGGCGGTTTTAAGAAGTAATCTTCGGCTACTTGAAAATAAGGTTTTGTATAATCAGTAATATTGGCCTGTTGAGTAATGGCCCTAGCGGCTTCTAAGAACTGTGGCACATGCTCAATGTAGGCGGTAACAAATTCTAATAACGTCGCCGTGGGATTTTTCTCAGGGAGCTTAATCGATAGGTGCATGCCGCTAGAGAGCTGTTGCTCTAACAGCTGCGATAAGTGATTAGTTTTCGCCTCATGAATTTTGGCCATGGCGATGGTTTCGTGTATAGCCTTAATACTCACCGGCTTTCCCTTGAATAATGTATTAGGGTGATTTAATCACGTAGAACTAATGTTAGAAAATACTAAGGCTAGTACAAATCCAAGCGCTGGCTAGTGAAAAAGGTGAGTTAATAGGGCTTTGTGAATTAAGTCCCCTTTTTAAAACTAAGTGTACCAAAACTGTGTTTTGTTATAGCGAAAAAAATAAAAACCTAGGCTGATGCCTCTTGCAACGTTAAATGCAGTAAAGGCAAGCCATAGGCCGTGATTATTCCAATGTTGAGTGAGGTACCAGCAGGGCAGGTAAATAAACACAGATGAAAAAAGCATGGAATACTGCATAGCTTTTGATTGAGTAGCACCAATAAAAATACCATCAAGCCAATAGCTAGCCATAGCTAACAACGGCAAAGCGATGACCCAGGGTAGATAGATTCGTGCGGTATTAACCACCTCAGGAATCGAGCTAAATAAAGCGAGTAGTGGATTGCCAAAAAGGTAAAAGCTGGAGCTAAAGATTATGCCCATGAGTAAGGCCCAGCGTCCACAGGCGTAGCAATTGCTTAAAAAAGTATGATGATTTTTTTGGCCGATAGCCTCACCTATTAATGCCTCGGAGGCATGGGTAAAGCCATCCATCCCAAATGAAGCCAATAAAACCAGCTGCATAAGAATAGCATTGGCTGCGAGAATAGTTTCTCCTTGGTTAGCCCCTTGGGCGGTGAAAAAGGCAAAGCTGGCCAGCAACGCTAAGGTTCGTATGAATAGGTGTTGGTTGATTTTTAATAGTGAATGGTAAGATTGCCAGCGCATTAATTTCGGCCAATGGACTTTGCATCCCATAGGCTTTAAGTGGTGGCTCAGCATGTAAAGTGCCAAGCCGCAGCCTGAGTATTCCGCGACGAGTGTGGCCCAAGCTGCGCCATCGCTGCCCATATCTAAGCCAATAACAAGTATCACATCGAGCAAAATGTTGAGGCAGTTGGTAAACACCATTATGTACAAAGGCCCTCGGGTATTGTGGTGGCCTATCAGCCAGCCGATGATGCCATAGTTAATCAGCACCGCTGGCGCACTAAAAATTCGGATTTGGCTATAGCTTAGCGCCGCTGCTTGCGCTGACTCGGGTGCTTCAACGAGGTAAAGCCCAAGTTTTAATAGCCAGGGGCTGGCCAGCAAAATAGTAAAGCCAATCCCTGCCCCCATTATTAAGCTCTGTGCCATTAGTTGTCGGCTCGCTTGGTGGTCAGCTGCTCCAAAAGCTTGAGCCGCAAAGCCGGTGGTGCCCATGCGTAAAAAGCCAAAGCCCCAATATAAAAAGGATAAAACACTGCTACCTACGGCCACAGCGGCTAAATAGTGAGCAGAGTCAAGGTGCCCGAGTATCGCGGTGTCGGCTAAACCCAATAAAGGCACAGAAAGATTGGAAATAATCATCGGCCATGCCAATGTCCATATCTTGTGGTTTAGTGGGCGCTGGAGGTGCATATATGTATATTTTTAGGATAAGTTGAATGAAAATGCAGTCAATATTGAGCTGGCGGCTATAATAATACGCAGTTTAGCTTGGCCTAGGTTGAGAAAGCTCGCTATAATTGCGGCGTTTTGTCGCATTTCGGTTACTCGTGGAGCTGGGGCTCTGCTGGTTTTAACAGTGGGGGTTTTAGTCGTCCAATAACAATAGATAAGATACTAATTCACTAAGTGGTTGTCGTTTAATCTCTTATATTTGGTGGTCAGTGATACGCGTAGCGTTTAGCTGGCTGTAGCAAGCTCTGGTATTATCGGGGGCTATGGCTGTATTTGTTGCATTATTGCTTTGACGAGTGCCGAACAATATTCACAATAATTAATGGAGACACGGGAGATGCATTTACAAGCGAAGCGGCTCTTAAAGCTAGCGCTTAGTCCTGTGCTGATGATACTCAGCATGCTGGGTACAGCTGCCTGGGCTGAAGAAGCTCAACGCTGGCAGATTAACCTCGAGCCTGGCGTTACTGACCTCGGTGCTAAAATCTACGACTTACATATGACTGTTTTTTGGGTTTGTGTATGGATAGGCGTCGTGGTTTTTGGTCTGATGTTGTATTCAATTATTACTCATCGCAAATCATTGGGCGCTAAGCCTGCTGATTTTCACGAAAGCACATCTGTTGAGATTGCATGGACTGTTGTGCCATTTATCATCTTAATTGTGATCGCTTTCCCCGCTACCACGACGCTTTTAGAGGTGTATGACACCGACGAAGCCGATTTGGACGTGATGATTACCGGCTATCAGTGGAAGTGGAAATATGAGTATCTCGACCCCAACGGCGAAAACGTCTCCTTTTTCAGTAACCTGCGTACTAGCAAAACTGAAATTTATAACGAAGATCCCAAAGGCCAGCACTACTTATTAGAAGTAGATGAGCCTATGGTGCTTCCGGTTAATAAAAAGGTTCGTTTCTTGATCACTGCCAATGATGTTATCCATTCTTGGTGGGTGCCCGCCTTAGCGGTTAAGCGTGATGCGATCCCTGGTTTCATTAATGAAACCTGGACCAAAGCAATCAAAACCGGTGTTTACCGCGGCCAGTGTGCTGAGTTGTGTGGTAAAGATCACGGCTACATGCCCATTGTGGTGAATGTGGTTGAAGAGGCTGAGTACCAAACTTGGTTAGCCGGCAAAAGATCTCAAGCGGCTGAAATTAAAGAGCTAATGAGTAAAAACTTCAGCCTTGATGAGCAAATGGCATCGGGTAAAACGGTTTACGATAAAAACTGCGCGTCTTGCCATGGTGCTGCAGGTGAAGGAAATTCAGCTATTTCTATTCCTGCAATTGCTGGTAGTTCTGTTGCTACTGGAGATTTAGCGAGGCACTTAGATGTGGGTGTTAACGGGGTGTCGGGCACCATGATGCAAGCTTTCGGCGGAATAATAAACGATGTTGAGATGGCGGCAGTTATTACCTACCAGCGTAATGCTTTTGGTAACAACATGGGCGATATCGTTCAACCAATCGATGTCTACAACTTCAAGCAAGGTAAATAGGAGGCCACTATGAGTGCAAATCACGGGCCTGCTAAAGGCTTTACACGTTGGATAACCACTACCAACCATAAAGACATCGGTTCGATGTACCTGTGGTTCAGTTTTGCCATGTTTATTATGGGCGGTGCATTCGCCATGATAATTCGTGCTGAATTGTTCCAGCCGGGTTTACAAATTGTCGATCCTAACTTTTTCAACCAAATGACCACCATGCACGGCTTAGTGATGGTGTTCGGTGCCATCATGCCCTCGTTTGTGGGTTTGGCGAACTGGCTCATCCCTATGATGATCGGTGCGCCAGATATGGCATTACCACGCATGAACAACTGGAGCTTCTGGATTCTACCCCCTACGTTCCTTATGTTGGCTTCATCATTGTTTATGGAAGGCGGCGCGCCTAACTTCGGTTGGACGTTCTATGCCCCTCTATCAACAACTTATGCGCCGCCGAGTGTGACCTTCTTTATTTTTGGTGTTCACTTAATGGGCTTGTCGTCTATTATGGGCTCTATCAACATAATCGCGACTGTCGTGAATATGCGTGCCCCAGGCATGACCTATATGAAGATGCCACTTTTCGTATGGACTTGGTTAATCACTGCCTTCTTATTGGTAGCGGTTATGCCAGTACTAGCGGCCTGTGTGACTATGATGTTGATGGATATCCACTTCGGTACCTCGTTCTTTAGCGCGGCCGGTGGTGGCGACCCTGTACTGTTCCAGCATATATTCTGGTTCTTTGGTCATCCCGAGGTATACATCATCATCCTGCCAGCATTTGGTGTGGTGTCTCAAATCATTCCAACCTTTGCTCGCAAACGATTATTTGGTTACGACTCAATGGTTTACGCCACTGCATCGATCGCCTTCCTGTCGTTTATCGTTTGGGTTCACCACATGTATACCGTGGGTATACCCTTAGCCGGTGAGTTGTTCTTTATGTACGCCACCATGCTTATTGCGGTGCCTACAGGCGTTAAGGTATTTAATTGGATCACCACTATGTGGCAAGGGTCTATGACCTTTGAAACCCCAATGCTGTTCTGTTTAGGGTTTGTGTTTCTGTTTACCATAGGTGGTTTCACTGGCGTAATGTTATCAATTGCCCCTGTGGATTTCCAATACCACGATAGCTACTTTGTTGTTGCTCACTTCCATTATGTCATGGTGGCGGGTGCGGTATTTAGCATGTCAGCGGCAATTTACTATTGGCTACCTAAGTGGACCGGTAAAATGTATGACGAAGGCATGGGTAAAGCCCATTTCTGGATCTCATTTATTGGCTTTAACTTAACCTTCTTCCCTCAGCATTTCTTAGGGTTGGCGGGTATGCCTCGTCGTATTCCAGATTATGCATTACAGTTCAGTGACTTCAATATGATGTCGTCAATTGGTGCATTTATTTACGGTGCTTCACAGCTGCTATTCTTATTTAACGTACTGCGTACGGTAATAGCCGGTAAGCCAGCAACCGAAGATAAAACCTGGGAAGGTGCCGAAGGCCTAGAGTGGACAATTCCATCACCTGCGCCGTACCACACCTTTACGACTCCACCGAGTGTGAAGTAGCAGTTAAAAGGATAAATTATGGCCGAACAAGAGCAAAAATCGATCACTAAAACCGTTGCCAAATTGGTAGCGGCGGTGGGGTGTATGCTGTTGTTTGTACCCATGGTGATGGTGCCATTGTATGACGTGCTGTGTGAGCAACTGGGCATCAATGGTAAAACAGGCGGAAGGTATGAAGTGGTTGATGCGGGTGTTGATGAAAGCCGTATGGTAACCGTGCAGTTTGTTGCCACCATTAATGACCAAATGCCTTGGGAATTTCGCCCCACGGTGACCGAAATGAAAGTTCACCCGGGTGCGGTTAATAGCACCGTTTTTTATGCCAAAAACCCTCGCGCACATAATATGGTTGCGCAGGCTATTCCTAGTTTAACCCCTGGTCGGGCAACGGAATATTTTCATAAAACCGAGTGTTTTTGTTTTGAGCAGCAGCCTTTAGCGGGCGGTGCTGAAACCGAAATGCCCTTGCAGTTTATTGTTGACCGGGATTTACCGGCAGACATCAAAACGCTAACGCTGTCTTATACCATTTTTGATGTTACTGAGATGATGAAGTCATCGACGGTAACAATGAGATAAATCATTGAGATAGTTTTAACCAATAGAGTTAAAGCGCAGAATGAAAGAGCCTTTTTTCAAGCTTAAAAGAGCAAAGAAAAAAGACAAAACGGAGAAAAAAATGACAGTTCAAAGCAATAACGGTCACGAGGCCTATTACGTGCCGGACAGCAGCCCACTGGCGTTTCTTGCCAGTATCACCTTGTTCCTGACTTTATTCGGCGCAGCCAGCATGATTAATGATATGCATCCATCATGGGGTGACCCGGATGTTGCAACTAATTCAAAAGCATACTTCACCGTAGGGTTGTTTTCGTTTGCGGCCGTATTATTTTGGTGGTTTCGCACCACCATCATAGAAAATCGTGCAGGCATGAATAGCGCTCAATTGAAACGCTCTTATGTTATCGGCATGCAATGGTTCATCTTTTCAGAAGTGATGTTCTTCTTTGTCCTATTTGGCACATTATTCTACGTGCGCAACTTAGTTGGCCCCTGGTTAGCGGGTGAAGGTGAAGGCGGGCGCATGAATGGTTTGTTATGGCCGGGATTTGAATACAATTGGCCAATGAATACCACGCCGCAAGATGCAGTGGGTATTGGTAGCCAAGTTATTGCCAATAACGGTACGTTTAAAGGCGCAACAGGCACACTTGCTTGGACTCACATTCCCTTAATCAATACCATTATATTGTTATCGTCTTCGGTTACATTACACTTTGCCCATCATGCCTTAAAAGAAGACCATCGTAGTAAGTTTAATGTGTGGTTAGGCATAACCCTAGTATTAGGTTTTGTGTTTGTGGGCTATCAAGTGGTTGAGTATCAAGAGGCCTATAATGATCTTGGGTTAACATTAGGTTCAGGGATTTATGGGAGTACGTTTTTCCTCTTAACAGGCTTCCATGGTTTCCATGTCTGTATGGGGGCTATTATGCTAACCGTTCAGTGGTTGCGTTCAATGAAGTCTGGTCACTTTACCAAAGATGATCACTTCGGCTTTGAAGCTTCAGCTTGGTATTGGCACTTTGTTGATGTGGTTTGGATCTTCTTGATGTTCTTTGTTTATATCTTGTAAACAAACGTTAGAACAATAAAAACGGTTGTAGTGAAAGCTACAGCCGTTTTTTTATAGCGTTAAATTAAGATTCCTAAGTATAAAGTTGTAATCAAAGCAGGGTGAACGCCTTGATTTTAAAAATGACAAAAAACAGCTTGTGAAGGCAGTTAATAGGCAGGTTTATGAAATTTATGTTGAAAGCAGTTTTAGTTTATTGGTTTGCTAGTGCTGCGGTAGCAGGCGAAAAGCATATATTGTCGCCAGAACATGATCCGCATTTGAATATTGTATTAGGCGTGTCGCCCTTTCTTGGTGTGTTAGGGATAGAATATCAGCATGGAAACCATGCTTTTGGTCTAGGCTTTCCGGGGCGCTTAGCTTACCGGTATTTTATAGACCCCTATAGTGACAGTGTTTTTTTGGGCGGGTATCTAGGCAGATATTCAATCGATGAATACGACGAGCGAGAGAAAGGAATCCTTTTTGAAGAAAAAGAAAGTTCATATTATGGTGTTGGAGCAGGTTATCGCTGGCAGTGGCAAGCAGGCTGGAATGTAACTACAAGCCTTGCGATTGAAAGATATGAGAATGAATACAGTAACCAGGGCGCAATGTCTAAATTGAAAGAAACGGGTACTAGCTTATTGGTAGGACTAAATGTTGGTTATAAGTTCTAAAGAATAAGGCATAGAGGCAACGTTAAAAATCGCACCGGTGCCTTATTGAATGGAACTTTTTAAGGTGATGATGATTAAAATAATAAATTCAATCTGTTATAGCAGATAGCTATTCAGCCTTCGGCTGAATGTTTTGAGGAGTAGGACCCTTCCCCCAAGGCGCTTGCGAAGTTAATTGGCCTGTCAGCACACCATAGGTGGTAAAAGCCATCAATAAAACCGCAATTGCTAGTCGAACACTGATAGAATTCCACAGGCCATCTTTACGCTTAGCGCCTTGGTCTTTCACTAAAAACCCAAAGCCGGTAAACAAGCTAATGAACAAGGTAATTAATAAGATTATAATGACGACTTTTAACCACATTTTTATTCTCCGATATAAATTAGCCCAGAGTATACACCAGCAGTCATGGCTACAGCAGACACTCAACAAACATTTAAAATAGAACTCGATTGGAAAGCGACAACGCTAGCGCTGTTAATGCTCCCAGGTTTACTATGGCTGGGTTTTTGGCAACTAGATAGAGCGGACGAAAAACGTCAGCTACAGGCACTCTATAAGCAGCGGGCAGCCAGCCAGCCGGTCGCCATTACGGAACTTAATAATCCTGAACAAATGCGTTATAAACCGGTTTTTTTGCAGGGCCAATATTTACCTCAATGGAATGTATTATTAGATAACAAAATTTATCATGGCAGCTTTGGTTATGAGATACTAACGGCCTTTAAGCTCAATAAAACCCAACAAATTGTATGGGTAAATCGAGGTTGGATAAAAGGTGATAGGGCTAGGTTAAGCCTACCCATTATCACTGAGCCTCGGGCCGGGCAGCAGCGCTTAATTGCTGAGTTGTATATCCCTCAGGGCAGCATGCTGCAGCTAGGTGAAGATAACAATAAGCAGTGGCCGAGGCGGGTTCAAACAATCGACATTGATCGATTGCAACAAGAAATGCAGCAAGATATGTTTCCCTACTCAGTGCGGTTAGCTGAAAACTCAGTGGGGATGCTAGAGCGAAACTGGATGGTGGTCAATATCGCGCCCGCTAAACATACTGGGTACGCCGTACAGTGGTTTGCGATGGCAGCAATGGCCGTCATAATTACCCTATTGGCGAATACTAATTTATGGCAGTTATGGCAGCAGAGAAAATCCTAGCTAACCATTAATGGCAGATAAGATTTAATGACAAGAGATAAGCCTGTGACAGATCAAATACCAACTCAAAATACTAAGTCCGGCAGTGGCCGAAAAATATTGATCATAATGGTGGCGATACCGCTTGTGGTAATACTGCTCTCAACGGCACTGTACTTTATGGCCGATAAAAAAATGCTCGACTTAGGTGGCGTTAATAATGGTGTATTAATTACTCCGCCTATCCAGTTAAACGAATTGGGGTTAACGAAGCAAAATGGCGAAGCTTTCGATTTTACGACGCCTGAGGCCAAGTGGAGCTTTGTCGTGGTGGGAGGTAGTGTTTGTAACGATGTGTGCGAACGCATGCTTTATATCAGTCGTCAGACTCATCACTCACTAGAGCGCCGGATGCCACGTGTGAGGCGCCTGTATTTCAACCAAGACTCACAGCTTAGTAATGAGCTACAACAGAGTTTTGCTGAAGAATATAAGAGCACACAAGTTGTGCATGTCGACAAACAAGCCTTGGCTAAAATACTATCGGGCTCAAACGTTGAAACGTTAGCAGAGAATCGTTTTTATGTGGTCGATAGTAATGGTTGGTTGATGATGTATTACAGTGCTGAAGACGTTCAGCAAACGACACTGAATGACTTAGGTAAGAGTGTCATTAGGGATATGAAACGTTTATTAAAATAAGGGCGGCGTCAAACAATACACTTCGCAGGCCCAGAGCGAAAAAAGTACGGCATAAACAGACAAACTATTAATAGCCTAGAAGATAAAAATGAATTTCTTCAATAAACAAGAAAACCGAAAGCCGGGATTTAAATTAGCTCTATTTGGCACAATACTGGCTATATTTGTATTGGGCTTAGGCGCGTTTACACGATTGGCCGATGCGGGTTTAGGTTGTCCGGATTGGCCTGGTTGTTATGGTCATATGTTTTGGCCAGAGAGTGCAACCGATGTAGAAAAAGCCAACCAATTATTCCCTGACACGCCGGTAGAACATGATAAAACCTGGCCTGAAATGGTGCATCGCTATTTTGCTTCTGCACTAGGCTTAATAAGTATCTTCTTAGTGGTATTTGCCTTTAAGCATCGTAGTAAAGAGCAGCCCTTTAAACTACCCTTATTTATGTTGGGGTTTATTATTTTACAGGGTATGTTTGGTATGTGGACGGTCACGTTAAAGTTGTGGCCACAAATTGTAACTGCACATTTACTCGGTGGTTTTACTACGTTTAGTTTGTATTGGTTATTAACATTGCGATTAAACAATCAACTGTGGCGGGTACCACAAGTAGCCTATCAAAAAATCACCGGACTTAAAAAAGTCGCAATGATCGGTTTAATTATTGTTAGTTGCCAAGTCGCCTTGGGTGGCTGGACAACCTCAAACTACGCTGCAGTTGCCTGCCCCGAATTACCAACTTGTCAAAATGAATGGCTACCTGTCATGAATTTTGCAGATGGTTTTGATGTGTTTCAATCCATAGGGCCCAATTATTTAGGCGGTACGATGGATAATGAATCACGTATCGCTATTCACTTCAGTCATCGAGTGGGTGCAATAATAACAACGATTTATTTAATCCTATTGGCAGTCATGTTATTTAGAATTAAAGAATCAAAGGCTACGCACACGATGGCAAAAGTCATTGTGGTAATACTTGCCCTACAAGTATTGTTGGGTTTAGGGAATATTATTTACCACTTCCCATTAGCGATAGCCGTAGCCCATAACATGGGGGGAGCATTTTTATTGCTCACCCTAGTAACCTTAAATCATAAAGTGATGACTTGTCAGAGTCAGTAATTCGCTAGCAACGATAAAAAATACATATTATGTCAGACCCTATTCAACAAGAAACTGAACAGACACATACAAAGACAGCAAGCGGCGCGAGGTGGGCAGACTATTACGAGTTAACCAAGCCCAACGTGGTGTACTTGATGTTACTCACTTCTGCCATCGGGATGTTAATGGCTACATCAACCTCCGTACCTTGGCAGGTGATGGTGTTGGGTAATGTAGGTATTGGCTTATGTGCAGCAGCGGGCGCGGTCATTAATCACTTAGTTGATCAACGCATCGATATTATTATGGCTCGAACTCATGACCGGCCAGTGGCACAGGGCAGGGTGAGTCGTAAGGGTGCAGGAATCTTTGCTGCTATCTTAACGATTTTGGGTATGGGTATTTTGTTGACCCAAATTAATCAGCTAACCGCTTGGTTAACTTTTTTCTCACTGGTGGGTTACGCCGGTGTTTATACCCTTTGGTTAAAGCGTGCCACCCCCCAAAATATTGTAATTGGCGGTTTACCTGGTGCTGCACCACCGCTTCTGGGTTGGGTTGCCGTTACCAACAGTGTTGATGGCCATGGTCTACTGCTGATGTTAATCGTTTTTGCTTGGACACCGCCCCATTTTTGGGCATTAGCTATACATAGGCGAGATGATTACGCTAAAGCAGGCATCCCCATGCTGCCAGTGACGCACGGTATTAAATACACCGCTTATCATATTATGCTTTATACCTTGGTATTAATCGCCGCTACCCTATTACCCTTTGCTACAGGTTTATGTGGGCCGTTATATTTGTTTGGCGCAAGCGTCTTAGGTTTAGTCTTTTTATACTGGGCCATACAAATTATGCGTGATAAGCCTAATGCACCGATGGCTACGTTTAAGTTTTCTATTTTATATTTAATGATGCTTTATCTAATTATGTTGGCAGATCATTACTTATTTCCAGTAATAAAAGTTATAGAGGTTACTTTTTAATGTCTGAAGAAAAGGTACGAACAAAGGAACAAAGAAAAGGAATAATACTGACTGTTGTTGGCGTTATTGGATTTATAGGATTTATCTTAGTTATCTTTATTACCGGCTTAACTCGCACACCTATTTTGAGTAAAGAGGAGTTAAAAAATAATGGTGTCTATTTGTTTGATAGTCCCAGAGCCTTAAGTCCATTTTCTTTATTGCAAGGCGATAAAGTCGAGTTCAATGAAAAAACTCTAGAAGGAAAATGGTCACTCATATTTTTTGGTTTCACCTTTTGTCCTGACATATGTCCTACAACGATGGCGCAACTCAAACAATTTCATGAGGCGCAAGATGGCGGTGAATACGAAAACGATACACAAGTTATTCTAGTGTCGGTAGATCCTGCTCGTGATACGCCAGAAAAGATGCAGCAGTATGTTAAGTTTTTCCACCAAGACTTTGTCGGAGTAACCGGCGAATTTTTGGATATTCATCGCTTTGCGACACAGTTAAATATTCCCTTTGTTAAAGTGCCCGGCGGTGGTGAAAATTATTCGGTAGATCATAGTGGTAATGTGGTAATTGTTAATCCCCAAGGCCACTATGTTGGTTTTTTCCGTTCACCACTTAATTTAACCATGATGAAAAAATCATATAAATCTATACGTTATTGGTACGAGTAATATTTATTGTTGCGATAGGCAGTCTATCTCTTGGCTAGGGAAAATCGCTAGTTAAAATCAATATAGCCTAAGCTCATTAGGCTTTTATAAACTTAGGCGCTAGTAATAACAAAACGCCGGCAATCACTAAAATCGTTTTGTTAGAAATAAAATACGGGTAAATCATGAGTGCAATACCGGTATACTTAGCAACCATATGCGATTGCTTTTTTCCGTAAATAAAATACCCGAAGCCGATAGAGCCAAATAATAAGCTGAAAAGAATGTGTGTACTGTCCATTAGTGCAAACTCCAAATATATTTATTGCGATAATATTATAGCTGCTATTTATTGTCTCGATCAAAAATAGAGGCGACTTCAAGCGCGGTTAAATGGCGGCTCTGCCCTTCAGCCAAGTCACAGTCGAGTAATAAATTTCCTACCGCCGTGCGATGCAAGCTTAATACTTTGATTTGAAAGTGGCCAAACATACGTTTTATCTGATGATAACGCCCTTCCTGCAGGATGACTTCCGCAGTATGGCTATCAAGCAGTGAGAGTGATACGGGGCGAGTAGTGATATCTTCAAAAGAAAAATAAATACCTTCAGCGAATACATCGATAACTACCTGGCTCACCGGGTTATCCAACGTCACTAAGTAGCGTTTCTTTATATGAGATCCAGGCTCACTGATGCGGCGCGACCAGCGGCCATCATTAGTTAGTAGTAATAAACCCGTAGAATTCAAATCTAGTCGGCCAACAATATGCAAGTTGTCGGGATGCTCAGCCGGCAGTAAGTCAATAACGGTACGGTGTTTTGGGTCTTTGGTTGCGCTTACAACACCTTGGGGTTTATACATCTGGATGTAACTGGGTGTTTTATCTTGCAGAACCTGACCATCAAATTGCACATGGGTATATTCATCAACTAACTGTTGAATATCGTTAGCGCATCGGTGGTCAACTTTCACCCGTCCCTGTGCCAATAACAAGCGGACATCTTTTCGCTTAATCGACAAGTGACTGCTCAAGAAGCGATCTAATCTAGAGCGTTTAGGCTTCACAAAAATCAGCCAGACTTAATTTATCTCTAGTGTTTAAAGCGTTCATTCCACTTACCATTATTCTCTCGTGTGCAGGCCTCTTCAGTATCAAAACTAACATGTTGATCAATATTCGTTAATTTAATTCCAGCCGCACTGAGCTTGTCTTGAATGAGTGTGTGAAGGTAAATATCGTTTTTTGAAGTATATATTTGTTGAAGTTCAGCCTCAGTATTAAATATACAAACGATAGAGAGTGATTGTGGGAAATGTTTATAGTTTACAAAATGGGTAATCCATTCAAAGCCCGCCACCGTATGAAGAGTTGTCTCACAAACCTCGGTTAGTGATTTTACTAATAAATTTTCAATTTTTTTGTCGGATTTATTCATTACTGATTTCTAATATAGTCTAAGAGAGTATGGAGTTAATAAATTTGATAGTAGCCTTAAGTGCTAGCAATAATATAAGCGACAATTACCGCCAAAAAATTACCCAGCGCTGAACTCATCGGTAAATAATACCTTGGCGTGTTGCTCCCACAATTGGCTAAAGCAATTCTCTAGCTGGTGTCTAACGGTGTTTCTGTGATCAACATCTTTAAACTCAGTCAGGCAAGTGTTGAGGTTGGTGTCAACGCCTTCGATGCCTGCATCTGAATCTCCGTTGCACCAGATGTGGGCGATTATTCCATTGCTCACGTTTACAATTCCTTAGATGAATGCATATAGCTAAGCTGAGCAGCCTAAAATAAAAGTGCAAACCCTAAGATGAATAGCAGTATGCAATGAGGGAAGGCAATGGTGGGCCTTATGGCTTGTCGAAAATACTCATTAATTAACCCCATACTGCCCGGGCGATTTTGCAGGTATTGAGTGTTAAATTGGTAGGCTTGAATATTATTCTCTACTGTGGCCTCTGTAGTCAAAGAACTTTCAATCTGAAGTAAACGAGTTTCAATGCGTGATTGAAACGTCTTCCAAATAGCATCTTGCATCCATAAAATAAGTAATAAAAAGCCAATAAAAAAACTCAAGCTGTTTAAAAAATACGCGGTAGCGACTAGCGTAATATTGAGTAACTTAATCAATAATGAACAATTTTCATAACTATCAAATTGTTGTTGCAGGTGGCACCATTCATTTTTAAGGTCAGAACTACTCATATTGTTCACTATTACTATGCCAATGTATAGGGCTGGATATTAAGTTTAAAAAGCCAGCAAAACCGGTATTTTTAAGGGTGAATGTAATAATTTTGTGATCTAATATTTGACGCCAGAATTAACTGATTTTATGGAGCGCGCAAATTTTGTTTCCTGCTGGATCGCGTAAATAGGCGAGGTAAAGCTGGCCCCGCGCTGTTTCACGTACGCCAGGTTCGTCTTCACAGGCCGTACCGCCATTCGCGACGCCTGCCACATGCCAGGCATCAGCTATCGCAGGGCTTGCCGCTGCAAAGCCCACCGTGCTGCCGTTGCCATGGCTGGCTGCCTCACCATCGACCGGCTTACTAATGGCGAAAATACCGCTATCGGTAAAGTAAAAACAACGCCCTTTTTCGTCGATAACACCGGGTTTATGACCCATTTCGCCCAAAATGGCATCGTAAAAAACCTTCGATGCCTCAACGTCAT
Source organism: Pseudohongiellaceae bacterium (assembly GCA_051277005.1). Lineage (GTDB taxonomy): Bacteria > Pseudomonadota > Gammaproteobacteria > Pseudomonadales > Dasaniaceae > Dasania. Next base: position 18,431 of record JBNMPS010000018.1, read on the forward strand.
TAGCACCAACAAAAATATGACTGAACATGATGAATCTCCTGAATTAAGTATGGAACAAATTAAGTGCGGTGTTCTTAAGTGAGGCCAAAGTAGAGAATAACCTATTAGAAAGGGAATAGTTAAAAAGTTTCAGCGGCTGTCACCTGTTGTATAGCCTCACTGGGATGGTCAAAAAGGTTGATCCCCACGCTGAGTGAGATGATATTAAAATAGCCCATTCAACCGTAGCAAAATAAAATTCTTACGTTTTCCCCTGAATTTTGCACCGACTATGCGGTCCGTTATGGCTAACGTTATTGGCGCCTATCGATAACATTGTTGGGTCGACAACGTCTTGATCGCATTATTGTCACAGGCTGCCTTCGCGGGATGCTCAGGCATGCCGACATGACCCTGGGGCTGATTGTTGCGTGCAAGTGTCCAACGCATATTGACACGTTACGGGATTAAGGAAGGTGTAGTTTTAATAACGGGAGATCCCAACAGTGATTGGCAAAGATCGTTTTCTTGTCGTAGATAGGATGCAAAAAAGCATGTATTCCGCCTATACACAAGCGAACACCCTGCTGTGATATTCGTGTTTGTGCCACCACATGCGTAGCATTAGATATTGTTTAGAACAGCTTTTTGGGGATAATCTGCCGGAATAACTCTAACTGACAGAGTAAGTCATTGGTATTGACGAGCTTGGGTTTTCGATTCGCCCTTCCGGCACTATAAACAGTTAACAACGAATAGTTGAAAACATGGTTTGTTATTGCAGTGTAAAATTGACTATTTACTACCCCGTAACTTTCTGAAACCCGCTAAACCTAGCAAAGCAGAACCAAACAACCATATTGATGCGGGTTCAGGTACGGCAGCAATGGGTATTAAACCAGCCGCTAGCGCTAAAGGTGAGGCAGGGATAGATAGATCGCCGAAGAGTTGTGCTCCACCGACGTAGTCAAGTCTAAACGGTGCTGTAACAGAGCTTGAAAAAGAGCTTGTGTAGGTGAAACCGCTGAGGTTGTCCCATAGGGCGAGCTCATTTCCTGGCGAGGCAGACCAGTGAATAACGCCGGCGCTATTACCTAGGTTAAAAATATCGTTTGAGGCTTCAATAGTATAAGACCAGTCTAATGGCGAATTAATAGCAGTGATGCCAGCATCAGAAAAATAGGGAAGATAAAAGGTATCAGTTTGATACAGCTCTGTTATTGGCACTCCACCCATGGTGTCCCAGCAGCTACCAAAGCAATCGGTTTGAATCGCGTAATTGTATCCTGTTGCGCTGCTGTCGATGTCTTCCACAGTGGGGTTAAAGCCTACAGCTGCCGAAACAGTATTAACCGAGAATAATGCGCTAAAAGCGACGGCGGCAGTAAAAAAATGAAGTTTTTTCATGGTTCCCTCTTTGGGTTGGATTATTTTTCAGCCGAATTATAAAGAGCATTATACGGAATGTAAATACTTACTTACTCATCATCCCGGTATAAATAACCAGGTATTATTATGATACTTTCATTAGCAGTATCATTTTGGTTTTGAAACCCATACAGCTTTAGAACTAAAGGCTTGCCAGCCCCAGCCACTCCAGCTAATAATTCGAGAAGCTAACCACAGTGACCACAGCATCATAATCAGTCGGTAACCGAGCATGGGTAGGCTGATAACAGTTGCTGTTGGGAATTCTCCGGCTGCAGCTTTATCTTGATAAAAATTATACAGGTGGGAGTAACTACCATTGCCAATCACTTTCATATCGGGATTAGATAATAGCCCCATAGGTATGGCTGACAGAATGGATATTGCAGCAAAGAACGTGACCACGACCAAGAAGACTTGCAAAAGGTTAAACTGATTTCGTTTCATCGCGAGGGGGTTCACATAATCTTTTCTGTAAGCCATGAGCGCAAAAAAGGCGATGGTGATCAGTAAACCATAACGGTTCACGGTAGATAAACCTATACCCAGTAGAAGCCAACCTATAATTGTGACAGGCACATTTAACCGTGCTTTTTTCATTCCGTAAAATAGTGCAAACGAGCAAATAATAATGACGGCGAGTATCCCCCAATACAACATAGCAGGCCCAATCGCTGGGCCGTTAAAATAGAGCGGCCACCGGTCATAGGGAAGTGAGAAGCTAATTTCAATATTGGTTAAATCGCTTGGCAGCTTAATTAAAGGGGTGGTATCAGACCAGCCAACGGTATTTTGTTGCTGAAAATCAACGACGATATTTTGCAAACCCGGCTTAAGGGGTATGGTTATTGATTCGGCGTTGGGAATGTTGAGGCTTTTACCATCAACATCAATCTTTAATATCTCGGCTTTTTCGGGTAATGCAAACGTATACTCTTCACCCATACTTGCTCTTACTGCTAGGCTAAGTTTTGATTTTTGAACACGCTCACCTGAGGTATATTTTAACTTAGCGCTTTCGATGGTGTGAGTTGCACCCTTAACACCTTCCGGACGACTGATCCGAACGTCTAATTTTTCGCCCGGCCAGGGCATCCAAAAGGGTTCCAAGGAGCTGACGGCATTATCTTCTTTAACGGTAGGTATACCGGAGTATTCCAATCGCCATAAAGAAGAAGGCTGTACTCTCCAAGTTTCAACATAACTATCACTGATCCCGGCTTCAAGTATGATGTTATCGACAGGATCAATCGCTGACTGCCAGCTAACAACGTTTTGAGAATGTTTTAGCTGTATCGCAATGTGATCATTAGCGATTGAGAAGTTATTGTTAAGAACCTTCTCGCCTTGTAAGAGTGGAATACTGACAGAAATGGGGCCTTTACTAGGGGCTATACGCTTAATCGAGGTTTTTATCACCCACTCTTTATCCAATATAAGCGTTCGATTAATGTTGACGATGGCAGCAATGGGATCAAGTACCAGGGTATCTTTTTTAGTGTTGACCGAGTTTGATGTAGATTGCAGTGACAGCGTTTTGTTTAAGACTCGACCATCAACCAGCCCCCCGACCAGCCAGCCTTTAGAGCTCACTTTAAAGTTGTGGATGGCATGAGGTAAGGTGATAGAGGCATTGTCACCGGTTAACATTCCGTTAAGTGCAATTTTATGGTGGCCCTTGGTTAGCAACATTGATCGCTTGCCGCGACTCTGTCTGGCAGTGAATGACGTTTCGCCATTGAGCATAATCACCGATCGTTTTAGTTCGCCAGCCAGCACCGGAAGATGCATGGTCACGTTTGACTGAGCATATGCGGTAAACGTTAGAGCGAGTTTTTTGCCTTTAATCGTTAGCCGCCCATTGTCGAGTGATAAGCAGTTAGGCAAACAAATGGGGGCCTTGGTTATTTTTGCTTCTAGCTCTTTCAGTAAAGCCTCAGAAGGATATGCCTCAGCAACGGCGGATGTGGCCGGCAGCATTGAAGACATTCCAAGAACGAGCGTAATCGCCATCACGCTAGCGATAGAGCTATTGCTGGCAGGCTCATCATCATGAGTAGATGACTTGCTGGGCTTAAGATGAGGCAGCAGTTTTAACATGACTAACAATCCAAAAAAACCAATTAGAAACACATTGGTAACCCGCCATAACCCTGTGAGGGCGGGAGGGCAATAAGTAATGCTCAATTGTTGATCTGGAAGAACCGGGCTCTTGCTACGCAGCTTAACGGTATTCCACACCCAGGTAGGTAAACCGGGTCCAGTCTGTACACGATCATTTTCGGTCACTTGATATAAGCTTCTTTGTTTAGCTCTGGATCCGAGAATAGCTATCTCTTCGAGTTCTGAAGATTGTTGAAACTTTGTTCTTTTGGTTTCAACGCTGTGAGATGAAGCGTCTTGATTAGAATTCATCATCGGGGCGCCATATCGCTGGTTTCGGTGCTGGCTGTAGTGACTGAGTTGTGATTTTTCCAAAGATGGGTAAATAGCCAATCGGAAAGAGGCCACAGCAAACGAAATCATCACCACAATAAAGCTTACGGATAAAAGTATTGCCCAGCCTTTTAAGAAGCTTTTAAACTTGCCGCTGGAAACAGACAATAACGCCAGTAACGCTAATAGAAACGGTATGATCAGTAGCGGCGAGCTGGGCTCATGATAAGAGGTAACAACCGTAATAAAGGCCAGCACGGCAGCTTTATTATTAAACAACCTTCTGGTGGCTGCTGTCACGATGAGCAATATAAAGATGTCCCAAAGGTCCCATTTTTCTATCCAGGTGCCGCTAACGGATTCAATACCGCCTACATTCATCACTCGCCAGCCTGGAGGAAGGTGTAATGTCGCATTGTAGCTATCAGCCTTTGCTTCCCAGCCTGTGGCAAACAGCGAGGACGAGTCTTGTACCGAGGTTACGGCGTTAAGATTTATTTTGGGGCTTCGAATTTCAAGACCTTGCTTACCGTTATAATCCGTTATTAGCACCGGCTGGCCATCAACCGTTGCCCGGCCTATGGTGGTATCTTTTGATGCATCAAGTCGCCAACCGCTATTCATAGAGCCTTCAATCACATCTTGAGCCGTAATAGACTGCCCATCAAACGCTAACCAAAGATTACGCGAAATTTTTAATAGGTTGGTCGCGGGTGAGTCATCACCTCTAACCAGGGTGGTTATTATTAAGGAGGTGCTGGGCGTTAATTTATACGTAGGTAAGTTGGCATATTCATAAGGTAAATCGATTTGGCTGGTATCAACACTCATAGCACCGGTTATTTTTACCTGCCTAATATTGGAGTTGGCTTGAAAGCTAATATATTCAACGTTCGGCCAGTCATCAGATACTTTTTGCATCATCAGGGTAGAGGGCGGGATTTTAAAGCGTGTCTGTATCACCAATTCATGTTCGCCGGCGGTTAGCTGTAATCGGATATGGCCGTTTTTTTCAATGCGAGTAGGCATGTTGGAGGTTACTGAGGTCACCTCCGAATCATCCCATACGAGCTGACCTAACTGAATCTCACGAGGTTTACCGCTGACAGATAGCTCAAGGCGTGTTTCGAGAAACATCGGGATAGAATCAATCAGTTTACGATAGACTTTTACCTTGATGCTTTCCCGCTTTGTCTTAACCGCGTCACCGTTTACTTTTGAAAAAATTACACGGTTATTTTGGCGATTAACCGTTAAAAGTTTACCGGCCTTTTGTAAATCAACAAAGGCAATTGATTGTGGAACAGTGAGAAATCCCGGTTTACGTTGCCATCCAAATTGGCCGCTCAGTGTATGTTTACCCTTTGCTAGAATCACGTAGGGTTTATTGCCCGATTCTATGACAGTAATAGACTTGGCGAGGGCACGAACGTTAGTAGGCCAATGAAGGTTGCTGCCGGGCAAGGCTACGCGGGCCTCCTTAGAGAACACTTCTATATCGTAGCTAAAATCGAGGCCTTTCTGTACCAGGCTTAAGGTAAGTTTACCGGGCCAGACACAGGCCTTTTCTGTCTTTGTACTAGCTTCCCATGGGCAATCATAATCGTCGTGCCTCTCTATTACCCAAGACGACCAGCCCTCTTTGATACCCGATGCTGTGGTTGATGGCGTCGTTGATGCCAGCGAAACCCATGGCAGCAAAAGCGTTAACAAAAAAATGTGTAAGAAGCGTAGAAACATAACTCCATCCTTTGATCTAATTATTATTGTAACTACTCAGTATTGTCCGTAACTATTCAGAGTAGTTACTAAAATTTAATCTAGCCTAGCTTGTTGCCTAGCACTTGCTAGGCCTAGACTTCTAATTGATCTTGTTCACATGCCTTATTGCGTACCACCACTACCGTACCTGCTAGTTTGTCGTGCCAGCCCTGTTTTTTCTTATCAAAGCTTACCCAGATAAAGCCCAACAAGAGCGGAATAGCAGAAACATAATAAGCAAAATAACGGCCTATGAGTTGGCCCGTGGTGGCCTTTGCTCCCGTGTTTGAGTCAACAATTACTAATTTAAAAAGCATTTTGCCTGGAGTGGCAGATTTATATACCCAAAATAAAATCATGGCCACAGCAGGTAAGGCATAGTTTAACAAAATATCCCATGCGCCATGAACTACCGATTCTCCAAGCCAATATTCTTGACCGTAAATCATCGTTAATACCGGGCCGAGTATGATCAACATAAGAAGAGTGTCTATTATTGATGCGCCTACACGAACCCAAAAGTCAGCATATTTTATATTATTCATTGGTACTCCTTATGTGATTTTACGTCGTAACATCCTGAAAGAGTTCAGAGCCTGTTATTACCGTTATTATTTTATATCTGGCATCATACTCTTAAATGACTCCGCGCCCCTCTATAGCCAGCAGGAAAATAATTATTGTTGACGTTGCTGTATTTTAACGTCTAGCTCAGCCACTAAGCTTGCTTCCCTATAAAGTTGCTTTCGCCACTGCTGCAAATAGCTGGTGATTAATTTGGGACTACTGATTTGTGGGTTTGAGGCGGTGATATCTTGTTCAGTTTCCCAGTCTTTAATCATTGCCGCTGCCATATCAAAGGCCTCTACAAAAGAGTTCGCTTGGGGGAGTGCCTCTTTAAAAAAGGCTTTGCCAAAATAAGTGAAGAGTCGATCATCAGAGCATCCAAAGGAGGTTTTATCACTGGCCGCTGAGGTTAAAATCAAAGTGTGGTCATCCTCTAAGACTTCAATAAATCCGCCGGAATAACAGGCGGAAATAACCACAACCTTCCACTTGATACCACTTTCGTCCAATAGGGTATCGAGTTCATCGGCACTAAGATCGGGTAAAGACAGTCCCTTCTGCTCAAAAGACAGGGTTTTATCCTCGGAGCCGTGGCTGGTGATATAAAGGAATAGAATATCTTGATCAACATTCATTTTAGCCGCGAGCGTACTCAGGCTGCGCTTAACACTGGTGATAGTGGCCAGCGGCCGCTTATCTAAACTACGGCGGCTATTACCTAAATAAATCGGTTGAGGTTGGTTAGCAAAATGTTGCTCAAAGTAGTTTTCAATAAAATTCAGTTCTCGTGTAAACACCTCTTCTGAGCCGTAGGCTGCCACCCCTAAGGTATAGAGTTCTATCTTCTTATTATCGCCAGAGGCAACCTTAGCAAGTTGTTTTTCTAGCAATGGTATTTGATTGTAGAGTGCAAATTCAGAAAGCTCGTTGCGGCTATAGACTTGCAATCCATTACTGGCAGTATCCAGTTTCCCATTGCGCCAAGTGCCGCTAAAAGCTGTAACCCCGTCTACCGGCTTGTTGTAGGTATATTCTCCCTTACCATGCATGCTGCCATAGCTGAACTCGCCCTGATAACGATTGCCATCACCGTCAACGAGTGAACCTTCACCATTATACTTACCGTTTTTAAATGTGCCCTCATAGCGCAATTGGCCTTGGCCAATATAAACACCCTCGCCGTGTAAGCTACCATTTTCAAATGTACCCTTATATTGATTGCCATCGCTATCGGTACTTATACCTTCGCCAGTGCCCAGCCAATTTTTGAACTGTCCCACATAGTTATAGCCATTGATATTTTTATAGCTGCCTTGGCCAGTAAATTCATCCTCAATAAATATACCTGAATAAACCCGCCCGTCCTCCTCGTCATAAATACCTTGGCCATGAAATTGACCGGCCTTAAACTGGCCAATATATTTATCGCCACTTTCATAAACAATTTCACCCTGCCCTTCGAACAAACCGTCTTTAACGCCGCCGTTATAAACATGCGTGTTTTTGGCTACCCAGCGGCCTTGCCCCGTTATCTTATCGGCTTGAAACTCCCCTTCGTAGTAATCACCGTTAGGATAACTGAGCTTGCCCTGCCCCTGAAAAAGATCACCGCTAACGTTGCCACGATACACCAAGCCATCGTTATAACTAATAACAGCCTCACCGTTGGCGATTCCTTTGGTATAGGCACCTTCAACGCGAAACCCGGTAGCATCCTCAAATACACCAAGGCCGTGATAAAGACCGTCTTTAAAAGCACCGGTATAAACAGTACCGTTGCCCCACTCCATGCGTCCTTGTCCGCTGGCTAAGCCCGCTGCATCGATTGGACCTGAGTAAACACCACCGTCAGCAAATGAGAGTGTGGGGATGTGACGAATTTCAAAATCTTTAATGAGGTAATTTTTGGAGAAAACAATACCCGCAGTAATGCCAATGATAATACCGATTACGATACCGGCAACAACGCCATTTTTAGCCATAGTGTTTCTCTTTTTAAAAAAATATAAGGGGCAAAGCAAAGGGTTTTATTTGTTACTGGCCCGAATGACACTCACTTAAGTCATATTTCTTCTTTACGTCATACCGGCGAAGGAGGCTGCCGTAAAACCCCCGCGAGTACTGAGTTGATACACGGATCAAAAAATGAAATTATAATGAGACTCCATGGCCAAAAACGAAAGTTACTTTAGCGACCCCTTCATCCCAGATATCGCATAACTAAGCCAATCCGTCGGGCAATCACCTATATCCTTAATAAATCCATCTTTGGAGTCATTGGTAAATACTAAATAGTGCTAAGGTATGATCATTTCTGGTGTATGAGGAAAGTAAGTAGCAGCGTATCCTATAGATTGATCTTGGCGGATCAACAACCAACAAGGAGTACATCACATGACCGATAATAATGTTTCTCAGCTACATAAACCAGAACCCATAAAGCGATAGTTGCTTTGTGCCGGGTTTGACATGATGTTTTGCGTCATCTTTAACGGTATTTCTGACGGTTTAATAAAGCCCGGCAGTGCTGATTAAACCTAAAAATGCAGTAGTAAAGGGGTGGAAGCCATCATAAAGATAATTCAGCGTTCAGCAGAGCGAAACATTTTACCTACAGCGCCTGCCACAACAAATACACCAATCGCAAACACTACAATCGAAGGCCCCGCTGGCGTATCTATACTAAAGGATAACCCCAACCCCCCTACTACTGATATACAGCCAATCACAACCGCCAATAATGCCATTTGTTCTGGCGATTTAACAAACTTGCGGCTAGCCGCAGCGGGAATAATTAACAGCGCGGTTATCAACAAGACCCCAATCACTTTCATGGCGATGGCGACAAGTAAGGCAATCATTAACATGAGGATTAGGCGCAGTCGCTCAACGGGTAATCCTTCAACTTTGGCGAGTTCTGGATGCACCGTGATAGCGAGCAGTGGGTTCCAGTTGCGCCAAAGAGTAATGGCGAGTACGGCACTTACGCCCCCTATCCATAATAAATCCTGTTGGCTTACCGCTAATAAATCACCAAATAAGTAAGCGTTTAAATCTAAACGCACATCATCAATTAAAGCGACGGTCACCAAACCTAAAGCCAAACTACCGTGAGATAAAATACCTAACAAACTATCGGTAGCCAGTTGCGGTTTGCGTTGTAGCACCACTAATAAGACCGCCAAACCGAGGCAGCAAATGATGATGCCCAGCTGTATATTGATGCTTAACCACA
>JBNMPS010000019.1:0-27102 GCA_051277005.1 Pseudohongiellaceae bacterium
TAGTTTTTCGTCAGAGGTTTTAACCATTACGGTGCCTTATCCGGGCTCTTCTCCCGAAGAGGTGGAGGAAGGCATCCTGGTTAAAATAGAAGAAGAGATTCAAGACCTGGTTGGCATCGATAAAATTTATTCTAGAGCCAGTGAAGGCGGTGGCGTTGTTACGGTAGAGATAGAGCCGGGTATAGAAATGTCAGGTTTCTTAAACAAAATTAAGTTACGGGTTGATGGTATTTCATCTTTCCCTTTAGATTCAGAGCCGCCGATTATTGAAGAGCGCCTTTCTAGAACTCGGGCGATTAATCTAACCTTATTTGGTGATTTAAACGAGCATGCGCTAAAAAAATTAGCGGACGATATTCGCGATGATTTACTCGCTATACCCGGGATTACACAAATTGAATTAGTGGGTGCCAGAGATTATGAAATCAGCATTGAGCTTTCAGATGCAGAGTTAAACCGATATGGCTTAACTTTTGATGAAGTTGTGACCGCGATCCGCAGTCAGTCGCGAGATTTACCCGGGGGTAAATTACGCACCGACGGTGGCTCGGTGACGTTACGCTCAATTGGTCAAGCGTATACGGCCGAAGAGTTTTCTGTATTAACGCTATTAACTCGAGAGAATGGCACTCGCATTACGTTGGGTGATGTTGCTCAGGTGAGTGATAGCTTTACTGACCAGCCCGTTTTGAGCCAACTCAATCAAACCCATGGTATTACCCTGCGGGTAGATAGAGTGGGTGAACAGGATGTTTTAGCGATTAGCGAGGCGGTTAAGCAGTATGTGGCCGATAAAAAACGGCAATTGCCCGAGGGTATTGGGGTTAGTTACTGGCGTGATCGCACCGAGATTTTAAAGAGCCGTATCAACCTGATGCTGAAATCTGCTTTTCAGGGTATGGTCTTAGTGGTGATTTTTTTAGCGCTGCTATTGGAGTTGTCGTTGGCTTTTTGGGTCGTAATGGGTTTGCCTTTTTGTATTTTGGGCGCGCTGTTTGTAATGAACCTAAGTGCGATTAACTTATCGATCAATATTGTTTCGTTATTTGGTTTTATTTTAGTGTTGGGTATTTTGGTTGATGATGCCATTGTCACCGCCGAAAGTGCCTACGCCAAATTGGAAGAGGAAAACGACGGCATTAATAGTATTATTCGTGGTGTAAAAAGAGTGGCGGTACCGACCATCTTTGGTGTGTTAACCACGATTTTTGCATTCATGCCTTTGGTACTGGCAACAGAGGGTATTGCTCGATTTTTTAGCGTTATGGCACCGGTTATTATTTTTGCGTTACTGTTTTCATTGATAGAAACCAAATTAATACTACCCGCACATTTAAAAAATATCCGCATTAAACGTCAGCGGCGTGATGAGTTACCAAGTGGTTATAGTCCTGCGGCGCTTTTTAAGCGGGCTCAATATTTTAGTACGACTAAAATGAAATCTTTTGCTGAAAATCAATATCAGCCTTTTTTGGATGTTGCTTTAGCCTATCGTTATATCACTTTGGCGGTGTTTATCGCGGTGTTAATTTTATCCGTTGGTTTTGTTAAATCCGGTATTGTACGGCAGGTTTTTTTCCCTTCAGTGCCATCAGACAGTATGTCGGTATCGATGACAATGCCACAGGGCAGTGCTTATCAATTAACCCATCAGTATGCTAGCCGAGTTGAACAAGCAGCGATGGCATTAAATGAACACTACCATGAGATTTCGGGCTCCAGTGTTGATGTGGTTAGGCAAATTTATACCCTCTCTGATACCGATACCAGCGCCTATATTACGGTGGAGTTAATCAACAGTACCGAGCGCAGCATTACCTCGGTAGAAATGGCTAAATGGTGGCGTGATAAAATAGGTGTGCTGCCTGGGGTTAAGTCTTTTACCATCGACGCTAATGCGGGTCATGCGGGGATCCCTATTGATATTGAACTGCAGAGCCAAAATTTAGATCAGTTGCGGCTAGCGTCTGAAGAAATCCGCAAGCAGCTACAGTTGTTTGAAGGCGTCTTTGATATTCGAGATACCTTTGATGCGGGTGGGCCTGAAATTGATGTGCAAATCACCAAACAAGGTGAGGCTCTGGGATTGGGGCAAACTGAACTTGCTAGGCAGGTAAGGCAGGCATTTTTTGGGGCTGAGGTTCAGCGTGTACAGCAAGGCCGACATGAAGTTAGAGTTTATGTTCGATTTCCTGAGCAGGAGCGTAACAGTATAGAGACTTTACATAATATGTGGGTGAGCTTGTCGGATGGGCGTAAAATCCCCTTTAATGTTGTCGGTAGGGCTATTGAACGCACGGGCGTTAGCACGATTAATCGTATTGATCGACGCCGAGTGGTTAATGTGCAAGCTGATGTGGATAAGGTGAGTGTTTCACCCGCTACGGTCATTGCCACATTAGATAAAGATGTTCTGCCGGGTATCTTGCAACGCTACCCTGATGTTAAATATCGATATACCGGTGAGACCGAACAGCGCCAAAAAAATATGCTGAGCCTTTTTACGGGAGCTGCTGTTGTGCTGGTAGTGATTTATGCGGCCTTAGCTATACCGCTTAAGTCCTATGGATTGCCTTTGATTATTATGTCGGTTATCCCGTTTGGGGTGGTGGGTGCGATATTAGGGCATTTATTACTGGGTCAAGACCTGAGTATTATTTCAATTATTGGGATGATTGCCTTAAGCGGTATCGTGGTGAACGATAGTTTGGTGTTGGTTGATCATATTAACCAACGAGTAACCGGCGGCAGTGATTGGCGGCAGGCGGTGAAGGAGGCTGGGCAGAGGCGGTTTAGGGCAGTGATCCTAACGTCGATCACGACGTTTGCTGGTTTACTGCCGATACAGTTAGAAACATCGATACAGGCGCAGTTCTTAAAACCGATGGCTGTTTCGGTGGCTTTTGGGGTGCTATTTGCTACGGTAGTAACATTGGTTTTGGTGCCGGTTTTATGTTTTATCGTTGATGATTTAAAACAATTGCTAAGGCGTAGCTCTACTCAATACTCAGCGGAGCCAGTTGCAAATGCCATTGAAACGGGTAGTCTGCCCGACTGATCTTTAAATCAAAAAATAGAGATTGTTTGATCTCATTAGGCTAAAAACGGTTATTTATTTAAAATATGAAGGGATTGATTATGTTGTATAAAACGTTAACCATGATTATGGGGCTGTTCATTGCGTTGGGTGTCAATGCTCAAACGCCATCAGCTAGTGGTGCTATAGCTTATATTGTTAGCCCTGTCGATGGTGCTGAACTGAGCTCACCTGTGACTGTGGTTTTTGGCTTAAAAGGGATGGGTGTTGCGCCTGCAGGAACTGATAAGGCCAATACAGGTCATCATCATTTATTGATTGATGCCAGTCAATTACCCGAGGCAGGAAAGCCCATGGGTAGCCAGGTGACTCATTTTGGTGGCGGCCAAACGGAAACCAGTTTGAAGCTGGCGCCGGGTCAGCATACGTTGCAATTAATTTTGGGTGACAGGTATCATGTGCCTCATGAGCCAGTCGTCGTATCAAAAGCAATTACGATTCTTGTTAAATAATATATGGCTTTGATTGTTGTTATATAGCCCTCTTTTCTCTGGAGGGTTTGAATACTCACTAATAATAGCGAGTCAGTGTTGTAAGTGAGATTCCAGTTCTTGGAGTAGTGACTTTATGGTTGCGAGCTCCTTCTCTCTGGCTTGGCTTATTTCTCTTGTTTTGGTGACCAAAATGTCTAGCTCTTCAGCAGTAATATGCTGATGAGCCGCTTTATCTAAGATTTCATCAACACTATATTTCCTATCCATATGCTAACCTCGGCGACAGCAGACAATACCTGTTTTTCCGATAGGGAAAATAGACAACAATGTTGGCTATAGTGTTAGAGTAGCCGAAATTTATCGGTATATTAGATTAAAGCGCTATTAAGAAACGAGCTATTAATATATGAGTCAATAAGGATATGGGATTTTGTATATGCCAGATTTAGATGACGATTATATGGGTACTTAGCCCATGGCTTCATCGTATCTTTCACTGAGGGTATCGTAAAACTGATTTCGAACAGTCGCTAGCTCTTTTTTAAAGGCGGTTGTTTGATCAATATTATGAAAGCGGCCAGGGTAAAATTGTTTTCTAAACTGCGCCATCTTGCCAGTATATAGTTTTAATGATTTTTGTAGTCTTTTCTCACCGAGTAAGAGCAGTTTTGATTCGGCAATAGACACCTGCTCAAACACTTCAACCAATTGAGCGCTGAGTTCGTCGAGCTCTTTTTGCTGCTTAACGGACATGCGCTCCGCCTTGGGGCCGATTTCAATAATCAAAGAGGCATACTTGCTGTAAACATGTGAGATTTTACCCAGGTGCTCAGCCACTTCTTCAAGCAGGGTGGTGCGTCTTTGGGATTGGTGTTCTTGTATTAATCTTAGCTTTTCTTTGAATGTAAAGTAGACGCTAAGGCCACCAAAAATGGTCCCCAGTAATAGCATGGCGATGGTTTCAATTAATTCCATAGTAATGACTTTTCAGTTTTATTATAAGAGTAGATAGGTGAGGCGATATTGTATCTTCAGGCAATATAGACTATCCGCCACTGAGTTTCACCTTATAGCCTTCTTTTTCAAGTAGGGTTTTAAGCGTATTACGCTGATCACCCTGAATTTCAATAATGCCGCCTTTGATTGCACCGCCAGTGCTGCATTTTTGTTTAAGCTCTTTGGCAAGTTTTTTTAATTCATTGGCTGTCAGTGGTAGGCCGCTTATCAGGGTGACCCCTTTACCTTTTCGCCCTTTGGTCTCCCTTTGTATTCGGATAATACCATCGCCTAGCGGGGTGTTATTTTTTTGGTTTTGGCACTGGCAGCCATCAATGGCATGTTGGCAATCAGGGCATATCTTACCCTTGTCGGTCGAAAATACGACTCGATTCATGGAATATTCCTATTGGTTTATTATGTCTGGGGATTATAATGCGGTCTATTGAGTGGCGATAGTCTTACTGGGCCTGATTTTTTAACAGTATTGCTCAGCCTTGACGTGAACATAGAGGGTGACGGATGCCGCAAGAACACACATTTAAAGAGCAAATAATTGACTTACAGTCGCAATTGGCCTTTCAAGAAGATACTATCCATACATTGAATCATATAGTGACAGAGCAACAACAGCAGATTGAGCGTTTGAACGAAATGATCAATCAAATCAAGTCTCAGTTAGAGGTCAATAATGATAATCAGTCCGGCGAGTCACTGGCTGAAAAGCCACCACATTATTGATTTTAAGCCTTCGTAGGGAGTTATTACCCAAATACGTACGTGCGAACAATGTGGATTGAGCTAGACTAAAGTCATATTTTACAGCATATTGAAGTTTATTGCTTTTAAGCGAAGTGTCTCATATTGAGCGCCCCAAAATAACAAATGTAACCAGTACGGAACTCTATGTCGGCCAGAGCATTTAATGAAGACATTCGTGACGGTATCCAAGAGATTGCCAATATAGCGGTAGGCATGGCTGCAGAGAACATTGCCAAGAGCTTTTCCGCCTTTGTTGAGCTGCCTATTCCTCAGGTGCACCTAATTGAAGCTGCCGATATCCAAATGGTGCTGGGTTCGGTGTTTTCTGGTGAAGAGTTAACGGCGGTGACTCAGCCTTTTTATGGACATGGGGTCAGCGGTGAGGCCTTGCTGTTATTCACCGATACCAGTATGGACGCATTATCGTCTTTGATGGGTTATGAGAAGGGCTTCGTTCATGACGAAGTCGAGCTGGTTTTGGAAATGGCCTCATTGTTAAATGGCTCCTGTATCACGGGGTTCCTTTCCCAACTTGATATCAGTGTTTTACTTAAGCACCCTGAGGTGTATGGGCAGCACGCGTCATTAGCTAATATTCTGCAACAAAAGCTATTCCCTTGGCATCAAACCTTAGCGGTAGAGCTCAATTATGCTTTTGAGGGTTATGATATTAGCTGTGATTTGATCTTATTGTTTCATGAAGACTCGCTGAAAAGTCTTTTTGAAAGTATTCAATTTTTAATCGAGTGAGTCTGAGTCTGCATGGATAGTTCAACCTTTAGCGATTTACATTGGTTGTTGGATATTATCCAAAGTACCGATATTGGTATTGTGGTGATAGACCCCGATTTAAATGTAGAGATATTTAATCGATTTATGCAGGTGCATAGTCATATTGCAGCTGAACATATTATTGGCACAAGGATTACTGATACTTTTCCTTATTTAGATGACGATTGGTTTACCCGCAGGGTTAAATCTGTTTTTGAATTAGGTATCCCCGTGTATTCCACATATAAACAACGGGATAGTGTTTTTGAGTTCCCTTTGAAGCTACCGATACATTATGAGCAAAACTTTATGTATCAAAACAGCACGTTTGTGCCGTTGCGATCATCGACCGATAAGGTCGAAAAAGTAGCCATTATTGTTTACGACGTAACCGCTACGGCCCTCAGCCAAAACGGCCTTGAAGAGGCAAAAGAAGAATTACTGATATTAAGCCGAACGGATAAGTTAACGGGGTTAAATAACAGGGGCTATTGGGAGGAGCGCTTGAATGATGAGTTTTCTCGTAATAAACGTTCCAAAGAGCCTGTTTCAGTGGTTATGCTTGATATTGACCACTTTAAAAAAATTAATGACACCTACGGCCATTCGGTGGGTGATGACGCAATTCGATATATTTCGAAAGAGCTGCTTAGCCAAGCTAGAGAAGTTGATATTTGTGGTCGCTATGGTGGTGAAGAGTTTACGGTCATAATGCCTAATACGAATATAGAGGGAGCTAAAGTATTCTGCGAGCGTTTACGTGAATCTGTGGCTGCTAATGTATTGAAGAGTGACGGCCATGAAGTGTCATATACGATTAGTCTCGGTATTTGTGAAATCAGTGAGGGTGGAGATAGTGCTCATACTTGGTTGGTGAATGCGGATAAGGCATTATATGAGGCTAAAGAAACGGGCAGAAATAAAACCTCGTTTTATATGTCTTAATGCAACATAACAAAAAAGGCCTTGGATTATTAATCCAAGGCCTTTTTTGTTAGACAAACTAAGAAAATAGTAAAATCTATTTCTCAGTTAATGGCTCAACGTCATCAGCCTGTGGGCCTTTGTCACCAGTAGATACTCTGAATGAAACGGTTTGGCCTTCATATAAAATACGTCTGCCTTTACCGCGGATAGAGCGAAAGTGAACAAACACGTCTTCACCGTTTTCACGGGTCACAAAGCCGTAGCCTTTACTGACGTTAAACCATTTCACTTTGCCTTCTTCTCTTGGTCCGGATGCAAAACTGATGTCATCGAAAAGAGGGTTTACTAGGCAGGTGATGGCGAATAGTGCTAAGAGTGTCCAAAATTGAGCTGCGTTGAATGTAAAGGTATCGAGATTACCTTGGGCAGCTAGTTCAAAAATCACAATGGCCAGCAAAGCCAATGCGGCGCTAAAAACTAAACGAAGGATGGGGATCATAATTGTCTTCTTACTCATTGATGGTTGTAGTCGAGCGGCTATTCTATAGAAATAAGAATGATATGGGGCCGCATATTTACGTAATCAGAGAGTCTAGCATGTGATGATATGAATGGGTATATGTTAAGCCAGTTCAGTAAAAGTTAATAAAATCAACAGCTAAGAATAGAGGGCATTGGCGAAAAGAGCCGCGCCTTGTTAAGATCATTGGACTGTAATAGTAATATAAAATGAGCGGGGAAGTGTGCAGTATCGCTGCAATACTTGGCTCGAGAATAGGTAAGGGATGATTCAGTTTTTTGGTGGTACGCATAAGGGTAATCGCAAGCATAACGAGGATTGTTTTACTGCAAATAATGAACTCGGTTTAGGCTTGGTAGCTGACGGTATGGGCGGTTACGCCTGTGGAGAAGTCGCTAGTGCTTTGGTTAAGGAAACTTTGGTCGATGCTTTGATCCACCAGCAGGGGCTAACGGAAGCTATTGTTAGAGCTCATTATCTCATCCGTAGTGAGTCCTCTGCTGACATCGGTAAAAAGGGGATGGGTTCTACCGTGGTAGCAGCCAAGGCTCAAGGTAATCGATATGAAATTGCTTGGGTGGGTGATAGTCGAGCTTATTTGTGGGATGGGGCTCTTAAGCAAATTACCCGTGACCATTCTTATGTCGAGTCATTATTGGTAGCTGGCACGATTAGTTTAGATGAGGCAAAAAACCACCCTAATCGAAATCTTATCACTCAAGCCGTTGGTGCTGCCGGAGAAGGAGGCTTAGAGGTGAGTGTGGTAAATGGCAGCTTGGCGCCGGGTGAAAAGCTATTGTTATGTAGTGATGGTCTTATTGATGAAGTTGATGATGTTATTATTGCTAACATGCTAAATGAGGGCGATAGCTCCACGTTATTGATCGACGACCTTTTACAAAAAGCTTTGAACGCAGGGGGCCGCGACAATATTACCGTTGTGATTGCTGAGGCTGATGCGGTAATGATGGATGAGGTCAGCTCGGTTGAGCAGCCCTTTGTTATTTGTACAACCCAGCTGAATGGTCAAACGCGGCGTCATGCGATATCTGAAGAGCCCATTTCCCCGCTAGAGACTGGCTTGGCCATTGAAACAGATAGCCCTGATGAGGTTTTAATGGGTAAATCTAACGCGCAGCAAAATACGGTCTATCGTGCTGGTATCGTTGTCGCTGTTTTATTGTTGATTGTTATCGCAGTGATGAGCATCTAGTAACGAATGGTCAGATATTGTTCCGAGGTGATTGAGTGGTAATTTAACCACATCACATGCCTTTTTTGATGCCAATAATTCACAGCGGTGGTCGCTTAAAAAAACAGCGTCTTCAGTGAAAACGAGCTGAAAAACAGCTGTATTTACAGTAGAATTAGTCCAATCTCAAAATCCAGGTATCAAAGCTTCTAATTACATTTCAAATTTAAGTCGTACCCTACGGCGCGATACAGATTCTTATCCTTATAGAATCGCTATATAGTAGCAACTCTATTTGACGGTTAAATTTCTATTATAAAGGTAAGTTAAATGAACATCGATGGTAAACAACTTGCAGCTGATCTTCGCGTATCTTTAGCGCAAGAGGTTAAACAACTTCAGGAGGAATCAGGTATAACTCCGGGCCTAACGGTTGTCTTGGTGGGCGAAGACCCTGCAAGCCAAGTTTACGTGCGTAACAAAGTTAAGCAAACCAAAGAAGTCGGTATGATTAGCAACGAATTTCGTATGCCTGAAGACGCCACTCAGGAAGCGTTGCTAGCTAAGTTGGATGGACTCAATAATGATCCAGCTGTACATGGTATTTTGGTGCAGCTGCCGTTACCTAAGCATATTGATGAGAATCTAATCATTGAAACTATCGTGCCAGAAAAAGACGTAGATGGTTTTCATGCGATGAACTCAGGCCGTTTAATGAATGGTGAAGAAGGCGGACTGGTACCCTGTACGCCTCAGGGCTGTATTATGTTGGCTAAGAAACATTTAGGTAATGATTTGTCGGGTATGCACGCCGTGGTGATTGGTCGTTCAAACATTGTTGGTAAACCTGTTGCGATGTTGTTATTACAAGAAAGCTGTACGGTAACCATTGCCCACTCGCGCACCAAAGATTTACCGGCACTATGCCGTGAGGCCGATATATTAGTAGCTGCTGTCGGTCGCCCTGAGATGGTTAAAGGTGATTGGATTAAGCCAGGTGCAACGGTTATTGATGTGGGTATTAACCGAATTGATGGTGAGAATGGCAAGTCAAAACTTGTTGGTGATGTGGATTTTTCTGAAGCCGAGAAAGTGGCTGGGGCAATTACGCCGGTTCCTGGCGGCGTGGGGCCAATGACTATTGCTTGTTTATTGAAAAACACGATTGAAGCGGCACGTCGATTTGGCGTAAGCTCTCGCTAATTTTTTTATAATGGAGTTGTAATCATGATTGAAACAATTAATACGGAAAATGCCCCCGCCGCTATTGGCCCCTATTCACAAGCTAAAAAAGTGGGCAATACCTTATATTGTTCAGGCCAGATTCCACTATGCCCTAAAACCGGTGAAATGCTGGGTGGTGATAATGTGGCCAGCCAGGCGAGGCAGTGTTTAGACAACTTAAAAGCGGTATTAGAGGCCGGTGGTAGCTCATTGGCTAACGTGATAAAAACTACATGTTACCTCGTCACCATGGATGACTTCGCAGCCTTTAACGAGGTTTATGCTGAGTATTTTGGTGAATCTATTCCTGCACGTGCTTGTGTCGCTGTAGCGCAGCTACCCAAAGGCGCATTGTGTGAGTTGGATGCTATCGCCATCACTCAGTAATATTCTTTTTATGGGCCTGCAAAGGCCTTTTTAACTTCTTCCGCAATAATACTAATACCCTGTTTTACGGCATCTTCAGGCTGCGCATATGACACGCGAATACACTCGCGTTTATGAGGCCAATTATCATTAATGCCCACAAAAAAGTGTTCGCCGGGCACCACTAATACGCCGCGTTGTTTCAAGCGTTGATATAGCGCTTGGCTGCTAATGGGTAGGCCTTCAAACCACAGCCATAAAAAGATCGCTCCTTCAGGCTTGTGAATATGGTAAGGCAAGCCCTTTAATGCTTGGTTAAACCATCGGCAAGTTTGTTGTGCGCGTTGCTGATAAAACGGTTTAACGTATTGGTTACTTAAGGTTAACATTTTATTATCTTTAAACAGCTGCTTCGCAATAGCGGGTCCTAAGTTGCCACAGGCCAAACTAGTGATAGTATTGGCGTTGGTATAAGCGTGAATGATTTCTTCATTGGCAACCAATATACCGGTTCTTGCACCGGGCAGGCCTAGTTTAGACAGGCTTAAGGCCAAAATAGTATTATCGTCCCAGTGGGGTTTGGCATCGCAAAATAAAATATTGGGAAAGGGTAGACCATAGGCTCCATCAATGATGAGTGGAATCTTTTTGTTTTTTGCGATGGCGCTTAAATGCTCAATTTCATCATCGGTTAGAACATTACCCGTAGGGTTCGTTGGGCGTGAGACACAAAGCGCGGCGGCACTGTCATTTATACTCAGCTTAGAAAAGTCGACATGATACTTAAACTGGTGATTATCTAAATATTCAATCGTTGGTTTAGTGGCTGATAGCAGTGATGGGCTTAAACCGGTGTCAGCATAGCCAATATATTCAGGGGCCAATGGCAGATGAATATGACTCTTATTGCCATCTTCCATCGTGCCCGCCAGCATATTAAACAGAATGAAAAAAGCTGACTGGCTACCATTAGAGATGGCTATATTGTGCTCAGTCAGCTGCCAGCCAAATTGCTTGTTTAAAAATTGGGCCAGCTCCAGGCGAAACTCTTTGTCACCTTGAGGCGATTGATAAATACCTAATAGGCTGTGGCATTTTTTCTCATCGTTGAGAATGTCTTCTAAACATTGCTTAAACACCGACTCAAGATGAGGAATGCGCGCAGGATTACCGCCGCCCATAAAAATCATATCGGGGTTTTCGTTTAAAGCGGTGCCTAAGTCATCCATCAAATCGACGATGCCTGACTGGCCAGCAAACTTTTTACCAAAAGCAGATAGTTTCACGCTAATACAACATGTTGGAGGTTAGTGATGTGGCGCATTATGCAATAACATGCCTGTTTCTTTACAAGTGATTATAACCCATTATTGTGGCCTGTTATTTGGGCCTAATCCATTTTCATTCGGATTTCATTCGGGTTTCATGGGGGTAAGTGATTTTTTAGATTGGAGAGTAGTAGTGTCATTAGATAAAATCGGTGAAAACAAATCCTTCGAGGGGCGTCAATTACGCTATACCCATCAATCAGAGCTATTAAACTGTGCGATGACATTTTCGATTTATCTACCTAAGCAAGCTGAGCAGGGTAAGGTGCCGGTGTTGTACTGGTTGTCGGGTTTAACCTGTACTGACGAAAACTTTGTGACCAAGGCGGGTGCCCAGCAATTTGCTGCTGAACATGGTGTGGCTATCGTGGCTCCCGATACAAGCCCAAGAGGAGAAGGTGTGTCCGATGATGAAAATGGCGCCTACGACTTTGGTTTAGGCGCTGGTTTTTATGTTAATGCGACGCAGGCTCCTTGGTCTAAGCACTATCACATGTGCCGTTATATTACTGAAGAGCTGCCAGCTTTGGTTAAGGCTAACTTTTCAGCCGATGCCGAGCGTGCGTCAATCTTTGGCCATTCAATGGGTGGTCATGGTGCATTAACCATAGCCTTAAAAAACACCGACAAATACAGGTCGGTATCAGCTTTCGCCCCCATTACTTCACCTATGCGCTGCCCATGGGGTAATAAAGCCCTGGGTAATTACCTTGGTGATAACAAAGAAGACTGGCGCCAATACGATGCCACGGAGTTAGTGGCCAAAGCCGACAAGCAATTACCAATGCTCGTTGACCAAGGTACTGGTGATGACTTTTTGGTTGAGCAGTTAAAACCTGAATTGTTGCAAGAGGCCTGTGATGCGGCCGGTTACCCCGTCGAAATTCGCATGCAAGAGGGTTACGACCACAGTTACTACTTTATTAGCAGCTTTATGGCTGATCATATGGCGTTTCATGCGAAGTATTTAAATGCGTAGTTCAAATAGACGTTAGATTTTTAATACAGGTTTAATTTTCTTTTTTCTTTTTTCTTTTGAGGGTGTAATTATTCAGTATGCCACTACAGTCTACTTTTTTTAAAAATATAATAAACTTCTGGAATCGCCCATACGCCAATAATCTTTAGGGGGCTGTAGGCTGTTTTAATATGGGTAAATTGGTTCATTGCTTTTTTACAGAGTGCTCTATGGTCAAAGCCAACGTGATGAAAATGATTTAGCTGATGTCTTTTGCTCAGCTTGTTTTTGAATAACCCGTGTTGGTTCATATCAGATAAAGTCTGATTCTAATGATTTGTTAGCAAGTTGTAAGCAAAGTTCACCGTCGCCTCCGCCAAAATCTAGAGTCGAAGATGTTTTGATGCTGTTAGGTAATAATGAAACGGCGTCAGTAAATCTGCTGCGTTGCAAATACCGTTTTATTGGGTTGGGGTCGTTAAGGGTGATGTTAGAGTAATTCATATTGATCGGTTGTCAGTGATGTTGAATTTAGCCTGGATGAAAAGGCTTAATTTTTCAGCCGATACAATCTATAATTATGTTCGAAGCCTATCTTGGTTCCACGCAATACAATCCGCCAAACTAATACCGCTGCCACCAAAAATGTCCAGCGCACTGCCAATTGTTAAGTCAATTTTACCGTTAGATAGCGTATCAACTGCTTTCAAGTCGTCTAATGATCTGGCACCGCCAGCATAGGTGACAGGAATGGTGCAGTGTTTCCCCAATAAAGTGACCAGCTCTTTGTCGATACCTGCTTGTAGGCCCTCTACGTCTGCGGCGTGGATTAAAAATTCATCGCAGTGGCTTGCAAGTTCTTTAAGGTTGTCGGCGTTTACTGCTGTGTTGGTAACGGTTTGCCATCTGTTGGTGGCAATGTTCCAGCCTTGTTTGGTTTGTCGACAGCTGAGGTCTAATACCAATCGCTCTTTACCACATTCGGCTTTAATGTTTTCTAGCCGCTGCCATGAGAATTCGCCAGCTTCGAATAAGTATGAAGTGACAATTAAGTGAGACGCGCCGGCCGTAAGAAATTCGTGAGCATTTTTATTGTTGATGCCGCCACCAAACTGTAAGCCATTTGGCCAGGCATTAAGGGCGTGGATGGCTTCGTCTTGGTTGCCGGGGCCCAGTGCAATAACATGGCCGCCAGTCAGTTGATGTTGCTGATACAGCTCGGCATAGTAACGGGCGTTGTGCGAGCTAACAAAATTAGTGTCGGCACCTTGCTCGTTAAGGCTGCCGCCGACAATTTGCTTAACTTTGCCTTGGTGTAAATCGATACAGGGGCGAAACAAGGTCACTTAGTTTGTTCCGCATTATTATTACTGCTTTTGGTGTCATCAGTTTTTGTTTGCGTTTCGTAAACCTGCTCTTCACCGGGATAGTCGTCCATTTTTATGAATGGGTGAAAGGCGATTTCTATGCCTTCTTCAATACTATTTTCACTCATTAATACGTTTTTACGACGTACCCATACGGCATCTCCATTTTTAGACTCTAGGGCTTGTGTGGTCGACATACCCCCGTAGTTGGTTAAGATTCGCTGCAAGTCGATGTTATAGATGTTGACCAATACCGATCCGGCTTTGACATCTTGATTCCAGTCAAACCCTAGCGGTACCGATGTAGTAGCGCCTTTCAAATAGGGCTTACGGCTAACGCCATTAAAACGGGCGGAGTGCTGCATGCCGCCGTTATGTTGTACATCGTGTTCTATAACGTCTGCAAATATAATAGCATCGGCATCAGTTTGCTTTTTGAGCGCTTGCCCTGTGCTTAGCATGATACGCTGCCAGGTTAAATTATCGATACTGCCAGTGCTGGGGTCGTAATACTTGCCGTAGCTGCGAACAGCTTGTTTCCACGCGTTATCAAAATGGTAGCCGGGCAAAATTTGATAGCCATGACCTTCTAGATATTCTTTAACGTAGCGTTTAACGCGCCTATCGGCGTTTTTTAAATAAGCGAGTGGTGGCCTGCCAAAGCTTTGGGTAGCTAAAATAATTTTTTTGATGGGTTTTTGGCTAGCAGCATCGTGGTTGTATCTATAGGGAAAGGCCTGAGTATTGTTTTCGCTAGGAGTATTTGAGCTACAAGCCGTTAGGAGAATGACAAGGGAGGTTAGTATAATACGCACAGTTATTCCTGTTATGGGCATGGCCCAATCTATTGTTATTAATTACTAAGTTCATGAGTATAAGTGCGTCATTCTACCAATGGAACTTTGATAAGAGAAGCTGAGAACGATTAATGAGAGAGCAATCTATAACCTTATATGCAGAGGCTTTTGGGCAAGGCCAAGATGTGCTGTTATTACATGGACTTTTTGGTATGGGGTCAAACTTAAAAGGCGTCGCTAGGGCGTTAGAGGCTGATTTTAGAGTTCACTGCTTGGATCTACGTAATCATGGTCTTTCGCCTCATACAGCAGACATGAGTTACCCGCTCATGGCGGGTGATGTCTACAGGTATATGCAAAGGCAAGGGATTGAGTCTTGCCATGTGTTAGGGCATTCGATGGGGGGTAAAGTGGCTATGCAATTGGCGCTACAATACCCTGAGTGTGTCGATAGGCTGGTGGTCGCTGACATTTCACCGGTGGCTTACCAGGCCAATCATGACAATGTGTTTGCAGGCTTGTTAGCGGTTGATTTTGAGCAAGTGGTTAATCGTAAAGATGTTGAAAAAGTGCTTAAACATCATGTAGAGGAGCCCGCCGTTATTCAATTTTTATTACGCAACCTTTATAGAGATTACAGTGGTCGTTATAGCTGGCGTATGAACGTTGCAGCACTTGATCAATGTTATAATAATATCAAGGCTTGCTTGAACTCTGATCATGTTTTTGAAGGAGCGGTGTTGTTTTTAAAAGGTGAGCATTCTGATTATATATTGCCCGCTCATAAAGAGGCTATTCTACAGTTGTTTCCTAAAGCTGATTTAAAGGTTGTGCAAAATACAGGGCATTGGTTACACGCAGAAAAACCTACGGTTTTTAATCAGCAGGTGGTACGGTTTTTTAAGGGCGTTTAAACCTTTATGTGATTTTTAAAATCTGGTTGTTTAATCTGGTTGTTTAATCTGGTTGTTTAACTTGATTTGAGCGAGTTGATAAAAGTCTAAAGTAAACGAATACCTTTCTTTTCAATAACAATAATACGCTTTTTATAGAGTGCCCCGCAGGCTTTTTTAAAGGCTTTTTTACTCACGCCAAACACTTTGTAGATAGCTTCAGGTGGGCTTTTGTCGTTTAACAACATAAAACCGTCATTAAGCTTTAATTGCTCGAGTATCTTGTTAGCTGTTGCGTCATTTAACTCTTGGTTATAGCCAATAGGGTTGAGGCTGAGGTCTATTTTATTATCGTCACGTACTTTTTTAATATAACCAATATGCGACTCGCCACGGTTAAGCGGTTTAATGAGCTCGTTTTCGTATAGTAAGCCAAAACATTGGTGATTAATAATGACTTTATATCCTAGTTCAGTTTTTTCGGCGATAAGTAGCGCTACTTGTTCACCTTCTTTGAAGCTGTGTTCGTCATCACTGAGTAAATGATCTAAGCGGGTTGATGCTGCAAGTCGGTTTTGATTATCTAAATAAACTTTGGCTAAAACATACCGTCCTGGCTGTAATTCGAATTGCTGTTCGCCAAAGGGGATAAATAAGTCTTTAGGTAGCCCCCAATCTAAAAAGCCGCCGACGCTGTTTACATCAATAACTTTTAGCCATGCGATTTCCCCTAGCTGTACTTTGGGGGTTTGCGTGGTGGCAGCTAATTCACCCTCAGAATCTAAATAGATAAAAACGTCTACAGTTTTACCGACAGTAAGCTCGCCCGTATTGGCTGTTGCGGTGAGTAATACAGGGCCTAGTTTGCCTCCGTCTAGCGTGGCACCTAGGGCATTAAGTTGGATGATGGTTAAGGTGTTAACCTTGCCAATGTTAAGTGAGTCGTGATTAGCTGTGTTCATTATATGATCTGGCTTAGCGTATAAAAGATGATTTTTAATGGCGAAGTAATGTGTGATTATCGAAAGGGGCCTTTTTTTACTTAGCCGAATAGCGCTAGTCAGGTGGTTTCATTACTGACTGCTCAAACGATAGAGCAATTGTAGGGTAAGTGAATTGTGATTGCCCGTGTTTTGTTACTTAACCTTTAGTTGCTTAGCGGTAGGCGCTGTATTAAGCCTACGGGTATAAGTGGCGTATTGTTTTGTGCCAATCAAAAGCTGCCAATAAACGGGTAAAGGTCTCATCCCATTCGGCTTGCAGGTGCAGTGGTTTACCGCTGATTGGGTGAGGGAGGGTGATATCGGTACAGGCCAGCATCAACCTGTTGCACTGATATTGCTGCTGAAAGAAGCGATTATGAACGCCTTTGCCGTGTTTGGCATCACCAATAATGGGGTGGCCGATGTGCTTCATATGGCGGCGAATTTGATGTTTACGGCCGGTTTCCAATGTGACTTTAACGAGGGAGTAACGGCTCTGTGGATAGCGATCGACGGCCAAAGGAATCTCTACTGTCGCTAGGCGCTGATAGTGGCTGATGGCGGCTTGTGCTGGTTTATCTTGCTTGCTGCGTTTGTCGGCGATTTTATCCAGTTTTTCTTTTAAGGGGTGGTCGATGGTACCTAATTCAGGCGTATGGCCTCTGACGACAGTAAGATAGTTTTTTTCGACAGTTTTTGCTTGAAAGTTTTCAGAAAGTGTTTTGGCAATTTCGCTGGAGAGCGCAAAGATTAATACCCCTGAAGTCGGCTTGTCTAAGCGATGAATGGGGTAGACGTGTTGACCAATTTGATCTCTCAGTATTTGCAACGCAAAGCGTGTTTCATGCCTGTCGATCATACTGCGGTGTACGAGTAGGCCAGAGGGTTTGTTAATCGCTACCAGGTATTCATCTTGGTAAATGATCTCTAACAGCTCACCCATTTTCTGTGAGTTGGCCTGCGGGAGGCTTGGTGAAAAATAACTCCTTTATGACCCAGCTTAGATAAATGAACCCCATCACAATACCTAGCAGCCAGGCTGCGCCAAAGTCAAACCAGGTGAGCATCAAGCCGCCAGCGATGGGGGCAGACATGCGTCCTAATGCTGATATGGAGGTGGCGGTGCCCATCATTTTACCGCGTATTGCTTCGGGGGTACGTTGCGATAAAAGCGAGTTGAGCACGGGCATACAGAAAGTGGCGCCTGTAATTGCAACAAAAAAAGCGGTGACGATGCCGGTTTCATTTTGGAAGGTGAAGGCAATAACAAAACCCGTAATTAAACCTATGATGCCGAGGAGGAGTAGTTTTAGCTCACCCATACGTTTGACTAGGTGCCCCATCAAGCCACCTTGAACCAATACTGCTACAACGCCTTGGGCGCCAAAGATATAACCTGTTTCTTTTGGCCCCCAGCTCAGCATGGCAGCGACCCAGAGGGGGAAGATATAGCCCATTAAGCTGACACTGTGGTTGTGTAGGAAATATTGCAAACATAGCCAGCGGTTACCGGTTTGTTTCATCATGCCGTAGAGTGATGAATTATCGGCAGGCTGTTGTGCTTTTAATGAGCGCTGTTCAGCATTTAAGCTTTCTTTTAAAAAAACAAACCCTGCTGACATGGCAGTCAGTGACATACCGGCAGCAACTATGGCGGGAAGGGCGAGATTGTAATTGTCGCCAGCTAGTGTGCCGCCAATGAATGGGCCAATCGTCATGCCTAAGCCAAAGGCAGCGCCAATAGCCCCCATGCCTTTGGCGCGATTTTCAGCACTTGTGATGTCTGCTACGATGGCGGCGGCGATACCAAAATTACCCGCCATAACGCCCCCCAATGCACGGGCGAAAAAGATACTCCAAAACGTGTCAGCGGTTGCCAGTAAACCGTAGCCTACTGCTCCGCCAAATAGACAAAAGAGCATAATGGGTTTGCGGCCGTATCGGTCACTGAGTTTGCCCCAGAAAGGGCCGCAAATACCTGAGCATATCGAGTAAATGGCAATGAGTATGCCGATATCAAAACTGCTTAGCCCAATGCGCAAGCCGATAAAAGGCAGAATAGGGATAACAATACCAAATCCAATCAGGTCGATAACAACTGTGAGAAAGAGAATAGGCATTAGTTAAATAGAGTGGGTACCGTTACTTTAAAGGCGCAAGGATAAGCAGTTTACCGTTATTAATCCAGTCATAGGTTTAATCAGTGATAACTTGAAATTGACCATTGGCTTGGTTAGTGAGTTTTTGTAAAAAATGTCGACTGCCCGCCGCGGGTAATTGCACGCAAAGCGCGACTTCACCACCGTGATTGCCTG
Organism: Pseudohongiellaceae bacterium; assembly: GCA_051277005.1. Taxonomy (GTDB): domain Bacteria; phylum Pseudomonadota; class Gammaproteobacteria; order Pseudomonadales; family Dasaniaceae; genus Dasania. The sequence goes on from JBNMPS010000019.1 coordinate 18,931, forward strand.
TTATGATTTCACCCTGCGATTCACTTAATAGGTGCCTAATAATAGCCTCACAAGCATAGTTGCAGATGATGCTTATTTGGATGAGAGGAATGTTCTCGATAAGATTGAGTTGCTCAGTCGCTTGTTGCACGGCGGCGGAATAGGCGCGCACTAAGCCTCCAGCGCCTAGGCGGATGCCACCAAAGTAACGTACAACCACCGCCATAATGTCTCCTATCTCGCGATATTGCAGCACTTGCAACATAGGTTTGCCAGCGGTGCCGCTGGGCTCACCATCGTCACTAGCGGCCATGCCGCTGGGTGAGCGAGGGTTACCAATAACGTAAGCCCAGCAGTGATGGCTGGCATCAGGGTATTTTTGACGTAGTCCCGCTAAAAAACTCAAAGCTTGCCGGCGATCGGCGACAGGCTCTAAATGGCAAATAAAGCGACTGCGCTTTTCTTCTAGTTCAAAAATAACGGCAGATTGAGGAGTGCTATAGGACATAGGTCGGGCTTACAGGCGTTAATTTTTATGTGATGAATTTGTAGTGAACTGGGGATTGTCTAGATGTGGGTCTTGCCGTTATTTTCATAGTTGTGCCCTTAAATATTGAGCTTAGGTACTGGCTTCGAGTTTGAACTCTACAAAAAACCTCGACCCTTTTTCGATCTCACTTTCAGCGTGTATGGAGGCGCCGACCAACTCACAATATTGCTTACAGAGTGCCAAGCCTAACCCGGTGCCGCCATAGCGTCTAGTGGTTGAGGTGTCGGCTTGAATAAACGGGTCAAAAACAACACTCAGTTGCTCGGGGCTCATGCCAATACCGGTATCACTAACAATAAACAGGACTTTGTCGTCGATATGTTGAGTGGTTAAGTGAATCTCACCGGCATGGGTGAACTTACAGGCGTTGCTCAATAGATTAAAAAATATCTGCCGGAACTTGGTGATATCGTTGAGCATATCTGGCGTCGATTCGCTATTATTAAAATAGAGTTGGTTGTCGCCTTTTTGAGTCAGTGGTTTTATGGTGTTGATGACTTCTTGTAAGATTTGATTGGGGTTGAAGCGCTCTTTATAAATGGTCATGTTGCCAGATTCAATTTTAGAGAAATCGAGTACATCGTTAATATGGCTAAGAAGATGGCGGCCTGCATACAGAACTTTAATCAAATCTTTAATATGTTCTTTTTCGTCTATTTTACCCAGTTGTAAATCTTCCAGCATCATTTCGCTGTAACCAATAATGGCATTGAGTGGTGTGCGAAGCTCGTGGCTGATGTTGGTTAGAAAGTCGGTTTTGGCTCGGTTGGCGTCATCGGCGTGTATCTTCGCTTCGTGCACTTCAAACATGGCTTGTTTCATTTTGCCAGACATGATGTTGAATGATTCGGCTACCGCACCCAGCTCATCTTTGTTTTTAACAGGGATACGATAATCAAAGTTACCATTGCCAATAATAGTTGCGCCTTGCTTTAAAATATTAAGTTCTTTGTTGGTGTAACGAATTAGAATAACACCTAAGCCTATGGTCAAACTAATAGATAAAAAGAACACGGTAATAGTGATGCGGTTGGTTATCTTTTCAGTGTGGTTTAATTCTATATTTTGGCTTGCAGCTATGTTGATTGCAGCGTTTTTTTGGTTTTTTAAAAGAATAAGAATTTTCTTGTAGCGCTCTTCGGTACCGGTGGTGTCAACTTGATGGTGATAATCTGATTCATTGACTTTTAGATAAAAGTTTTTCCAAGATAATGAGAGCTCAATAAATTCTTTCCACAGGCGTTGATGATTATTAGGATTGGTGTTGTTAGTAAATACCCCTAGGCGCTGCAGGCTGGATTGGAGTTGATTAATGTCGTTAAGGGCTTTGGCTATTTGTTTGGGCGTTAGTGTTTCTTGAATATTACTGCGTAGTGAGCCATGAAGCATTAGTGTGCGAAACACGTTGTCGAGTTGTTGCTCAAATGAGGATATTTTAAGCTGGCCCTCAATCGCTTCTCGGAGTTTTTCCATGCTGGTTTTATGACTGTTGTTGCTCCATGAGTTGGTGGCCACATTAATGGAGAAAAGTACCAGAATTGTGATAATGGCTAAAGTAAGACGTTCCCGTAAGCTCATAGTGTTTATTTATTGTCGTGTTATTAATGACTGGGGGGTTAATTAAATTTAAAGTTTAAACCTGGAAATTGATATTTTGGTATTTGTTTAAGGTTCCTAGTAACGCGTTGAAATCAACGGGTTTTGTGGCGAAATCATCACATCCAGCAGACAAGGCTTTTTCTTTGTCGCCTGTGAATGCATGAGCTGTGAGGGCGATGATGGGTGTATGAGGCATTATGGCTTTGATTTCCTTACTGGCTTCCCAGCCATCCTTAATGGGTAGTTCCATATCCATTAAAATAAGATCAGGCTTTAGTTGTTTGGCAATGATAACGGCATCTTCCCCGTTAATTGCGGACACAACTTTATAATTTTTTCGTTGAAGGCGTCGAGATAACATGTCTCGATTCATTTCGTTGTCTTCAACGAGTAATATGGTGGGTGTTATCATTTTTTGTGTTGTCTCGCTTTAAAGTTGGGGTTTTGAGGCTGAAATGAGTTGGAATACATTTATAGCCTCTAAAATACCTTTGGCTTGTAGCGTTTGACTTTCGCTGATATACAAAAATGCTTTGGCGTCATTGAGTGTCGCTTCAGAAATTAAAATCTTACCAGCAGGGCAGGCATCTTCAATCCGGGCTGTTTGATTGACGGTGTGGCCAACGACTCCGTATTTGGTTCGGGTTAGTGAGCCTATGTTGCCCGCAACAACGGGCCCCGTGTTTAAACTAATACCGATTTCAATACTGGGCAGGTTTTCAGATTGATTTTTGTTGTTAATATCTGCCATCGCAGCTTGCATTGCGAGTGCGCATTGTATGGCTCGGTCGCTATCATCTTCTCTGCTGGTAGGTGCGCCAAAAATAGCGAGTATAGCATCGCCAATAAATTCATTAACGGTGCCATTATAGGTTTTTATGACGTCAGACATCGCGCCTAAATAGTTATTAAGTAATTTAACGACTTGTTGTGGTGGCAGCATTTCTGCAATGGGAGTAAATCCACGGATGTCTGCCATCATGATGGTGGCTTTGCACTGTGTGCCGCCGAGGTCTAAGGCGTCGGGGTTCTCTAATAAGGTGTCGGCAATTTCTTCTGAAACATAGCGGCCTAATATCTTCCGAATGAATTTTTGGTTTTTTTCGAGCTCTTCCTGATATGAATGCTCTTTGTCGTGCCAGCGTTTTCTTTCAATGCCGGCATTAATTCGAGCTTGTAACAATACCGGATTGATGGGCTTGAATAAAAAATCTTCGGCACCGGCTTCGATGCAGCGAATGACTCGTTCGGTGTCTTTGTTGCCAGAAACGACGATAACCGGTATAGCTCGCCATTGGTTATGTTTTTTAAGTCGGCCTAGCAATTCATGGCCATCCATCTCTGGCAGTATTAAGTCTAAAAGAATGAGATCTACGGTTTTGTATTCAAGCAAGGCGAGCATCTCTTTACCAGAGTGCGCCTCTAATACTTGGTGGCTATTTCTTTCTAATTTTCTGCGGATGATTTCTCGGCTGTCTGCCTGGTCATCAACAATTAAAATAGTACCGCTAACGTTTTTCTTGGTGTTGTTATGCCGCGGAGTCGGCCTTGTTTTTAAACCTTGGTCAAGCTGTAAGAGTTGTTTGCTTAGCCGGGTGATATGCTCCATCTGTTGCAGGCTTTTATCATCAGGTTTTTGCTCTTCTTTAATCAGCTCGATATAACCATAAATAGCACCGATAATGTTTCTTAGGGTATGCCATGTTTTATGATGATCGAAGCTTTTTTTGATATTGAATTGTTTGGTTGTATTCTCTAGTTTTTCTGCTGCGACCAGCAATTTACTATAGTCACTATTGATAATATCTTGCTGGTTTGGCTGTTGGCCATAAAGCTCGGTAATGGCAGTAATAACCTGTTGGGCAAGATTGGGCCAATTTTTATATTGGTTGCTGATGCCCGTAGAGTTATTTTGATTGTTTTTGATGTGATTCCCGGCTAGCCATTATCATTATTGTTTGTTTTGTTGGTTGCTTAATAGGTGTTGCCACTAAGTAAATATGGTTAAGTATATCCTACTACCACTCATTCGCTAGTATTGGTGTTCAGAGGAGGGTTTTATTACTGGCAATGTGGCTGTGCTGTGTTATATTTTTGGTGGTTAAGCAAGGAAAGCTGGCATAAAAGAGCCATTTTAAGTCTCTTTAAAGATAATAATTATAATAATTGGTACAAAGATGGTTCTTGAAAAGGTGGAGATTTTCAAAGGCTTAAGCCGAATCGAACTTGAGTGTCTGGCTGAAAAATCTGTTATCCGTACGTATGCAAAAAACACCGTGGTAATTAACGAGGGTGATCATGCTGACTCTCTGTATATTATCGATTCTGGTCGGGTAAAGGTTTATTGTAGCGAGAGAACCGGCAAAGAATTTATTATGAATACGCTGGGGTCTGGTGAGTACTTTGGTGAGCTGGCGATATTGGATGATGATAGGCGCTCAGCCTCAGTAAGAACCTTAGATAAATCTAGATTCTGCATTATTTACAAAGATGACTTCAATAAGGTGTTAGACGAACAGCCTAATATTGCTAAAACCTTAATACGTAACTTAACCCGACGGGTGCGCAAGCTCACCCAAGATGTGAAGTTGCTCGCGTTGCAAGATGTTTATGGCCGAGTTGCCAGTGTGCTAAATGATTTGGCCTCGCCGAGAGATGAACTCACGTCTATTATCCCTGATAAATTAACCCAGCAGGATATTGCCGATAGAGTAGGGGCCTCCAGAGAAATGGTGGCGCGTATTCTTAAAGACTTAACCGCAGGCGAATATATCACCTTTGAAGGTCGCCGGATCATCATTCACGGTCGCTTACCCACCGAATATTAGCTCCCTGCATTACTTTTATTTATTAATCGATTCTACAATACAACTAAGCTGGCCTGTGGCTAGTTTGGCGTTTAGCGTTTCGCCAATATCAATTTGGTCACTGCTGGTCACTGGTGTGCCATTGTTTTGTGTGACGATGGCGTAGCCTCTTTCTAGCGTGGCAAGCGGGCTAATGGTGTTTAGGCGTTGGATCTGTAACTGTAGGCTTTGTTGTTTACGTTGTAAGTCTTGTTTGCTGGCTTGCTTTAATTGCCTGAATATATTTTTAAGTTGTAGTTTTAGTGTGCTGATCAGTTGGCCTGGGTGGCATGCCTGTAGCTGAGTTGAAAGTATTTCTGCGCGATGCTGCTGATGACTTAGGCTTTTTTGCCAGGCCTGCCGCATTCTAATCTCTAGTTCATCAAGGCGTTGCTGTTGTTCGTTTAGGCGGCTGCCCGGATGTTTAAGCTGGGCGCTCAGTAAGGTGAGTTGTTGGCTGTGTTGTTGCAGAACGTACTTGATATGGCTGATCAGCCAGAGTTTGTATCCTTCTACGGTGTTGGTAAGCTCAGTGACATCGGGGCTAATCAGTTCTGCTGCCTGTGACGGGGTTGCTGCTCTCACATCGGCACAGAAATCAGCAATGGTAAAATCAATTTCATGCCCAACAGCGCTAATAATCGGTAAGTTACTGGCATAAATGGCTCTGGCCACAACCTCTTCATTAAAGGCCCACAGGTCTTCCTGCGAGCCTCCGCCACGGCCAACAATAATGGCATCAAACGGTGTTTTAGCTTCGGTAGTTAGTTGGTTGGCTAGAGTGATTGCTTTGGCTATTTGTGCTGCTGCGCTTTGGCCTTGTACGGCAACCGGTAAAATTGTGACAGCGATACCTGCGTGTCGGCGGCGGAGTACCGTTAGAATATCTTGTATAGCAGCGCCGGTTGGCGAGGTGACAACGGCGATATGCTTGGGTAGATCGGGTAATGGCAGTTTCCAGGCTGGATCAAACAAGCCTTCTGCGTTGAGTTTGGCTTTTAGCTCCTCAAAGGCTCGAGCTAAATCACCAGCGCCTGCTGGCTCCATGGTTTCTGCGATAAGTTGATAGTCGCCACGAGCTTCATAAAGACTGAGTTTGGCTCGGATAACAACTTTTTGACCCGCTTCGGGCTGAAAGCGCAGGCGAGCATTACTGCTGCGAAACATGGCGCAGCGTATCTGAGCGGAAGTATCTTTTAGGCTGAAGTACCAATGGCCAGAAGAGGGGCGGGCAAAGTTAGAGAGCTCACCTTCCACCCAAACGCTGGGGAATTGCGATTCTAGTAGCTGTTTGGCCTGTCGATTGAGCTGGCCTACGCTAAGAATTTGCCGTTTATTACTGTTTTTGGCCGGTGTTTTTTGCATGACGCTATTGAAACACAAAGCGCTTCAAGTTTATAAGGGGCAGTGGCTTTATTAGGTATAAGGGCTTTTATCAGAGTTAAATCAATTGCTTATTACTAAAACCTTCAAGGTGGCTTCTGTTTGGGAGAGGGTGGGATTGTGTAAATAGGTGAAATGCTGATGAAACCTAAGCTGTTCATATTTACCTTGTCTTATCAATAGCTTACAATATATGGCTAATTTGTATCCGCGTTTAGCGGCTATTCTTCTTACAGCAGATCAACTGGAACCTAGTATGTTGCGCATTGCTGAACAAGCCTTAACTTTTGATGATGTTTTATTGCTGCCCGGTTATTCGGAAGTTACAGCAAAAGATGTCGATTTAACGACTCGTATTACCCGTGGAATTCAATTGAATATTCCATTGATATCTGCCGCCATGGACACGGTGACTGAAGCTCGCTTAGCTATTGCTATCGCTCAGGAAGGCGGTATTGGTATTATCCATAAAAGCATGACCATTGATGAGCAGGCACAGCAAGTGCGTGCGGTTAAAAAGTATGAAAGTGGCGTGGTAAAAGACCCCATCACTATTAATGCTAACCAACCCATTTCTGCGTTAATCGATATTCGCGAAAAGCACAATATTTCGGGTGTGCCGGTGCTGGACAACGGTGACTTGGTCGGTATTGTGACCAGTCGTGATGTGCGCTTTGAAACTGATTTAGAGGCGCCAGTATCAAAAATCATGACGACTAAAGATAATTTAGTTACCGTGAAAGAAGGCGAAGATATGGATGTGGTGCGAGAGCTATTGCATCAGCACCGTATTGAAAAAGTCTTAGTGGTTAATGATGACTTTTATCTTTGCGGCATGATTACCGTTAAAGATATGAATAAGGCGCAAACCTACCCTAAAGCCTGTAAAGATGATTTGGGTCAGTTGCGTGTAGGTGCGTCTATAGGCACGAGTGCCGATACTGATGACAGAATAGCGGCCCTGATTGACGCTGGTGTTGATCTGTTGGTGGTTGATACCGCTCACGGGCATTCAAAAAATGTTATTGATCGTGTGCGAATAATCAAGCAAAAATACCCCGAGATGCAGGTGGTGGGTGGTAATATAGCCACAGCTGAAGCCGCTTTAGCGCTAGTAGAGGCTGGTGCAGATGGCGTAAAGGTGGGTATAGGCCCCGGCTCAATTTGTACTACCCGTATTGTTACTGGTATTGGTGTGCCACAAATTTCAGCGATTGCCAATGTTGCTGCCGCGTTACGTGAGCACGACGTGCCTGTTATCGCCGACGGAGGTATTCGTTTCTCGGGTGATATTTCTAAGGCAGTTGCCGCCGGAGCCAGTGCTGTGATGATGGGCAGCATGTTTGCCGGCACTGAAGAAGCGCCGGGTGAAGTGGAATTATTTCAAGGCCGTACGTATAAATCATACCGCGGCATGGGTTCATTAGGTGCAATGGCACAAACTCAAGGTTCCAGTGACAGATACTTCCAGAGTGCCGATGCAGGTGTTGAAAAATTAGTACCAGAAGGCATTGAAGGCCGCGTTCCTTATAAAGGGCCATTGGTTGCCATTGTGCATCAGTTAATGGGTGGTTTGTGTTCGGCAATGGGTTACACCGGTAGTGCCGATATGCCGACCATGCGTACTAAACCTAAGTTTGTGCAGGTGACAGCTGCGGGTATGAGCGAAAGCCATGTGCACGATGTGAGTATTACTAAAGAGGCGCCTAATTATCCACGAGCTTAAGTTTTTGGGATCAGATCTTTAATTCTATTCCCTTTAGGTTCAATAAGTTAGCTTCGATAAGTTAAATCATAAGTTACAAGGAGAACTCC
>JBNMPS010000020.1:0-27067 GCA_051277005.1 Pseudohongiellaceae bacterium
TCCAGAGGGTTATTATTTTACCGTTTATTAGAGCAGTCCATAGCAAGCCCTCCTTTGACCTATAATAAAATTAAAAATAGGTAAACACTACATATAGTGGCCGGTCTCTCTAAGTGGATAGCCCTTCTTAATGTACAGTATAGCAGAGCTTAGGTTTAGTGCTAATTAGGAAAACTTTTGTAAGTCCGAGCGCATGCTGACTAAGGTTGGCGTACCTGTTTGAGACATGTTTATGCGGCGGAATAAATGTTGTCGTGGAGGCTCGACGGGATCATTTAGCGCATCTAAATTTTTCTGTGATGGATCAGCCTTATACACTTCAGAGCATTGGATTATGTCTGCTGGATTAGCGCTGTAGTCCGTGGTGAGTAACTTAAAAAACATTAGCTGGCCTTCTTCGTCCATCGCTTTATAGGCGCTTACCACAGCGCAGGCCAAAGCGGTGCCCATGGCTTCACCCTTATTGGAGCATAGGTCTTCACATAGCGCTTTAATATCTTTGTCGTCTTTATCGTCTTTGGTACGACGTAATAGGTCACGGCCGGCATCTGCAATAGAGTTCATCCAAGAATTGAATGACATATGATTAATCCTTATTCTGAGTTTTCTTGGCCAATTACCTGTGAAGGCGTGCAGCGATATCATTAAAGATAAAGGTTTTTTAACTATGGGCAATAATAGACTCTTGGTTACGTTACATCAATCTGTGTGGATCGCTATTTTAAGGTGTGTGCAATGCAACGATTATTAAAGGGTGAAGATAAGTAAAGTTCTAAGATTAGTGGAATAAACGCTAGAGCTATACGTTTTTTTTATGCTGATATCGACATTTTTAAGATGATATTAATTATATGTTATCTGTAATGTTGGATTGAAAAATAACGGGTTATGACTTTACACTTGATACAAAAAAAGAGAAAAAGAATGAATATATTATTTATGTTTGATGGTAATGTATTTTAGTAGTCCAGTAATCTATTCAGGTTTTTTACCCAAGCCATATCAGTAGAATTAACTTCCTTTAGCGGGTGTAAAATATCGTCATCGTGTAATATTATCTATGGCGTCCCCATTGCTGCACAATAGCCTGTATCAAAGGCCGCATTCCATTGTTGGTATCTATCACCAAAACAAATAATAGCCATATCACATTCAGTTCATAGGTTTTTAGTCAAAATTGTATTGATCTTAGCCGATTTATGGTCGCGCCAAAAATTATCATTTTCGACACCCAGTATATCACCGACAGCATCACTGCTTTTATGATCTATATTTGCAAAAGTAAAATCGATAGGTAACTCATAAGATTTACTGACAGAGATAGTCTTTTACCACCAGTCAGTATGTATTTAACCGGATAATTAAATAGTCCATGTGTGCATAATTATCTCAACTTATGTTCTCTTTCTGCAAGAAAGGGGATAAATGACTAAGATAAGCACCGCCCTAAAATGACTCTATGGAACGCCTGAGAAAGATGCTTTCGTCATACAGGATTCGATCCTTAATTCATCAGTAAATAAAAGTAATAACGTCATTAAAAGGTTAGTGTCTGTTGATTATGAAAAGGTATTTTTTAGTCTGAGCCACGTTGTTGTGTAATTTGCATAGCAAAAACGCCGTTACCGACTGACCAATCAGAATAATCATTTTCATGGGTGAATATAAAAACATCTTTAGGGGATATTCCGGCCATTTCACTCAGGTTACTGCTTATCTTTGAGTACATCACTTTCTTCATCGCATCACTGCGGCCTCTGCGCATGGTTATTTCTATGCAAATAAATTTGTCTGATCGGGCAATGCCATTAAAAGTACGGCTATAGAAGAAATCTTCTGCGGTATAGGGTGAGATTAGATTAAATAACTCTTCCTCTGGCATACCAATCGTGTCGACGAGAGCGTCATGAATACCATGAACAATGGCTTCTTTTACCTCCTTTGCTGTGTTTTTTGGCATCGCTGTACGAATAAATGGCATGTCGAACCCTCCTGTTAATTGAGGAAGTAATATACGGTGTGCGTAGGCCGTTAAAAAGTGATTTACACTGCCGGCCTATGTGAGTTAAAGTCAAATAGATGAATAAGATGAAATACACTCACCTCCCTCTAATCGCTCTACGCGCATTTGAAGCGGCTGGTCGCCTTGGTACCATGACAGCGGCAAGCGAAGAGTTATGTGTAACACCGGGGGCAGTCAGTCGACAAATTCGCCAATTAGAAACGGTTGTCGGTGTGCCCTTGTTTTCTGGGCCAAAGAATAAACCCATGTTAACGGAGCAAGGCTTATTTTTGTTGCCGATATTAACCAGTGCAATGACGCAAATGTTAGCCGGTATCAATGCGATTAAATCGGCGGATAACAATATTGTTAATGTATCGTGCTTAAATACCTTTGCCATACGCTGCTTAATACCTCGCCTATATCTTTTTAATGCTCAATTTCCTGATATAGATATAAGGCTCAGTACAACATCAATCGATAATCTTGGTGGTCGTTATGATGTTGTGATTGGCGTGACTAAAGAACCTGTAGAGCGGATTGGGAATAAGTGCGTTTTATTCGCTGAAACAATAGGCCCTGTTGTTTCACCTGAGTTAATTGAGCGCTATGCCATAAATATCCCTGAAGACTTGAATGCGGTCACCTTATTGCAAGCGCGAACGCGGTTAGACTATTGGCGATCTTGGTGCGCAATTAGGGATAAAAATATTGATCTACAAGGTGATGTTAAATTTGATCATTTGTACTTTACTTTAGAGGCCGCTTTGGGTGGTTTAGGATTTTGTATCGCCCCACGGCATTTGGTTGCAGACGATATTAAATCCAGTCGGTTATCGGCGCCTTTTGGTTTTGTTGAGAGCGGTTATCACTATGTTATCGCTCAACCCGATAGTGGCCACCATAACGCGACTAGGTTTGTCGAGTGGTTGAAAGATCAGCGCTATAATCAATCATAAAACGTTTAACGTAGAGGGTTTAATCATACAGAATCTAATAATCTATTTTTTTACTGCCCGATACGCTTTGTAAACTACCTCTAATCTCAGCGTAAGACTTTTCGACACATCTCCAAGATTTTTAGACATATCTTAGTATTTGATGCTCATTTATACTCTCTACTGTCGTTTATTATATTTAACAGGAGATAAAAATGAGTATACGTTCAAGGCTTGTAGTCTTTGTAGCAACTGTATTATTCAGTACTTCAGGATCAGTGTTTGCGGGGGCCGATACGGAAACCGATAATAATGATGTGATTTTGGCTGGCCATGATGTGGTCGCCTATTTTACCCAGGGCAAACCGGTATTAGGCGATGAGAAGTATACGGACGCATATAATGGTGCTATTTATCGTTTTAGCTCCGCTAAAAGTCGCGATTTGTTCCGCGTCAATCCAGCGCAATATGCGCCTGTTTATGGCGGTGTTTGTGCTTATGGAATGACCTTTGGTAAGAAGTTTGAAATTGACGGCAAGGCATTTGAGATTGTTGACGGTAGACTCTATGTGAATAAAAATATAGATGTTTATGAGGCGTGGAAGAAAGATGTTCCTACACACATTGAAGAAGCCAATAAGAAATGGTCTACGGTGGAAAATATACCGGGCAGTAAGCTTTAAACGTTAAAATAAAAAAACAGCGCTTCGGCGCTGTTTTTTTATATCGCTTGTTTTTGTTGTATACGAATGGATCCTGGCGTACTGCCTACTATATTCTTGAAGGCTTTTCTAAACGCCACTTCGGACTCATAACCACTACGCTCTGCGATTTTTGCAATCGAAAAAGAGCTTGTTTGTAATAACCTTCTTGCATCATTCATGCGCCACAACGTTAAATACTTCATGGGCGTAATGCCTAGCACCTTACGAAAATATTGAGAAAAGTTAGACCTGCTCATGGCTGCGGTGTCGGCCAATATTTCTAATGTCCATGGATGTTCGGGTTGCTGGTGAATAACACTCATGACCTTCCCTAGGCGAGTATCGAATAAAGCAACCAGTAACCCGGATTCTACGGATTGGTTAGCCACTTGTTGTCGTATTACTTCAATAAATAATAAAAAGGCCATTTGGTCGATAACCGTGTAATGGCCGGGCCGCTCATCGCATATCTCTTTGATCATAAAATTAACGAGTAGTTTAATCAGATCTCCACCATTACTATTATTTGATTCAAGCACCGCCGCGGAAGGTAAAGCATCCAGCAACGGGAAAATACTGGGGTTACGAAATTCAAAATGACCACACACCATATGGGTTATCGGTTCATCGGCATTGGTTGGTGACTCGCTACCTGTGTTTATGGACTCGGCGCAGGGCGGGGTAGGAGAGTTGGCTATTATATGGCTGTCATCATTGGGAAATACGACAAGATCCCCCGAAGATAGTTTACGCGGCTTATCATCTTTAAAGTGCAGCCATGCTTCGCCGCTACCAATAAGATGGAAGGGGATTTTTTTTTTGCCGCTGGTATCCACGGCCCATGATCCACAGTATTCGCTTTCGGCAAATACTTGTGCTGTGAGTTCTAGCCGAGACAGCAAAATACTAAGAGGGTCAGGATTTTCCCGATAGACATCTGGACTTTCAGACATGATAATCGCTTTTTCAGTCATTCAATTACGTAGTTGCAATGAGTATAGTCTTTATAATGACATCATAAAACCCGGGTGCGATGCGTATGAGAAATATCGTTATTTATAGTAAAGATTACTGCCCCTACTGCAACGCAGCGAAGTCTTTACTCAAGGAGAAAGGCTGGTCGTTCACAGATATTGAGGTGGGTTATGACTCGGCTCTATTCGCAGAGATGGTTGAGCGCTCTGGCCGCCGAACCGTGCCGCAGATTTTTAATGAATACGGCCATATTGGCGGGCTTGACGATTTGGTGAAGCGTTTAGACAATGTGGAACGGCACACGTCCGCTGCGTGAATCACAAATCATAGTGCCGTAATAAGATAATGGGGTGCCAAGCGCCATTCTTGGAGATTTGGAATCCAAACGGTCCGCTGATAAGTAAGGGTATCTTCATGAGAATAGGAGCAGTCTAATTGTGAACAACAAACAAGTTTTAGCAGTGATAAGCCATCAAATGGAATGTTAGTCAATGAATTGATTGTTGATAATTTCCACAGTGTAGAAAAAAATAAAAACAGGCGCAAGAGCTCTTTGCCAATAAGGCTCGGCATTTACAATTACATGAGTGTATAAGTATTCTCGAAAAGTTGGCTGTATTGGTTGATCGCGAGCATGAAAGTTTTGCCATGACAATTGCGGAGGAGAGTGGCAGGCCGCTGCGTGATGCTCGTGTTGAGGTTGCTCGGGCCGTCGCAGGTATTCAATGGCTATTGCTACAGTGAGCGAGCGCCGCGGTAATGTGATACCGCTAGGCTACCAAAAGTCTTCCGCCGGGCTGGTTTATTTAGGTATTGGTCATCCGTTGGCATTTCCTTGGTGGAATGGTGTTTGGCTTAATGAGTGGCTTGCTGACCAGGGCGATTATTTTGCTAATAGGCTCTTCTGTTGCCAGTCGATTCATATTGGTATTCAGCGCCTTTGCAAGCGCCTATGTTGCTGAGCACATATTGCACGTCTCTGGAATAATGGTCGTGGTGATGGCGGCCATTATTACCATTGTTTCCACACTTATTGCTCGAGTTTTGGTTGTTACAGGGGTGAGCGCTTTCAGCCAATGGTTGGGAAAGCTGGTTCCGGAGGGTTGGCAAATATTGTTGATATGGGGTGGCTTGCGAGGGGCTATAGCGATTGCACTGGTTTTATCATTGCCCACCAGCCTGTCCTATTGGTGGACCATCCAGTCAATGGTTTTTTGGTGTCGTTATCTTCGGCCTTCTGATACAGGGGCCGACTAACAAATATTTGGTCGGTAAACTATCTAAAAATACTGATTAATTAATGACGTGGCTTTATAGGTAAAGGGGCTTGGTATTCGGGGTGATCTCCGATCTCGTCATGCCGGGCTTGACACGGCATCCAGCTGCTCCGACTTTTCAATTTAAGAAACAAACATATTGGTTATCGACACTATAAAACCAACTTTTACCAACACCGGACTTTTATACGTTTGAGTTTGTAGCAAGGATGTTATTATGCTGCTGATAGAGAAGATAAAAATAATAGTCAGTCTTTTTTGATCTGATGTAAAACAGGCACAATGAGGGTGGTTTCCGTTGTCGGATCTACAAGATAAAAACTTAGCAGTCTGTCACGAATGTGATCTGTTGGTCGATATCGAGCCTTTGCTGGACGGTCACAAAGCCGCGTGTCCCCGCTGTGGCTATATCATCACGCGTGCCCATAAAAATGCGATGGAACGGATGCTGGTTTTTTCGCTAACGGCTATGCTGTTCCTCTTTCTCAGTACCCTTTTTAGTTTTATCAAGTTTGAGATACAGGGGCAGGAACGTAATTTATCATTATTGCAAACCGTTGACGTATTGCTATTGATGAACGAATGGGCGCTGGGCCTCTTTATTTTGTTGGTGATTATTGGGATCCCGGTTTTGTTTACCGCAGTGCTTACAGGGTTGTTGTTGTTTATTAAACTGGGGCTGGCCTCTCCTGTTACTATTCGCCTGTTGCATATTGTTGAAATCCTGAAGTTTTGGAATATGGGCGAGATATTTTTTCTCGGTGTTTTGATCAGTATGATCAAGTTGGCATCACAGGCAGAAATATCGTTGGGTTTTTCCTTCTGGGCCTATGCTATGTCCAGTCTATTTTTGATCGCGGCCATCTTGCATGCAGACAACTTCCAACTGGCCAATGCTATAAAAACTATCGCACGGAAAAAGATGCCCCCTATACCGCTGGTTAAACCTCACAAGGCGGCTCATCACCAACTGCTGGCCTGTCATTCGTGTGCAACTGTTCAGCCTGACACTCATCATCGTTGCAGCTTCTGTAACAGCGTGCTGCACCGGCGCAAACAAGATAGCCTTCAGCGTACCTGGTTGTACCTTCTCACGGGTATTGTCATGTATCTACCGGCTAATATTTGGCCGATTATGGTGACCAATACTCTGGGTAACGAGCAGCCCAGCACCATTATTGGCGGGATAGTGCTCTTGTGGGAACATGGCTCTTATCCCATTGCGGCAATTATTTTTATTGCTAGTGTGGCGGTGCCGGTAGCCAAATTTTTAGTATTGATTGGCCTGTTACTGTCGGAGCATTTTAGGGTTTTCGACAAACCTAATAGTAAAACCGTTCTATATCGCATCACCGAGTTTGTCGGTCGTTGGTCGATGGTCGATGTGTTTGTAGTTGCTTTTTTGGCCAGTTTGATTCAGCTGGGAAATATAGCGTCCATATACCCCGGTCCTGCCGTATTAGCGTTTGGCTTTATGGTGGTAGCCACCATGTTGGCGGCGGCAAGTTTTGATCCGCGATTATTTTGGGATAGTCATGAGCAAACAACAATAAATAAAAGGCCAAAGCATGAATGATAATGCCAATAACAAAGCGATATACGCTCAAGTCTCACCCCTTAAACGTATTTCGAACTTATGGCTGATCCCGATTATTACCGTGCTGGTGGGCACCTGGATGATTTATGATAACTGGGCTAATCAAGGGCCGCTGATCACTATTGACTTTGCCAGTGCCGATGGCCTAGAAGAAGGTAAGACTAAAATCAAGGCGCGTAATGTCGAGGTGGGCCGGGTACAGACGATTACTCTCAAGGAAAATCTGAATGGGGTAACGGTCACTGCTCGCATGAGCAATCAGGTTGGTAAGCTATTGGTTGATGGGACGCGATTCTGGGTGGTATCGCCGCAGATTGGTCTCTCCGGTGCATCTGGTCTGGGTACGCTACTCTCTGGACAATATATAGAAATGTCAGTGGGCAGTGGCAAGGAAATACAGCGTCATTATGAAGGGCTGAATAAAACGCCCTTAACACCACCGGGTACGCCAGGCTTGCATATCACCCTTAATACGGAAAGCGATTTCAGTTTTTCAGAGGGTAACGCTATTTTATTCCAGGGTTTCAAGGTGGGAAAAATAGAGGATATTCATTTCAACTCCGCAGAACGGGCGATGTATTACAACGCATTTATTCAGGCACCCTATCACAAGTTAATAACCACCAACACCCGCTTCTGGAATACCAGTGGCGTTCGGCTCGAAGTCGATACCAACGGCCTGTCGGTACAGACCGGTACCCTAGAAGCGATAGTCGGCGGCGGTATTTCTTTTGGCATTCCGGAAGGGGAGCCTTTGGGGGAGCCCGTGACCGACCGGGCTTATTACTATATTTATCCCAGCCGTAAAGAAATTCATGAGAAACAGTACGTATTTTCCCTCGACTACGTGGTCCTGGTAGACGACAGCATTGCCGGCCTGAGTGTGGGGGCGCCAGTGATATACCGGGGGGTGCCGATCGGCGAAGTACTGCGTACCGACTACCTACCTGAAGGCAGTAATCTTCTGGATCAGTCGGTCAAGATCCCGATATATCTACAAATATACCCGGGGCAGCTGGGCTTGCCCGACTCCAAAGAGGGTCGGGATCAGGCGAAGGCCAGCATCGACCAACTGGTCACCAAGGGGTTAACCGCCACTATCAAATCCCGTAATTTTTTATTGGGCCAGCAGCTGGTTGAATTAGCCGTTGCCGGCAACGCAGTGCCATCAGTCGTGGAGTATCATTTAGATGTGGAGGTGATTCCCGTTGGCGAGGATGGGATTAGTGAAATGACCGATAATATCGGAGACATTGTCGATAAAATTAATGCCCTGCCGATAGCATCCATGGGTGCCAATCTAGACCAGCTATTGGTCGAGGCCAGCGGCACCATGGCTAAAATGGAGCAATTGGCCTCTTCCATGGATAAGCTGGCTAACGATGCCGAGCAGCAAAAATTGATGTTTACACTCAACGAAACTCTGGAACAATACCGTGACTTGGCGATGAGCTTTTCGAGTGGCTCCCCGGCTAATCAAGATGTTCAGCGTGCGCTTGAATCCATCGCAGCAGCAATGGACGAATTGCGCCCGCTGCTGACTGAATTGAAAAATCAACCCAACGGATTGATTTTTACTGCCCGAGAAGGCCAAGAATCCCAACCCGTGAGGAAATCAAATTGAGACGCAAAACCTTTCTGTTATGTTGCTTGTTGGCGTTGGCGAGTTGCTCTACCTCGCCAGTAAAAATTCATTATTATGTTCTGGATTCGACTACAAATCCTAGCAGCGTGTTAGAGACTGGGAAGTTAGCTGTGGTATTGGAACA
Organism: Pseudohongiellaceae bacterium; assembly: GCA_051277005.1. Lineage (GTDB taxonomy): Bacteria > Pseudomonadota > Gammaproteobacteria > Pseudomonadales > Dasaniaceae > Dasania. Next base: position 9,263 of record JBNMPS010000020.1, read on the forward strand.
CGTTGAGTTGGCCTCTTTTCTACGACAACCTGGGCTGGTCATGCAAATGGACCAGAACCAAGTGCGAATCTCTAAATCGCACCTGTGGGCCGAAACGCTAGATGACGCGCTCCCAAAGGCTTTGCAAAAGGCACTACAAAGCCGCACAAGCAACTATCACTTTTATCTCAAGTCTCATGATTGGGTGAAAGACACGGACTACCGGTTACGCTTGCGTTTTGATGGCTTTCATCCCAACGAAAATGGTGAGGTTGTCAGCTACGGACGCTTCCAGATAATGCCCAGTAATAGCGATAGAGAATCCCTGGTGAAGGAGTTCCACTTCAAGCTCGACCTCGATAAAAACGGCTACAGTCATGCCGTTGGTAAGTTAGAAAGACTACTTGAAATAATTGCGGGGGATATTGTTGACGCGATGAATGACGAATTTTATAGTGCTGGAGGACCTTAAATAGGTGTTTGATGTTTGTCGGTTAAGGTATAGGTTCCGGAGTATTTAGCGGCTTATTATCATAGTCATATTTTACCCAGCACTGGGTTTATTAAGAAAATCAAACCTGAGATATAAAAAACAACCCAATGATGTTTTTTTATATTTAAAGTTGACGTTTTTTTAATCGCTTTTACTGTGGCAGCTTGGGCACATTAAATTCAAACCAGAAGTTGCTTCATAATTAATCAAATACAAATGGACATCCACTATAGTCATTAAAAACGTCATCCCAGCGTTGAACGTCATTAGCTCTGCGCCATCGAGAATGAAAAAACTGCATAAGACAATCTCCTTCTTTTAATTGAATGATGACGGTATCAAATTCATTAGTGTCGTTGTAATTGGGATATGTATCTGCTTGACCCCAGAAATTGGCTTTATTCGATTTAGCGAAGCTTTTCCAGAAAATTTCAGGAGTACGCCACTCACTTATTGTGATATCCCATACTTGAGGTTTTCCTTTGACGCTTTGCTCAATAAAGCCATGATGGCGCTCTTCTGCTTGCGCGCTTGTGATTAATAGATATAAAAATAAAGCTATATAAATTTTCATCGTGTCTCCTGATAAGCTAGAAGTACGATTAATAGCCCCGTGGACCGTTAAATACTTCATGTTTATTATTCGATAAACTACTGTATATCAATAATATAGGTTTAACATTGTGCAGTTAAAAGCGATAGTTAAGAGATGATTAAACACTAAGTGAAGTTTAAAATAGCTCAGTTTGTGGTGCAATAATGGTTAACTTGTCGCCGATTTTGATAGTACCACTTTTTAATATTTTACAGCATAAACCGCCATGCCCTAGCATGGCGGCAACGCCACCACGGCCAAGTGCTGTTTCCATCTGTGAGCAGGGATGGCATAGGGCGCCTGCTTCAAATAGCGCATCACCAATAGAAAATTGCTGATAGCGTATGGCATTAAGATTAATGCCTTCAACCACCAGGTTTCGTCGTAACAGCGAAGGGTTCAAGTCTGGGGTCTGGCTGAAATGAGAGATTTGTTGAATGAACTCTTTAGAAATCAAGGTCACCTGGCGCCCGGTACCGGGTGTTTTAGTGCTGCGGTGATCACCTTCCAAACCTAAATATTGCAGTGCCATGCACTCAGTAACGCTCTGCATAGCTTCTTTATGTTTAGGCCGTAAACCTATCCAACACAATATGCCGGGTTGCAAGGTTTGTGCATAACGTGTAAATAAGCGTTGCTGGCTGTTCATTGTGGCTCTCAGAGTGTTTTTTAGTTTGGTGGGCTACAGGTGGCCCGGCCATTAAACGTAGTGTTTAGTTATGGGTGGGTGATACTACAATACCACACCAAATTTGAAATGGAGATATCGGACTTAGCTCACGATTCAGGAGGTTTTCAATGTTATTTTCGGCCTTATTAGCGGATTGGTAATTGTGCTTAGGTGGCTGACCTTTTACAATACCCTGTCGTTTCTCAGTCACTATAGAGACTATCGTTCTTGGCCCTGCTGACCCTCTGCTTAGCTCATACGTTGCTGTTAGAGTGTGGTGTTAGCAGGTAATGCAAAATAACGAGCTCCAAGATTAGGCGAGAAATGATGATTCTACGTATGAAATGCTTAAAGCGTGGTAATACGGGAAGATTAACGAGATAACGACCGGATTGAGCCTGATAAATCTCAGATTCTAAGGGTCGACTTACGTCACTAATGACTTGACTTGTGTATTATCGACTCAGTATTCATGGCTTGTATTACGGGGCGCTTGCTTTGTGTGATATTCGAAGCAGCATTTTTTATCAGGAAGAACTTTAATGACTTATTTATGTAACCTATTTATTCTATTCAGTGTCCTACTTTTCTCATCTTCCGGTTGGGCAAGTGAAGAAGATGAGATGGCAGCAATGCAAAAGGAGCTTAATGCAGAGGTGTTGGCGCAGCCATTTGATGCTGCTGATGTGGCAAAAATTGATGCCTACATTGACGATGCCTTAAAAAATAAACGCAAGCCAGAGGGCAGCGCTCCCTCTTATTGGAGGCAGGGGTATACATGCGCTAGTATTCGTCGTTACCATTATCGCTATAATGCTTATAGAAATTGCCTATATCATTATCGTTATTATGGACGTTACTGGTAGGTTATCGTCGCTTTCGATAAACTTTTTTAGTCAAATAGATTGACCTGATTACTTCTGGTTGTAGCGTTGCTAATGGCATACTTATGAGAAGAAGATAAAAAAAGAATAAAAATCACTACATTAAATTTTTGAAATACTATTTATTATGGAGAAAAGTAAAATGGCTACAGTAATTAGTGGAGGAGTTCGTGTAGTACTAGCTCTTACAATTTTTAGCATCCTTGGTGGCTGTGCTGCTACACAAGTCGCGCTAGGAAAGAAAGATTTAAAGGTTCAAACGAAAACGAGTACAGCTATATTTGTTGATCCTGTTGCGAAAGATAAGCGGACGGTATACGTCGATGTTAGAAGCGGGGTGATGGATTTCGATCGCCGAGAATTTAAAACATTTGTAAAGAAAAAGCTCACCGAGGATTCAGATAGCGGTTATAAAGTTATTGATGACCCCAGTAAGGCTCAATTTCATATGCAGGTCTATGTTCTCAATCTAGAGGAAGCCTCACCCACTGCTGCAGAGGCCGCTTTGTATAAGGGCTATGTAGGTTCCGTCGCGGGAGGGGCTGCTGTGGGTGCGATGGCAAATTCTAGCAATCGCTATGGCGGTGCAGCGTTAGGAGGATTTTTAGGTGCGGCTACTGAAACGATTGCAAGTGCACTGGTAAAAGACGTCACGTTTATGTTGGTTTGTGATGTAAAAATCTCCGAGAAAGCTCGTAAAGGTGTCTATGTAAGAAAGGATAGCGAACTAAGTGCAAAAATTTCTGATAATGGCTCAAGTAAACAGCGATTATCAGAAGTGACTAACCGTAAGGAGTATACAACTAGAATTGTAACTACGGCTAATCAAGCTAATCTGGAGCTGGTAGACGCACAGGAATTAATGTTTAATAAAACCGCCTATGCAATGGCTGGTTTTTTCTAAGAAGATAATAGCGCCCAAGTTGAGCTAACACGGCTAATAAGCTAATGTTGTTTGATGATGGGCGCATAGAAACCTAAATATAAATACTAAGGCCTTGCTGTATCTCGCAGTAATGCATGCTAGTTTTGTCATTGGCTTGCTGGGTTTCACAGTTTCGTTCTTCATACTTATTTGTCGATACTTGCCGGTATAGGTGGCCTCCTCAAGGCTACTTCATAGAGGCTCATTTCTAATGGTTATTGGCCACCCTCTCTCTCAGCCACAATCGTATCCTTGATAACAGTAATTATAACCCCCCATAAATACCGTATGAATAATGAACATTACCGTCCCTTTTTGGGGCAAAAGCTGTTAATATGCCCGCGTTTTAGCCCGTCTCAGCCATGTTTTATGGTTTGGCAGTAGGCTACACATTTATCTATTCATACCCCTTAGTACTACTTATTAGGCACCACGATTATGACCAAAGAAATAGTTAGAAGCAGACGTTTACGTAAAAAGCTTTATTTAGACGAATTTGCTGTATTAGGTTTTGAGTTTACTTGCGCAATCAATACCGAATCTGACGACGATTATGAGCAGTTTTTTGATAGTTTTGCCGATTTAATCGATGCTAAAGACTTATTTGTAAGCCTAGATGGCAATGATAGCCAGCTAGAAGGCTTTGTTTCTTCTGGTGGTCGTTATAGCTCTGCGACAGAAGAAGACAGAAAAGCGATTGAAGAAGCTTTAAACTCATACAAAATCATGAGTGATGTGAAGATTGGCGAGTTGGTTGATGCTTGCTACGAAGGCTAAACGTTTCTGTTAAAATATCAGAACTTAGTTAGAAAACGGCCCTTCATAAGGGCTGTTTTGCGTTATAGGCCTTTAAACTATGCCCGTAAATAAATATTTAGCGGCTTACCCGCTAGAGCTGAGGCAGCAAGTTGAGACTTTGATTGTAGAGAATCGCCTGGCTGATTTTTTGCTAAATCGTTACCCGATAACACATGAGGTTAGCGGTGATCAGCAGCTGCGTGATTATGTCTACAGCTTAAAAAAAACCTATATGAAAAAAACCTCCCCTTTAAGCAAGGTGATATACGATAAAAAAATTCATGTGGTTAACAGTGCACTTGGCCTCCATAGTTATGTGTCGAGGGTGCAGGGTAATAAGCTTAAAGCAAAAAATGAAATACGCATTAGCACTATTTTTAAAAAAACACCGGAAGCGTTCTTAAATATGATTGTCGTACATGAATTGGCACATCTAAAAGAAAAAGAACATAACAAGGCATTTTATCGACTATGCGCCCATATGCTAGCCAATTATCATCAATTAGAATTTGATGTGCGCTTGTATTTGGTTCAACTAGAGGTAGGGGGTTCTATTTATTAAATCGTTAATTACTTAAGGTTAACCTCCCCCGGTTTAACGGATTTTTAAATATATAGGTGTATTAAAGGGTCTATTAAAAGGTAAAAATAATGACAACAGAGAATGATAAAATATACCGGCTAGCGGATGTTGCCGGTTTAGCCCAAGCCGACTTCCAGCGTGATTTTAAACATGTAGATCCCGTAGTAGGTATTATGCGAAGTATGCGTGATGCGGGTTATGCAGCTGACGCTATGACCATTGACTACATTAGTAGCGGCAAGCGTATTATTTTTATTTTGCATGATAACAACCCTACAGTACTTGATTATCAGTTTGGTCATAAAAATAAAGATCCGGATATGAATTTTAAAAAAATCCCTGTGGCTGAGGCAACCTCCGAGCAATTCTATGCGTGGATGAAGAGTTACTTTATTGAGCCTACTATTTCATGACGGATAGTTTAGCTAAAGCAAATACCCTTGTGGTACTGGATTTTGAAACAACGGGTTTATCGCCAGAGCAGGGTGATAGGGCGATAGAGATTGGTGCCGTTCGTATTGAAAACGGTGAAGTGGTTGATAGGTTCCAGCGTTTAATGAATCCGGGGAGGCCTGTGAGTCCTTTTATTGCCGATTACACCGGTATTAGTAATAATATGTTAAGCGATGCGCCCAGCTGCGAAGACGCTATGAATGAGTTTGCTGATTTTATTGGCGGTAGCAACTTGCTGGCCCATAATGCTTCGTTTGATAAACGCTTTTTAGATGCTGAATTTGCGGCTATTTCAAGAGGCTACGAGGGGCGTTTTATTTGTTCCTTGTTGTTGTCTCGCCGCCTCTATCAAGCGGCCCCTAATCATCAACTAGCGACTCTGGTTGATTATGCCAATATTGACTCTGGTGGTGGTTACCACAGAGCGCTGTATGATTCAGAAATGACGGCAAAGCTTTGGTTGGTACTGCTGGCTGACATTAACGAGCGCTATCAAATATCAGATATCTCTTTTGACTTGGTTTATAAACTCCAGAAAGTACCGAAGAAAGGTGTCGATAATTTTTTACGTAACTGGAGTTAGGATGCTTAGTGATTGTAATCAGGAAGGGGTAAACACCAAGCTTAATTCCTTTTTATAAGCTCTGACATATTCAGTACGCCGCTATCGGTAACGGGCAAGATACCAATAATAGGTATGCCGGTGTCTAATTTAGTGGTAATTGAATAATTAATTTCAGAACGGGTTTTGTTAAGCAGCGAGGAAAATAAGCGAGCACTTTGTAACAAACCAATTGAAGCCTTTAGGTTTACCTTGGCATCGCCATAAGCGGGGAGGTCAGGGATATCATTTGACGCGCCAGTAATAACTTTGAAACCATCAAGTTCTATCGCGTAGGACATCCCCACGAGCTTTAACGTTTGTGCGTTGGGATTGGTTACACGTAAGTCAATATCAAAACGTTGTTCTAGCCCATTATTCTTTAAGGGTTTGAAGTTAATTAACTTAACCGTGGGATTTGCAAAGTTGGGATGTAGAGTGGCGCAGGCACTGAGCAGAGTAATGCAAAATAGGATAATAATTTTTTTCATCAGGGGAGCTACGCGTTTATTATTAGGCATAAGTTGAACCTGGCTGATTTTAAAGTGGGTGAATAGGCTGTCAGTCATTGCTTACCTACTATTTAAACACAGAGCGATCTCATCTGCCTCGGTTTTATTCCATGGTCTGATAAATATTACATATCAATTAAAAATGTGCTTAAGTTGCCTACAATTTAATTGTAGGCAACTTAATGAGAGCTGGTATGGCGGGTATACATGATATAAGTGCAGTATTAATTACAGGTGAGCAGCAGAGGTTTGATGAATACAAGGGTAAAGCGGTGCTTATTGTTAATACGGCGAGTAAGTGTGGTTTTACTGAACAATACAAGGGCTTAGAAGCGTTGTACCAGCAATACAAAGGGCAGGGTTTAGTCGTGCTCGGCTTCCCTTGTAATCAATTTGGAAGGCAAGAGCCAGGTGATAGCGAAAAAATCAATCAGTTTTGTGAATTGAATTTTGGGGTGACTTTCCCGTTATTTGAAAAAATTGATGTTAATGGCGCTAATACACACCCCTTGTTCAGCTATTTAAAAGATCAGGCACCAGGAGTATTAGGTTCAAAAAGCGTGAAGTGGAACTTTACCAAGTTTTTAGTCAATCGCGATGGGTTGGTGGTGAAGCGATTTGCATCTAAAGATAAACCTGCTTCGCTATGTTCAGATATAGAAGCGGTTTTATAAGTTTGTTAAGAGGGATCTGGTTAATGAATAATAACAAAATAATGCGGTTGGATAATTAGTTATGCTTTTCCCTATATTCGTTCGCGGGCAATGACGAAAGCCTACCAGCCTATTTTGAAAGCCTTAAGGCTAACCTAGCCACAATGTATTGTGTTAATGGTACTTTGGCCGTGGGTAGACAAAAATCCTGATTAACCATCTGTTAAAGCTTATGCTCAGTGACTTTATCTCAATACCGGTACAGTTACACCTATGTTGAAGTGTATGGACTAATTAGCTTTAGTGACAGGCAGCGTGGTACTGAAGACGAACGTCGTGTATTTATGGCGGTAACAATAAATAGCGAAAGCCTGAGGAGTAAGGCGTAGAGTTTAATGCTTAAAGAAAGCGTGTCGTTAGACATTAATGATGCAAAGATAATGTGCATAAGGGAAGATTTAAAAAAATTACTATTCGCTTCAGCATAATAATTAGCCAGTAATTATTTATATTCATTCTCCTGCTTTTCAATATTATCAATCTTCGCCGTGCCTGAATCCCTTTAATATACTGGGCTTTGAATTAAGAGGGAGTATCAATAACGTTTTACTCATCGTTTTTTTTAGAAAACTGAAATAAATTATTCATAAAAAATCAACACTACTGTCATTTTATAACGGTACCTTTCTAGTCATCATAATAAGGGCTTTTGATATGAAAATGACAAGTGTTAAGCAACTACTTTTAGTGAGCAGTATTAGTGTTTTTGCCGTTGGCTGCAGCGATAGCAGCTCTAGTAAAAAATCAACCGCTCTTGAAACCTTGGGTATTAGCTGTGAGTTGATTGAAACGGCAGAAGTAGCTGCAAGCATTGGCACGGCTAGCTTAGCGCTGGTAGATACTTATGTGTCTGGCAACGAGTTTGATACCGCCTCTGCCGAAATTGTTAGTTACGACAGTTGTTCAGACAAGCTTTATGTTGTAAATGCGCAACAAGAAACAATTGATATCTTAGCCTTTGAAAATGACTTATTAGTAAAGTCTGCCACTATCGATTTAGCTGCCGCTGCAACGCAGGCTGGTATTGAGATTGGTGTCGCCAACAGTGTATCTGCAAAGCAAGGTTTGGTCGCGGTTGCGATTGAAGCTGCCATCAAACAAGATGACGGTATTATCGCTTTATACCGCTCAGATGACCTAAGCCTTATCAATACGTACTCAGCTGGCGCGCTGCCTGATATGGTTGCACTCTCTGAGGACGGACTTATGTTGATGGCGGCTAATGAAGGTGAGCCCAGCGGTGATTACAGCAATGACCCTGAAGGTTCGGTAACTTTAGTTGATCTGTCAGAAGGCTTTGGTGATGATAGCGCTAGGGTTCAGCAAATTAGCTTTAGCGACTTTAATGCTGGTGGGTCCCGCGCTGCCGAACTATCGGCTGATGTGCGTTTAGGTGGCCCGGCGGGTTCGACTGCTGCACAAAACTTAGAGCCAGAATATCTGACCATAGATAGCGCAAACGGTAAAGCCTATGTCGCCCTGCAAGAAAATAACGCTATGGCGATTATTGATATTAATGCAGTTGAAGTCGAGTCGATTAAGAGTTTAGGCTCCAAAGCTTGGGATAGTGCCAGTGGTAATGAGCTTGATGCATCCAATAAAGATGACATTATGGGTAATTTTTCCAGCTATGAGCAACTCGTTGGCTTATATATGCCCGACACCATTGCAAGTTATAGCGTTGACGGCGCTACCTACATTGTTTCTGCGAATGAAGGTGATGGCCGCGAGTATATCTATGAAGCAACTCAGCAAGCTTGTGATAATGCCGGTCATGAGTGGGATGGCGATGATTATGCGGGTACGGGTAATTACAGCGTTGAACTAGACGATTGTATCTCATTTACTGATGAGGCTCGTGGAGATGACTTGGCCGTTGCCGACGGTCACCCACTGCAAGCCGACTTACAAGATGATGCCATCCTAGGTCGTATTAAAGTGATTTTTGATTCGCCTGATGTTGCCGCCAATGACGTTGTAAAAACCTTTGGTGCTCGCTCATTCACTATCTGGAATAGCGATATTGAACGGCAATTTGATAGTGGTGATCAGCTAGCGAAGAATATTTTTAATCAATCGCCCGCAGCCTTTAATGCCACTAATGATAATAATGACCCTGCTGAAACCTCAGATAACCGTAGTGATGATAAGGGTGTTGAGCCTGAGGGCATTGAAGTGGCTTCAATTAACGGTCGTCATTACGCCTTTATCGGTATGGAGCGCCAAGGCGGTGTTGCTATTTATGATGTTACCGATCCGCAGGCGCCGGTTTTCCAAAGCTACATCAATAATCGTGACTTCTCACAAGATGTTTGTACCGCAGTTGATGACGGCGATTGTGATAATGATACTTATAACCCCGCTGCTGGTGACTTAGGCCCCGAATCAATCGACTACTTTAGTCGTGCGGGCAAGCACTATATTGCTGTAGGTAATGAGGTGAGTGGCACCACGACTTTATTTGAAGTTATTATCGATTAACGCGACTCCCCTGGTTTAATTAAACACTCTTTTTAGAGTGTTTTTTTATGTTACAAACTGGGGCAAGTGATCTGCGATTTGCTCCATTGATGTTAAGATACAATATAGCCACCCTAGCATTAAGAATGTCAGGTCAAGATTGTTACTGATATTAACGTGACTCAATGTGTCGCACTGGCGACTGAAATTCGCGTACTGATATAAATCGTTGATAAATTATTATAAGAGGCGTTTAAGTTTATTATATCTGTCTAGTTTGGATCGCTAGGCCATGTAGTGAAAGAGAGAAATTTTTGTTTTTTTCAAAAATCGCTAGACTTTACCGACCAAGTTATAAAATGTAATCATGAGCGGAACCTATTTTTTAAGGTGGGTGAACAGCGACGTATTAGATACAAATATCAGATATAAATTTTATTTTAGAGAAAGTTAAAGTCCTTTAAAACAAGAATCTGTTTTGTTAATTGAATGGGGTTAGATAAATTTTTATCTAACATGACCTGTCGGGCGGGGATTATAATTATGTATCACGGTGAAAAGCTAAATAGCATTACACATTTAGTGGGTGCTGTATTGGCATTGATAGGCTTTGGCGTATTGTTGACATTAGGCATGCAATCATACGATGAACGGGTAATTATTAGTTATGTCATTTTTGGTTTAACCCTTATTTTGCTTTATACCATGTCGACCTTATACCACAGTTTTCACCCTCCAAAACTTAAAAGGATCTTTCAAAAACTAGATCATATATCCATTTACCTTTTAATTGCGGGCACCTACACGCCTTATATGCTGATTTCTTTGCGTAATGATGAAGGCCTCATTATGTTAGCTTTAGTCTGGGGCTTGGCATTGTTAGGGTTGTTACTAGATGTGTTTGTCAAAAAACGCATTGAGTGGCTACAAATATTAATCTATTTGATGATGGGCTGGCTTTGTTCTTTTCAATACAGTGAATTACAGCAAGCTATATCCTCCGCGGGTATGATTTGGTTAACCGTAGGAGGCTTGGCTTATACCGTCGGCATCATCTTTTATGTGTTGGGTGATTTAGATAAATTGCAGCATGCCCATGGTATATGGCATTTGTTTGTACTGTTAGGCTCCATCAGCCATTTTATCTCTATTACAGCTTATGTTAGGTAGGTGCGAAGGTGGGATGATGATCTGTGGGAGGCTTCAGTCTTGCCGCTATATTCTCTATTGGGGTTGGTTCTTTGTTTTCCCTGAATGAACTGTAGTCGGCCATGGAGACCATTAGGTCATCATTTTATTCTTTAAAAGAATGTTCAAATCTGTAGTATCTTTGAGTGATTTTTTGCGTTGATTGTGTGATATAGCTATTTCTTGAACGCTCACGATCGACCTTATCATAGAGATAAAATTATACTGTTGAACTGTTGAACTGTTGAACTGTTGAACTGTTGAACTGTTGAACTGTATGGCTGTTAGCGATTTAGCGCATTACCGCTTCAATGTAGTCACATTTGAAGGCGTATGGCTTTTGAGGCTAAAGTATCCCTGTAACAATTAGCTTTAGTAAAATGGTCTCTCGTTCTATTCATGGGCCTTTCTGTGCACTATGAGCCATCGTTTTATCATTATGAGCATTACAGATAGAGGCACCCTTAAGGTTAAGCTCCCTTATCCGCCCGTGATAGCTAACAAATATTGAGATACCTATGAATGAGCAATCCCAAACAGCCAGCCAGTCCGCTAATAAGGCAAGTGGTGCATTGCGGCAACAAACCCCTTCGGTTACCAGCCTGAGGCCTATTTTTGCCTTTATTCGCCCCTATACGTTTATGGGGGTATTGGCGCTAATAGCGCTGGTGGCAACGTCCACTATTGTTCTATCTCTGGGGCAAGGTGTTAAAATGGTGATAGACAACGGCTTTATTGCCGGATCGGAGCAGCAATTAAAGTCAGCCTTATTGGTTATGATAGGCATGATAAGTTTGTTGGCGATGGGCACTTTTAGTCGCTTTTATTTAATGAGTTGGCTGGGTGAGCGTGTCATCGCGGATATCCGCAAAGCTGTCTTTGAAAAAATCGTAGTCTTACACCCCAGTTACTTTGAAGAAAATCGCAGCGGTGAAATCACCTCGCGCCTCATTACCGATACCACCTTATTACAATCTATTGTTGGTTCGTCATTTTCGATGGCCTTGCGCAGTACCCTCACCTTAATGGGTGGGATCATTATGTTACTGGTCACCAATGTAAAACTGACCCTGATTGTCATCGCTTGTGTACCGGTAGTCTTGGTGCCGATGTATGTCTTTGGCAGACGGGTACGCAATTTAGCGGCCAGTAGCCAAGATGCTATTGCCGGCATCGGCACTTATGCTGGCGAAGTGATTCAAAATATTAAAGTTGTACAAAGCTACGGCCAAGAACAGGCCGAACAGCAAGCTTTTGGCCGTGAAGTAGAAAACGCCTTTGCTGTTGCCAAACGTCGTATCAAGCAGCGCTCGCTACTGATTGCCGCCGCTATATTTTTAGTCTTTTCTGCCATCAGCATGATGCTTTGGGTCGGCGGCAGCGATGTATTATCGGGGCGCATTTCTGGCGGTGAGCTAGGGGCATTTGTTTTTTATGCGGTGATGGTTGCGCTGTCGGTAGCCACTGTAGCCGAAGTTTACGGCGAACTTCAGCGCGCCGCCGGTGCTGCCACTCGTTTGTTGGAACTATTGCAAATAGAAAGTGTGATTGCCGCGCCCCTTCACCCCAAAAGCTTATATGCCGCCACAGCGACGACGATTGAATTTTGCGAGGTTAATTTCTGCTATCCATCGCGGCCCAATAACGCCGCCCTGAGCAAGGTGAACATAGAGATTCAGCACGGAGAGATTGTGGCTATTGTTGGCCCGTCTGGGGCGGGTAAAACAACCCTATTTGACCTGCTGCAACGATTTTACGACCCGCAACAGGGCAATATTAAGATTCATGGCGCCAACCTCAAAGAGGTAAACCTGCAAGACCTACGCTCAACCATGGGCATGGTGCCGCAAAATCCGGTGCTGTTTAGTTCAGATGTATTTTACAATATTCGCTATGGCAAGCCACAGGCCAGAGAAGAAGAGGTTATTAATGCGGCTAAAAAAGCTCACGCTCACGATTTTATAATGCAGCTGCCGGAAGGCTATAAAAGTTTTTTAGGCGAGCAAGGTGTACGTTTATCTGGTGGCCAAAAACAACGCATCGCCATTGCCCGGGCGATTTTAAAAGCCCCCGATATTTTACTGCTTGATGAAGCGACCAGCGCACTCGATTCTGAAAGCGAACATCACGTGCAAGCTGCACTGAACGAATTAATGCAGCAGCGTACAACGCTCATCATCGCCCACCGCCTAGCCACTGTTATGCACGCCGATAAAATAGTAGTAATGGACAAGGGAAAGGTTGCCACAATCGGCACACATCAGCAGTTAATAACAACTAACGCCTTGTATAAGCGGCTATGTGAATTGCAGTTTGATAATATGGTTTAGTTATTGTGATGTTGGAGGGGATATAAAATATGGGGTCGATAAAAAATGTAATGAATCTCATTTGTCGCCGACGCATTTACGGGTCTTTAATTAAAATAGTCCCATGATGAGTAATTGACATGAAAATCAAAAAGATGTCTCTTGTCATTCTGGAAAGCGTTTTTTGCTTATCCGGAATCCAGTGATTTCAGGCGCTGACTGGATGCCGAGTCAAGCCAAATGTCTATACTCCACCACACGACCGAAGTAGTGTGGTGTCGACCAAAACAAATGGAGTCCGTGCATGAATAAGCGTACAAGATTAAGTTAACGAGGCCGCAGTGATCTACAATTGACGTTGTAATTATTGACGTTATCCTAAATCAAGAAATAACCCCAGTAACCCTCACCCGCTTAGCCCCCGTCTCCAGCGGCTCTGCTAACAATGCTTGGCTACGTTTTATATGGGCATCAATCACATTTTTAGCGGCAATCAACAGCCCTGTAAAGATAAACGCACCCGGTGGCAGTATCGCCACTAAGAACTGCTTGTAGTCATCAACTAATATTAGCTTCCATTCACTAGAGGCTGCGCCAAATAATAAGTCCATATTAGCAAAAATAGCACCCGTACCGATCACCTCACGCAATGCGCCTAGCATCACCAATATAATACTAAAACCTAGGCCCATCATTAAGCCATCGAGGATTGAAGGCAAGATGGGGTTTTTGCTGGCGAAGGCATCGGCGCGGCCTAGTATTACGCAGTTGGTTGTGATGAGCGGCAGGAAGATACCCAGTATTTGAAACAGTTCGTAGGCGTAGGCTTGCATGAGTAGCTCTATGCAGGTTACGGCCATGGCGATAATCATGACGAACACCGGCAAGCGAATGGCGTTGCTGGTGATGTTGCGAATCAGCGATACACAAAGGTTTGAGGTTACTAAAACAAAGGTGGTAGCCAAACCCATGCCGATGCCGTTAATGACGGTGCCGGTCACGGCGAGCAGTGGGCACAAACCAAGCAACTGCACAATGGCGGGGTTGTTCTTCCACAAGCCGTTGAGCGAGATCTCTTTATAATTGTGACCCTTCTCGGTTTCTGTTTTGTTTTCCACAAGTTTGCTTTTGTCTGTCATTGGTTTTGCTCTTTGTTGTTGATAGCAAAAATAGTGTCTTGGTTGGCTTTAAAATATTCTAAGCTTTGTTTGATCGCTTTAGTCACTGCGCGTGGGGTAATGGTGGCGCCGGTGAACTGGTCAAAATCGCCGCCGTCTTTTTTGACTAGCCATTGTGCGTTGGTGAGTGACTTACCGTTAAAACTTAATATCCAGTTGCTCTTTTTAATGTCAATAGCGTCGCCCAGCCCTGGCGTTTCGCGGTGCGATAACACACGTACACCGGCAACAGTGCCATCGGTGTTGATGCCAACGATTAAATTAATATCGCCGGTGTAACCATCGCGGGCGGTGGCGGGTAAAATGGCTGCCACGTTGTTGCCGTTAAACTGTGCGATAAAAGCTTGCGTGGCTTCGCGCAGGCCTAGCAGCTTATGATTAACCAGCTTGTTATCGTCTAGCATGCTGTTGTTGTGGCGGCTTTTGGGCACTATCTCTAGCAGGGCTTTTTGTTGCGCCTCGCGGATGTTGTTTTTAATTCGTTCTTGGGTGGCTAAATAGGTGCCGGCAATGACAAAGGTCGTGGCCAGTGCGAAGGCACCTAATAATAAAGCGTTGCGGCTAATGGAATTTGTGAACATTAACCGTTCTCCTTAGAGGAGTGGCCATAGGTTCTTGGTTGCGTGTAGTAATCAATAAACGGTGCGGTAAAGTTCATCAGTAATACAGCAAAAGCCAATGCATCGGGGTAGTTACCCCAAGCGCGAATCACAAACAGGATGAAACCAATTAAGGCGCCGTAAACCAGGCGGCCACGGTTAGACACCGCCGAAGTCACTGGGTCGGTAATAATAAAAAATGCACCAAACATGGTGGCACCGCTGAGCAAATGAAATAGAGGTGAGCCTTTAGAGGCCGAGCTGCCACCGTCATAAAAAAACAAGGAGCAAAACGCGAGTGCTGCCAACATAGCCACGGGTGCGTGCCAAGTGAATACACGTTTATAGAGTAAGAATATACCGCCCGCTAAAAACCCCAGGTTAACCCACTCCCAGCCCAAACCTGCCCACTGACCAAAGCTTTTATTGTTGGCGAATAAATCTGCCACTAACTCGCTGCGGTTATTTTTTAATACATCTAGGGGTGTTGCCATGGTCCAGCCATCAGGCGCGAAGCTGTCAATCGTATTGCCGGTAAATGCGTGTTGAATACTGGGTAGCAAGTTGGGCAGCTCGTTTGATAATGCGCCAACAGGTGCTGCCCATTGTGTCATCTCAACCGGGAAGGAAATTAACAGCACCACATAAGCCACCATGGCGGGGTTAAATGGATTGTAACCCATGCCACCGTATAAATGTTTGGCGATAATAATAGCGAAAAAGATACCGATGGCGATAAGCCAAAACGGCGAGTAGGGCGGTAAAGCAATCGCTAATAACACCGCCGTTACCACGGCACTATAATCACCCAAATAAAAACCGATGGGGCGTTTGCGTATTTTTAAAACAGCGGTTTCAAACACCAGTGCTAAGGGAATCGCGATTGCGAGGTTGATTAATGTACCCCAACCAAAAAAGAGCGTTAATGCCAATACGCCGGGTAAGGTGGCAAGCAATACTAACTGCATCACATTGTTAGTGCTGAGAGGCCTATGGGCGTGAGGTGATGAGACGTTAAGCAATGCCATCGTTATTGTGCCTTGTCTTCGTTATTTGCTGGTTTCGATTTTTGTTGCTCGGCGGTTTTGGCGGCTTTTTTTGCTTTGGCGCGAGCTATGGCTGCTTGCACAGGATCTAGCGTTTCGCTGTTATCACTGTTTTCTGCGGCTTCGAGTTTGGCTTTGGCGGCGGCTTGCCGTGCGGCGCGTTTAGCGGCTTTTTCTTGTTCTTCACGGTCTAACCTTTGTTGGCGAGCTTCAAAGCGCACTTTCGATTGCTCGGCATTGTGTTGGTCGACTTTGTGCTTGCGTATACCGGCTTTAGACGCTCGGTAGTATTGCACCAGTGGAATGTTGCTGGGGCAAACATAAGAGCAGGCACCGCACTCAATACAGTCGAACAGGTTTAGCTCATCTAACTTCTCATATTCTTTACTGCGGCTGTACCAATACAGTTGCTGTGGCAATAAAGAGGCAGGGCAGGCTTCGCTACACATGCCACAACGAATACAGGCTTGCGGCGGGGGCGGTGTGGGTAGCTCTTGTTGGGTGGCTGCTAACAAGCAGTTAGTGGCTTTGATGAGGGGTACGGTTGGGTCCGTCAATGTGAATCCCATCATGGGGCCGCCCATCACTAAGCGGTGACAATCATCTTTATATTCTTTATTTAGGGTGACGCCAGCTTGAGCTAATACATTGTGCACCGGCGTACCGATAAGGACTTCAAAGTTTTGTGGTTGTGCGCAGGCCTCACCGGTGACGGTGGTGATGCGGCTGATTAAGGGTTGGCCCAACACCACGGCATTGTGAATAGCGGCAACGGTACCGACGTTTTGGCAAATAATTCCGATGTTAGCGGGCAATCCTGAGCTGGGTACTTCGCGGTCGGTTAAAATTTGTATCAGTTGCTTCTCGCCACCGGAAGGGTACTTACTCTCAAAACTAACGACTTCAATATTGAGGTTTGAAGAACTGATATTTGAAGAGCTGCTAGTGCTAGTATTTGCTGCCTTTTTGATGGCGGCCTCTAATGCGGTAATCGCCTCCGGCTTGTTGTTTTCAATGCCAATTAAAGTGGCTTCACAGGGCTTAATAACATGTTGCAGAATTTGTATACCACTAATAATTTGCTCAGCGCGCTCGCGCATTAAAACATCGTCGGCAGTGATGTAAGGCTCGCACTCGGTACCATTAATGATCAGTGTATCAATGGGGCGTTTGTTACTTAAATCTGAATCAGAGGCAATCAGTTTTGCCGAGGCGGGGAAGCCTGCACCACCCAAACCGGTAATGCCCGCACGGCGAATAATGTCTACCAATTTACTAGGGGTTTGCTGTGTGTAATCCGCGACAGCTGTTAGCTCGCACCAGGTATCGTCGCCATCGGTTTTTATTACGATGCAATTATCTAACATGCCAGAAGCGTGGGGAATGGCGCGTTGCTCAATGGCAATTACTTTACCTGAGCTTGGCGCGTGTACGGCCGCACTGATAAACCCTTTGGCTTGGGCAATGCATTCGCCTTTTAGTACGGTGTCGCCCACCGCAACAATGGACTCCGCCGCTGCGCCAATATGTTGCGATAAGGGCAGTACTAATTCAGCAGGTAGTTTGGCTTGTAGAATAGGCCTGCTGTTAGATTGTGATTTGTTTTGGGGCGGGTGTACGCCGCCGGGTGTGGCAAAAGTTTTGCGCGTAGTATTGCTCAATGTTTTTTCTTCAGAGTGATTCATGCGTTTGCCTCTGACTTGTTGTTACCCGTTTTGTCATTATCCGCTTTATCGGTGGCAATAAGATTATCGCGAACATTTTCTTCGGAAACGTGTTGTTCCGAAGACGCTGGTAGCTTCCAACTCCACGTTTGTAC
>JBNMPS010000021.1:0-26456 GCA_051277005.1 Pseudohongiellaceae bacterium
CAAAGCCGCAACCCAATAAATTGCTTTACTTTGTTTTTTAGCCACGGGAGTTTGCGTCGTCAACCAATCTAAATTTTCTTCCCTGGATGGCTGCTGAGCTTTGCGCTGCTCCAAGTCATTGAGCATATCATTAACTAAACTCACGCAGACATACTCCATATCCACCGCATTAACAGGCTGGGCGCCACCACATCTTCAGTATCATTAATCGCCGCGATAACATGCTCTCTGTCTATTTGACTTGCCCCTTTACCATAGGCGCACATTAGCGATTTATGGCACAACATATTCACCAACCGCGGCACCCCCCTACTCGCTCTTGTCAGCATGGCGATAGCGCGTTGATTAAATAACTGCTCGCCATTATAGCCAGCCGTACTTAAACGATGCTGGATATAGTGACTCACCCCTTCCTTATCTAAAGGCGGCAAGTGACAGGAGAACGTAATGCGCTGCCTTAATTGCCGTAACTCATGCATCGCCAACAGACGATCTAATTCTGGTTGTCCAAAAAGCACAATATGAATGAGTTTGCTGGTTTCGGTTTCTAAATTTGAAATCAAGCGCAAGGCTTCTAAGGTTTTTTCAGGCATGGTCTGAGCTTCGTCGATAATCAATACGACTCGTTTACCCTCAGCAACCAACTCAACTAAACGCTCATTAATCGATTTTTGAAATTCATTAACACCATCGCGCGTTTTGCATTTAACACCCAACTCTTCAGCCAAGGCTTTATATAAAGCAACCGGATTCAAAAAAGGATTAGGAATATAAGCGGTGTAATAGCTCTCATCTAAGCTATTCAATAATTTGCGGCATAGCAATGTTTTACCCGTACCGACCTCACCAACAACTTTGATAAATCCCTCACCATTACTTAACGCGACATGCAGCATATTAAACGCTTCACGATAGGCTTTAACATTGTAAAAATACGATGTATTGGGCGTTAAACCAAAAGGTTGTTCGTTGAGTCCAAAGTGTTCGTTGTACATAATGGCACCGGTATTACATCAAAGAGTTATTGTCGTCCAAAATACACAGGTTCCATTGCATCTCTAAATTGATCAAATCGCTTAGCTGATTGATCGAGCGTTTCTGGTAAGCCATCTGCACCAATAATAATTGGCTTGAGTAAAATAATTAATTCACTTTTAACCGATTTATTGCGCTCTTGGGTAAACAAATGCCCCAATAAAGGAATATCTGCCAAGCCTGGCATACCTGAGTTATCTTCTATGGTTGTGTCTTGCATTAAACCACCTAATACAACCACTTCACCGCTACGGGCACTAACAATACTGTCTGTCTCTCGAATAGTACTTAATGCCAAGGGCAGTTCAATAACAGAGTCCCCCAAGCTAACCACTTTAACCTGGTCTTTTACTTCGCTGATTGACGGGTGAATATGCAAAATAATTTCATTATTATCACTAATTTGTGGCGTAACATCTAACGCGATACCGGAAAAGAAGGGCGTTAACTCTATCTCTGGGCTACTCGTCGTCGTACCCGATGAGGTAGTGGTGGTATTAGACACCTGCGTTACAAAAAACTCATCACTACCCACTTTAATAACGGCCTGCTGATTATTCACCGTCGATATTCTTGGGCTAGACAGCACCTGCACATTACCCTGCGTTTCTAGCAATTGAATGACACCCGTGAAATCGTTCGCATCAAAGGAAATGCCAAATACACCACCGGCAGCCGCAACAGGAGAGGTGCCACCTATACCAAACTTTAAGGCATTGCCATTGAGGTTGCTTAATGCTGTCCAGTTAATACCACTTTGATAGCCATCAGATAATTGTACTTCTAGAATTTTTGCTTCAAGCACAACCTGGCGACGCATAATCATCTCGGTGCTACGCAGATAATCTCTTACTACCTCCAGCTCGGCGGCATCAGCTCTAACCACTATCACACCAGCCTGAGGTGTCACCACAACATTGCGGCCCTCGCCCGTTCCAATCAGTAATTTCAACGTGCGATCGAGCTCACCCCAAAAATCAGCATCGGTGGTGGTTTCAATTAAAGTACCCACCGAAGAGACAGAATTACTACCGCCGCTGCTATTGTTTTGGCTAGAACTATTACTGTTATTGCTACCGCCACTATTACTACTGCCTGCACTGGTAACCTGGCCGGCACTCACTCTTGTTTCGGATGAGCCACGGCGCTTAAGACTTAAGTAATCAATTTTAAAAACTTCTGATTGCAAGCCTCCAGGCAACACTTGAATAAGATTGCCGCGTTTTTTATACGGATAACCATAAACTTCACGCAGCACATCCATCACCTCCATAACAGATACATTACGCAGCTCTAAGCTGATATCACCCTGCACGCCAGGGTGAACAACCATATTGTAGGACGTATCTTTTACCAGCCCCATAAAAAAACTTCGAGCAGGAACATTATCAACAAAAACCTCAAACCGCTCTTCAATCTGGCTATCTGCGGGGCCATACCCACCAATAGAAGGCAGCAAGGCATTATTAACACTTTCTGGCGGCTGGCCACTATCGGCCACTGAACCTTGGGCGTCACGCAATGCCTGCTGCACACCTTCTGTCACAGTGGCGTCTCTCGTTTCCAAAGGCGTCAACGCGCAACCGGCTAGTAATAGCGTCAATAAGCTCGAATTTATTATCTGCCGACAAACCATTTATTTTTCCTGCCTTATAGAAACTCTTTTTGGCACAAGCTCAATGACTTCACCATTTTTATTAAGCTTAACCTTGTTATTATCGATATAAACGACTCGGGCACCATTCACCATTTCACCTATCGATACAGACTGCCCATTAACAATTGCAACCTTACGTTCATCCGATATCAACAAACTATTCAATCGAAAGGGGGTTGATTTTGCAGCCTGCTCACCAAAAATCGGCGGCCGCGTTGGATCAGCCAAACCCCAAACACCTTCAGCCATAGCCGTAAAAAGCATCGCTGACATCAGTAATGCCTTCGTCACACTAAACACCAATCCAATCCTCCGACATACTGACAGTATGTACCTCTAAAGAAATATTGGCCTTAGGGTATTCGGTAACCTCATAATGCAAAGCATCCCAATTAAATCGCCAAGGCAACTCAGATAAGGTTTGAAAATAGTCAATCGCTGCAGGGTAGCTGCCCTCCAAGCGGATAACAAAACTATGCTTATACAAGCCCTGCTGCTCAGTAGTTGGCTTATCGGTGACCCCCGTTTGTTTTTGAGCCGACACTACCTTTTGCTCAATCAGCGCAATAACGGGCTTATTCTCTAACGAAATTAATACTAGCCCGCTATCATTGAGCAAAACCCTCTCCAACACTTCAGGCATTAACTTGGGGGGGATTAAGGTTAACAGTGAAGACTCTATTCGCTGATTTAGGCTCTCTAACTCAGCCGCTAGCTTTTCTTTTCTAACCAACTTCGACTTATTGACACCCGATGATAACAACATCTCTAGCTGCTGTTTTTCAATCTTTTTTTGTGCGATTTGTGTGGCGGCTTGTTTGTGCTGCAACTTTAACATTACCGTTTTTTTCATAACCGGCTCAATCAACAACATCTGCAACAAAGAGATAGCCACCACGACTGCAACAGCAAACATTAAAACCCTTTCACGAACTTGCATAGCATCAATTTTTTGCCGCAGCGGCTCTAGCCTTTGCTCTAATTCCAGCATTGCACTACTCATTAATTGATTCCATATATGACCTCATCGCGTCACCTCATCGGCTGATCTTTGCTTGCGAGTCTTCACTTCAAAACGCAAGGTATTAGCAGGCTTTTCAGCCTGCGCCATACGCAGTAAATTAAACTGCCTACCTTCAAAAATAGGCTCACTGGAAAGCTTTTGTAAATAGCGAGGCAGCAATTCAGGTTTTTGAGTATAACCAATCAAAGCCATTTGCTTGCCCTGCTGCTGCAAATTGATTTCGGTAAACCACAAACCATTCACTTGCTGCCTAGCGAGGCCATTAAAATATTCAACAAAACCACCGGAGCCTTGTTGATCCTCTGGGTCAATACTAGCTAACAATTCACGTCGAAATTTTACACTACTCTCTAAGCGGGATAACGCTGTTAATAACTTGGAGTTTTTTTCTATAGCCTGTTTTTTCTTTTGAAGCGAATCAACAGCCTCTGTTAATTGCCGTTTATCCGCCTGCACTCCAGCGAGGTCATCGCTCCAGCTGACCTGCTGCCAAATAACCACTCCATAGGTAAGCAACAAGATGGCAAATAATGCCAGCAGTAGCTGAAACTGTTGCTTGGCAGAAAAAGGGGGGTCAACAACTCTTGCAAGCTGCGAGACTAAGTTAATGTGCTGCATCAACGACCTCTTTTTGCTTGCCTGGGCCAATAGCCGCTCCTAAAGCGGTTACGCAACCCGCTAGTTCATCCTGCTCATATTCACTAATCACCAAAGATTTTACATCTAACGGCTCAACGCTTAAGCCAAGCTGCATGGATAAAAACTCACCCAAATCTAGCGTACTGGCTCTTGCTGGCGAATAATAAAGATTGGAGATTATGCCCTTGCCCAACTGGCTTTCATAAAAGTCCAACGAGCGTTGAACTTCTAGCAACAGCGACTCCTGCTGGCTAAGGTTATCCTGCCCCGAGGGGAATGAAGACGTACCAATATCAAATTTACGGCTGAGGTATATATGGCCCTCTTCGATTAGATTGATAAAACCTTCGTTTTCGAGCAAATGCAAAACGGCAGTGCCGCCCCTCACTTCTGGCAAGGCATAGCTCAGATTATTCAACGCCAACTCTGAAACTTCTATGCAATCTAAATTCAGATCCATATCCTCTAAGGGCTGAGCAATACTTTGCAGCATTTTTTTACGCATCACCGCCGCATACAACATAGATTTGCGACCACGGTAAGCATCTTCAGGTAATTGAAAAAAATCAATGGCGGCTTCTTCGAGCGGGAAGTCTACAAACTCCTTCAGGCGCCATCGCACAGCTTCGGCAACTTCCGCACCCTCAACGGAGGGTGTTTCGGCTAAAGCCATTTGATAATAAAGGGGGTGCAGAACAAGGCTACAGGGCTTACCCTGCCACGCTTTATCTTCAATTAAGGTTGCTAGCTGAGACATACCATCGCTGGCATCCGAATAAAATTCACAAAAGTCGACAACATCAGCATTATTAACATGAGCGATGCTCAAGCCATCAGGGCCAATAGCCACTCCCACTCTTCCAGTGACGGCCTTTTTTTTATTTAACCAGGGTATTATTTTTTTCATTCCCCTGTATTTCTCCCCAAGCTAAAGCCCTTTTAAAGCTCAAATTTTGTCCCATTGTTGCAGGTTTGTGCAAAACTTCACAGATTACTTGCTGTTATTTTTTGTAAGCCTATGCTTTTTATGGAAAAAATCCAGTTTTTCACAGATTAATAATTCTTTTCATCTTCCTTCAATACATTATTTTTCGCTAATCACAGTAAATTTCATGCAATAAAACTGTACAGCCGACCAAAAAATACCCAATATTGACCTTATAGCAAGAACTCTCTCTTCGTAATAGGTGAAACCTGATGAGCACCACACCCGACAACGTAGGCAAAACGATCAAAGGCAATGGTAAACGACAACAGATACTGGCCGCAGCTCGAAATATTATTGATGAGCAAGGCTACCAAGAACTCAGCTTTAATCACGTCGCCGCTAAGCTAAACGTAAGAAAATCGAATATTCAATATTACTTCCCCTCCAAGCAATCCCTAATGAACGCCTTAATCGAAGAAGCAAAAAACCACACTGACCGAGAACTCTTTGGAGAGGCCGGGTATGATATAGACCCAGAAAAAACATTCTTACGCTACGTAAATGACTGTGTTTGCAGTCTAGTCAAAGGCTCTGACCGTAACTTTTTTCGTAACTTGTTTTGGCTCGCCACTTACGACGAAAAAATAGCGGACGATGTTAAAGCGCTCTATCAAACTTACATTGACGATTTAACCCGACTCATCAAACTACTTAACCCCTACATTAGCGAGGAAGAGTCTCGCTCCAAAGCCACCATTATCGTTTCTTTATATGAGGGACTCAGCATTGTTGTTGATACCGACTTACAACTTGACTCCTCCCTCAGCATTATTGAAGCCACCCATAAAAGCGCCCTTATGATTGCCCAACAAACCTAAAAAGACCCAAATCCTAGTGACTTACTGTTATAACAAACCCGATCATTCATCCCAGCCACTGAAGCAATTATTATTTGGCTATAAAAAAGCCCGACTTTAATCTGGCTTTGTAACTACTCAGCACTCCCCGTAGCTATTCAAATTGCAGTCAAAATTGTGCTGAGCAAGGCGAAAAATGTGAGTTTACAAGTGTAAATGATCATTTTTTAACGCGGTTCAGCGCGATTTTGGCTGTGAGCTGAGTAGTTACTCGGGCTTTTTTATTTTTACACATACAGCTTGGGGCTATTCGCCACCCACAAAACCACATTGCCGCCACGCCTCATAACTAATAATCGCCACCGAATTCGATAAATTTAAACTCCGGCTATTAGGTTGCATAGGAATACGTAATCGGTGCTCCAGCGGAATGCTACCCATCACCTCGTCAGGTAAACCTGACGTTTCTGACCCAAACAACAACACATCATCTTCTTGATAAGCTAATTGATCATGAGGACGACTGCCTTTGGTCGTACACGCTAATATACGACGTTCACCCATTGCCGCTTTAAACGCAGCGTAATTGGGATAGCGCGTAACCCTAGTCATATCGTGATAATCCAAGCCAGCGCGTCTTAACTTTTTCTCTTCAAAATCAAAACCCATGGGCTCAACAATATGTAGCTGGCAACCATTGTTAGCAGCGAGCCGAATAATATTACCGGTATTAGGCGCGATGCGCGGCTCAAATAAAGCAAGGTGAAACATAGGACTCTCAAAAAAATAGGGTTAAACAAAGTATAGCGGCTTTCTAAACCGGTCAAGCAAACACCACTAGAGTAGAAACCTTAATCAAGCTGCAAACAAAAATACAGGCACAAAAAAAGCCGCGCACTAACCGTGAGCAGCCTTTTAAATTTACGACACCTTAGTGAGTTTCTGAAGACTCAGGAGCCTCTTCTACCGGCTTTTTTTGTGCCGCCGCGTGCTGAAGTGCCTGTATATACAATGCTTCAAAGTTTACAGGTTGTAAGCCAATAGCCGGGAATCCGCCTTTAAGCGCCAAAGCGTCAACTGCCTCTCTCGCGTAGGGAAACAATAAGTTCGGGCACATAACACCTATGGCTCGACGTAATTGCTCGTCGTCTAGGCCTTTAATTAAAAACGCGCCCGCTTGATGAACCTCAATCAAAAACGCAACCTTGTCTTCTAATTTACCGGTAATGGTAACCGACAAAACGACTTCGTATTGATCGTCAGATAGCTTGGTGTTTTTGCTACCCAGATCCACTTTAATTTCTGGTGTCCACTGCTTAGTAAATACTTCGACACCTAATGGGCTCTCAAATGATGCGTCTTTTACATATAAACGCTGTACTGAATATTGCTGTTCGCTCTCAGCCATGCTGACCTCTCTTAATTTTAATATCTTGTTTAATTCTCTGGCTTTATTCTCTAGTTTTAAAAACTAGACACTAGCCAGCTGACTGCACTAATGTATCAAATTCACCTGCACGCTCCAGCGCAAACAAATCATCACAGCCACCGACATGAGTATCCCCTACCCAAATCTGCGGCACGGTATGACGGCCACCCTTTTGCATCATTTTTTGACGCAAGTCAGGGTTACCATCAATAACCCATTCTTTAAATGCCAAGCCTTTACCTTGCAATAACTGTTTCGCTCTAACGCAAAAAGGGCAAAAGTCAGAGCTATATATCACTATATTTTCCAACGCTACGACACCTCAGGCAGTTGCATGCCTTTCCATTCCATCATCCCGCCACTTAAGCGATATACCTGCTCAAAACCGTTAGCGGTAAGCTGCTTGCCCGCCGCACCTGAATGCTGGCCCATTTTACACACCATGACTAAGGGGCGGTCACGATAAGGCTCTAATTCACCTAAACGCGATGGCAGAGTCGCTGAAGGCATACTAATCGCATCAACAATATGTCCGGCCGTGTAATCTGCCTTGTCACGTAAATCAATAACGACCGCTTGATCTCGATTAACCATGTTAATCATTTGCTGAGGCGATAATGCTGCCCCACCCTTTTGGGACTCATACTTCATCAGCAAGATGAAGCAAACCAACAACAGGCTCGCCAACATCCACTGCTGACCAAGAAACTCTATAAATAACGCCATGGCCGTATTAACACCTAAAATTGAAACTTCCTAAATCGACTAAATTCAACGCCCAAATCAATCGACAAGACACTGACGGATGGCACCTCCATCCAATAAGGTGCCCGATTATACACAGTACAGGCAGTTTTTCACTGTCAATCTATGCCAGTTATTCCCCCCTAATCTAAATAGCCAAAGCGCAACAATGTGGGTAAAATTCAATCCTTTATAGATAGGGGCAATTTCGCCCCCTTCAAGTCGCCATCGCATTTATTTCAAATTTTAATGCTAACGTTTTTATCGAGTTATTATGAGTTCAAATAGCCAAGCACCAGTCACCACAAAAAAACCTGTTGTTTTAGTGATTTTAGATGGTTGGGGCCACCGTGAGGCGCCAGAAGATAACGCCATCTTCCATGCCAGCACCCCCCACTGGGACGCACTCTTACAAAAGTACCCTAACACGTTGATCTCAGGCTCAGGTCCCGACGTTGGCTTGCCTGAAGGCCAAATGGGCAATTCAGAGGTTGGCCATATGAGCTTAGGGGCGGGACGTATCGTCTACCAAAATATCAGCCGCATCGATAAATCCATCGCAGATGGTGACTTTGAAACCAACCCTGTCTATATAAAAGCTATAGACAAGGCCATCGCTAACAATAAGGCCGTACATATATTTGGCCTGCTTTCAGCCGGAGGCGTTCACAGCCACGAGCAACACATTTACGCCATGGTTAACATGGCGGCAAAACGCGGCGCCAAGAACGTTTATGTACACGCCTTTTTAGATGGCCGCGACACACCGCCACGCAGCGCTCAAAGCTCATTAGAAACACTCACCGAACAATTCAAACAACTAGACTGTGGACGTATTGCCAGCGTAGTGGGCCGTTATTTTGTCATGGATAGGGATAACCGCTGGGAGCGCGTACAACCTGCCTACGAATTACTCACCGAAGCCAAAGCTAATTATCGCTACAACAACGCCGCCGATGCGCTAGCCGCCGCCTACGCAAGGGACGAGAATGATGAATTCGTAGCCGCCAGTATTATTCAGGCAGAAGGCGAAAGCCATGCAGCCATTAATGATGGCGACAGCGTTATCTTCATGAACTTCCGCGCCGACCGCGCCCGAGAAATCACCCGTGCATTTCTTGATAGCGACTTTAATGGCTTCAACAAAAATAAAACGCCGGCATTGGCAAGCTTCGTAATGACCACCGAATACGCTGCTGACATCAACGCTCCCAGTGCATTCCCACCAACAAAGCTCAGCAACAGCTTTGGTGAATACATGGAGACCTTGGGTAAAAAACAACTACGCATTGCCGAAACGGAAAAGTATGCTCACGTCACCTTCTTTTTCAGCGGCGGCCGCGAAGCCTTATATGATGGCGAAGATAGAGAATTAATCCCCTCACCCGATGTAGCCACCTATGATCTGCAGCCTGAAATGAACGCAGCTGAAGTGACCGAGAAATTATGCGCAGCGATGGCCAGTGGCAAATACGACACCATTATTTGTAACTACGCCAATGGCGACATGGTTGGCCATACCGGCGTATTTGATGCAGCCGTTAAAGCGGTAGAGGCGCTTGATGCAAGCATTAAAGCGGTCAGCGAAGCCGCTCTTGCCAATGGCTGGGAATGCCTATTCACCGCCGACCACGGCAACTGCGAACAAATGCACGATCACGACTCAGGCCAAGCTCACACCCAGCACACCACTGAGCACGTACCCTTTCTTTATGTTGGCCAACGAAACGTCAGCATCAACACTAGCGAAGGCCGCCTAGCCGATGTAGCCCCCACCATGCTAACGTTAATGGGTGTAGAACAACCTGCAGAGATGACCGGCAAGTCGCTACTTTTTATTAACGACTAACAGCCATACTAATAAAAAAGGCATTAATATGCGCAATAAGCGCCTATCGCACCCCTCTCGATTAAGCACTGCAGCCAGCGGTGCTTTATTGATTTTATGTTCAGCACTACTATTTTGTACCTCCACCAGCGCCGATGACAGCGAAGAAAAACAGCAGCAATTAAAACAGCTCAACTACCAAGTAACCCAACTAAAAAAACTTCTCTCGGGTTTCAAATCTAAACGCTCTGGTCTACAAAGTGAGCTGCGTTTATCCGAAGTTAATATTGGCCAGCTACAAAAACAAATTCGTAACACTCAAAAGCAGTTAACCAACGAGCAGACTGAGCTTAAAAAACTACAAGCCAAACGTCACGACCTACTAGGGCAAAAACGCGAGCAGCAACAGCAAATAGAACAACAAATTCGTTCAGCTTTTCAAATCGGCCAACAAAAAAAATTAAAGGTACTCCTCAACCAAGAAGATCCAGAAAAGCTCAGTCGAGCCCTGAGCTACTACGACTATTTTAATCGCGCCCGCGCAAATCAAGTACGAGCTTACGCCGATACCATTAGCGAATTAAATACGCTTGAGTCGGCGATTCAAATGCGCAGCGATAATTTAAAAAAGGCCAAGGTCCAATTACAGCAAGAACACAAAGCCCTGGTTAGCAACAAAGTATCCCGAGAGAAAAACCTAGCCAAAATCAACTACCGCATTAAAGACAAAGATCAGCTGTTAAAAAAACTCAACAGTGACCGACAAGAACTCGAAGAGCTCATTGACGCGGTAGAACAAACCATCGCCAACATCAGTATTCCCAGCGACTACCGCCCTTTTGCACAACTAAAAGGCAAGCTGCCCTGGCCTATCTCAGGTAAACCCAGCAACCGCTTTGGTAGCTCCCGTAGTGGCAGTAAATTACGCTGGCAGGGCATCAACATTCCCTCCAACCCCGGCACCAATATAAAAGCTATACACCACGGCCGAGTGGTTTTTGCTGACTGGTTAAGGGGCTCAGGCCTACTACTGATTATTGATCACGGCGATGGCTACATGAGCTTATACGCTCACAGTCAAAGTTTATTAAGTGAAACCGGCGATTGGGTTGGTACCGGCGAAACGATCGCCACTGCCGGCAATAGTGGCGGCCAACAACAAACCGGGCTGTATTTCGAAATTAGGCACAACGGCAAGCCCTCTAACCCGCATAAGTGGTGCAAACGAAGTTAAACGAAGCAAGCATTCGTTACAAACCGCCAGCAGGCAGTTACAATCAATTCAAACACACTGACGGCAAGTCAGTGTAGCTAGTGCCACGCACTGGTGTCACAAACATGGATAACAGGACACTTCATGAGTTTATCGCGGTATACAAAACATTCTTACCTCAAGCAATTGGCCTTATTTTCGGCGCTTAGCTGCCTCCCTTTTGCACTTCATGCAGAAAATGAGCGCAGTAACATTGACCCCAACTCAACAGCCAAAACCGAGCAAATAACACCCGCCGGTAAACTACCCCTGCAAGAGCTGCGCACCTTTGCCGACGTGTTCAATCATATTCGCTTAAGCCATGTTGAAGAAGTTGACGATGAAACACTTTTGAAATACGCCATCCAAGGCATGCTGGAGGGTTTAGATCCTCACTCAAGCTATTTAAATGCCGATTCATTTGATGACCTGCAAGTCAGCACCTCGGGTGAATTTGGCGGCCTAGGCATGGAAGTCGGCATGGAAAACGGCTTCATTAAGGTCATCACCCCGATGGACGACACCCCTGCCGATAAGGCGGGTATTGAGCCTGGCGATTTAATCATAAAGCTAGGCGATCAACCTGTGAAAGGCCTAAGCCTTAGCGAAGCCGTTAAGTTGATGCGTGGCCCTAAAGGCAGCGTAATAGAACTCACCGTGGTACGAGAGGGCGTTAACAATCCTTTCAATATGACCCTAGAGCGCGACATCATCAAAGTGGTGAGTGTGCGCAGTAAAGAGCTAGAACCCGGATATGAATATATTCGTATCGCTCAATTTCAAGCCAAAACAGGCACAGAGTTCCGAAGGCTTTTAACGGAAGCCAGCAAGCGTGAAATACCCCTTAACGGCCTCGTTATTGACTTGCGCAACAATCCCGGTGGTGTTTTAAAAAGTTCTGTTGAGGTGGTTGATGCCCTGTTAACTGACGGTTTAATTGTTTACACCCAAGGCCGCATTGATAACGCCGACTCAAGCCACTCGGCCTCTGGCACAGACCTAATTAACAACACCCCCGTCGTGGTACTAATTAATGGTGGCTCCGCTTCTGCCTCTGAAATTGTTGCCGGCGCCCTGCAAGATCACCATCGAGCAGTCATTATGGGTACCAATAGCTTTGGTAAAGGCTCAGTACAAAGCGTCATCCCCATCTCTGAAGACAGAGCAATTAAACTCACTACCGCTCGCTACTTCACCCCCAAAGGCCGATCTATTCAAGCTCAAGGCATTGCGCCCGATATAGTGGTAGAGCGGGCAAAAGTAGAAGCTATTAAAAGTCGCAAAGCCATTACTGAAGCCGATTTAAAAGGCCATTTAAAAAGCGGTAACGGCAAAGAAAGTAGCAGCAAAGAGCGCCGTGATAATCAAAGCGATGATATTTTTACTCGCGACAACCAACTATACGAAGCACTAAACCTGTTAAAGGGTTTAAATATTCTAGGACTAAACACCCGCCAATCTTCAAACGTAGCAAAAGTACCAGAAGACGAAACAGCAGCGGGAAAATCACCTTAAACCACCATGAACGTCATCTTCACATTCATCGGCTACAGCTGGCTATTCATTATCAGCCAACTCAGTTTTGGGCAAAATCACGGGGAGGTAAGCCTCCCCCCAGCACCCACTGTAATGATAGTGATAGATGATATTGGCCACAATTTAGTGCTAGGCAAACAAGCCATAGCGCTACCAGGCCCGATTCATTTCGCCATCTTACCTCACAGCCAATATGGTGCAGAGTTAGCCACGCTAGCACACCAACAAGGCAAAGAAGTTTTATTACACGTCCCTATGAGCACGGTTAATGGCCGCTCAGCGGGGCCTGGTGAGCTCAGTGCCAAGCTAAGTCAGCGTCAATTTGTGAATACCCTCAACCATAATTTAAACAGCATCCCCCACCTTAATGGCGTCAATAATCATATGGGTAGTCTACTTACTCAAATGCCCGAACCGATGAGCTGGTTAATGCGAGAAGTGAAAAAACGTCACCTCTACTTTTTAGATAGCCGCACTAGCGCCCTGACAGTGGCCGAACAAACAGCCAAACAATTTGATATCCCCAACTTGAAAAGGGATATTTTCTTAGATAACGACCGCAACGTAGAGGCCATCCACATACAATTCGAACGGCTACTGCAACTTGCTACCCAAAATGGCCATGCTGTCGCCATTGGTCACCCCTATCCAGAAACCCTCGCGGTTTTAAAAGAAACCCTACCCGCGCTATCACTTCGAGGCTATCAATTAAAGTTTGTCTCAACGTTCCTTAAGCCCACCCAGCCCAACTGCCATAGCTACGAGCAATTACTCAGCCTTCCAAAACAAGCGTGCAAACCGCGCTCAGCACTTAAAGTGGCGACAACTATTCAGCGCCAAACTATCAATAAAGCGCCAATAAAATAGCACGCTATTGATACATTCCGATGGGCATTCAAAAACAGGGATGAGCGGCCCAAAACCCTATTCCATCTTTATAAAATCACGTTAGACTATTGGAAAGATAGCGCTGAGACTCAATTTAGCCATGATAGATATAATGCAAAGAACACAAGACGTAGACGGCGCACCTATCCCTGTCAGAACCAATCGGTTTTTTGCAGCGCAGGGAGCGTGGTATTTTTCTACCAGAGAAGGATCGTCCATTGGACCCTTCGAAGATAAAGGTGAAGCCCAAAAAGGCTTAGATGACTTTATCGAGTTTATGACGTTAGCAGAGCCCAAAACGCTAACCAAGTTTCATAATTCACTAACCAACTAGTAACGCTAAGTTAAACAGCTCTTTATCGTTACCAACAAAAAAGCCCAGCACTTGCTGAGCTTTTATCGTTTAGGCTCTCAAGCTTATACGTAATAAATGACCTATTGAGACCCTTTTTAACACCGCATGAACGTTAAATAGCTTTTGTGCAACGGCCTCACTCTAAAGCCTTACCTCAATACCTTGCTCAGCCATAAACTGCTTGGCCTCAGGCACGGTAAATTCACCAAAGTGAAAAATGCTCGCTGCCAGCACAGCATCAGCCCCACCTTCTTTAACACCATCAACCAAGTGCTGCAAATTACCCACACCACCTGAGGCAATGACGGGCACATGCACGGCATCACTAATAGCGCGCGTCAGCTCAAGATCAAAACCCTGTTTGGTGCCATCACCATCCATACTGGTGAGTAGAATTTCGCCGGCGCCATTAGCGACCATCTTCCTGGCCCACTCTACCGCATCTATACCGGTAGCTTTACGACCACCATGAGTAAAAATTTCCCAGCGTAAAGGCTCACCTTTAGCACTGATTTTTTTAGCATCTATGGCGACAACAATACACTGTGAGCCGAAGCGGTCAGAAGCCTCTTTAACAAAATCAGGGTTAGATATCGCCGCCGAGTTAATACCAACCTTATCCGCTCCAGCATTAAGCATGGCACGAATATCATCCACAGTGCGTATACCACCACCTACGGTAAGAGGAATAAATACCTGTTCGGCAATTCTTTCTACCGTATGAATCGTCGTGTCGCGACCTTCATGAGTCGCCGTAATATCTAAAAAAGTAATTTCATCGGCACCTTGATCGTTATAGCGCTTGGCTACCTCAACGGGGTCACCCGCATCGCGTATATCAACAAAGTTCACGCCTTTAACCACGCGGCCGTTCTCTACATCTAAACAGGGAATAATTCGTTTTGCTAAAGCCATAATTCTTTCTCAATAGCGCCTTTTGCTTAAAGCGCAATAAACACGATTAACTCTGGCCATCCCAGGTTGAAAAGTTTTTCAACAGCTGCAACCCCGCAGTGCTACTTTTCTCAGGATGGAATTGCGCGGCAAAGACATTATCTTTGCTCAGCGCCGCATTGATATTAACGCCATAATCCGTGGAGCCTGCCACCAAAGACGGGTCTTTAGCGTGCACATAAAAACTGTGCACAAAGTAAAATCGAGCATCTTGCTCTATGTTATTCCACAAGGGATGAGTATTCTCTTGATGAACTTGGTTCCAGCCCATGTGCGGTACTTTTAATTTTTCACCGCTAGCACTTTTTAAGCGTTCACCAAAAAACTTAACGTCTCCGTCGTAAAAACCTAGGCAATCAATACCACCGTTTTCTTCACTACGCTGCATTAACGCTTGCATACCTACACAAATAGCCAGCAACGGTTTTTTTTGCATTGCCTCGGCCACAACCTGGTCAACACCAGCGCTTAAAATATCGGCCATGCAGTCACGAATTGCGCCCACACCAGGAAACAATACACGATCGGCGGCCAGAATTTTCTCCTATAACATCAACATTTTCGCCAAAGTGCTCTAAAGCACTGGCTACAGAGTGCAAATTACCCATACCGTAATCGATAACTGCAATAGAAGATTTTGCCATGAACAAGACAACCTAACAGAAGAGAAATCCCCGCCTAAGCAGGGATAAATTAAGACTAAACAGCTAAACTTTTAAAACGTGGTTTTTTTACAGCGCACCCTTGGTAGACGGCATAATACCCGCCATACGCTCGTCTGCAGTTAACGCCATACGCAAAGCACGACCAAAAGCTTTAAAAATAGTTTCTGCTTGATGATGGGTATTTTTACCACGAAGATTATCAATGTGCAGGCTCACCTTAGCGTGATTAACAAAACCATGGAAAAACTCAGCAAATAAATCAACATCAAAGCCACCCACACTGCCGCGGGTATAATCAACGTTATAAACAATGCCTGGGCGACCCGAAAAATCGATCACAACACGAGACAATGCCTCATCCAACGGTACATAGGCATGGCCATAACGCACGATCCCTTTTTTATCGCCCACAGCCTTAGCAAAGGCCTGGCCCATCGTAATGCCTATATCCTCAACGGTGTGATGAGCATCGATATGCAAATCACCTTTGGCATTAACGTCTAAATCAATCATGCCGTGACGAGCTATTTGATCCATCATATGATCAAGAAAAGGAACCCCCGTATCGAACTTACTCTCACCTTTACCATCAAGGTTAATCGATACCGTAATTTGGGTCTCTAAGGTATCACGTGAAACAGTGGCCTTACGATCTGCCATATAAGTCTCCAATCGACTGTTAGCTCGGCTACCTTTACAATGCCTTATCGCATTGCTTACCGCCGAGTATTTATCTGTAATAGTGGTGCATTATAAAAAAACCTAGGCACGATTACACCCACTCATTTTCAAAGGCACTATTTCCACCAATATGGGCAATTCAAACATGAGCAGCTCCTTTCCCTTCAGCCAAGCCGTTTTGCAATGGTTTGGTCAACATGGGCGTAAAGACCTACCTTGGCAGCAAGACATTAACCCCTACCGAGTATGGGTATCCGAAGTTATGCTGCAGCAAACCCAAGTCGCCACCGTCATCCCTTACTTTGAACGTTTCATGGCCCAGCTGCCGTCGGTACAAGACTTAGCCAACGCCAGCGATGATGAGGTCATGCACCTGTGGACAGGGCTGGGGTATTACAGCCGTGCCCGCAACCTTCACAAAACCGCAAAAACTATTTGCAACGAACTTAATGGTGACTTTCCTCGTGATGTTGAGGGCCTGAGCGCACTACCCGGCATCGGCCGCTCCACCGCTGGCGCCATTAGCGCTATTGCCTTTCAGCAAGTCGCTGCCATCCTCGATGGCAACGTCAAACGGGTGCTCGCTCGCTTTTACGCCATTGAGGGCTGGCCCGGCAAAAGTGATGTATTAAAAGCATTATGGAAAAAAGCCGAACAACTCAAACCCGAGCAGCGTATCGCCGATTACACCCAAGCCATGATGGATCTGGGCGCCACTCTTTGCTCTCGCAGCAAACCTCAATGCGAGATCTGCCCCTTAAATCAACATTGCCAAGCCTACGCCACTGACAGCCAAGCCCATTACCCCGGCAAAAAACCTAAAAAGGTGTTGCCGGTAAAAAGTACCTACATGCTAATGATTGAAAACCAAGCCGGCGAGCTATTACTACAAAAACGCCCAAACTCAGGCATTTGGGGCGGCCTGTGGATATTCCCGCAAGTGGATACACAACAACAAATCGATAACTACCTAATAGATCAACAGCACCGCAGCACCGAGGGGCAACACCAATGGCCCAACTATCGCCATACCTTTAGCCACTACCATTTAGATATCACACCGGTACATATCAAAGTCACGGATCAGCCACAAGCCGTAGCCGAAAGCCAACAGCTTTGGTATAACACAAACAAGCCTGCTAGCATTGGCCTAGCCACCCCCATTAAAAAACTACTGGCCAAGCTGGCCTAAGCACAAATTCAATTGGAAACATCATGACCCGCACCGTATTCTGCAAGAAATACCAACAACAACTACCCGGCCTCAATGCCCCACCCTATCCTGGCCCCAAAGGACAAGATATTTTTGAATCGGTGTCATTGAAAGCCTGGCAGGAGTGGCAAACACACCAAACCATGCTGATCAATGAAAAGCATCTAAACATGATAGAAGCGTCTGCGCGTAGCTTTTTACAGGCGCAAATGGACAAATTTCTCAATGGAGATGACTACGAAAAAGCCGAAGGTTACACCCCTGAAAACAAACAATAACAATTGATAACAAGGGGTTGACTCATGGCCTCTGAGCCTGTTTAATACGCGCCTCTTGTCGACCAGCACTATTGTTTACTGGTTGTACAGTTTAGTTGTACTGTTTGCCCGGATAGCTCAGTCGGTAGAGCAGGGGATTGAAAATCCCCGTGTCGGCGGTTCGATTCCGTCTCCGGGCACCATTATTTAAGGCCTCGCTATCTAGTGGGGCTTTTTTATGTCTGCTGCTTGGGGCAAGGTGAGAACTGCTGATATAGATAGATACTCGATCATAACAACATGGCGGGCTTTCTTTTATATAAAGCAGTAAATCTAACCACATAACGTTAGATTGATGAGGTTATTTCCTCCCGTAAAACCAACAGCACCTCACCCCCCCCTCATCAACTGCCCGCTTGCACTCTGTTAATTCACAACTAACAAAACTCGTTATAAAACAACCTCACCGTTGCCAAAAATTAATGTGACTCACATCGCATTTTAATTTTTATTGATACATTATGATTACTGGCTCAAGTTCAACTTAGTAATGAATAATGAATAATGAATAATAATACTGACACCGAGAAGCAGATAGATAGTGACTTTCAAGACCGGCGCAAACAACAACGCCCCCTTGATCAGCCTTGTCGAAGAGGCTTCAACGCATCGGTTGATTCAAACCCTTGGTGGCTAAAAGCCAATTACCTCGCCGAGTCCCGCCCAAAGAAAAATACAAAAAAAGAGCATTAAATTTGTGAAACATTTACACGGTTTAAATTATTCTTATCAATAAATAAATTCAGCCACTTTCCACAAACGACTAAAAATCAAACAACAAAATCCCCTGATCGGTAACGGAAAGTTTATATTTCTGTGTTTTCCCAAAAGCGTAGACTCCACTAGGCCTTCATTTCCGCCAATATTATTGACTGACTTAAGCAACTTAATAAATAGCAGCTCATAATGCCGGAATACAACACTGGCAATAATATCGGGAGGTGTTTGGTGATAGGCGCACTGAGAGTGCGCCGCCGTAGTCGACGCCCACTGATGGCAACAGGCCTTATAAACACAACTATCGATCTAGCTCTTTATAGAAGACTTGCCGGCTATGTATCATTTCCTTGTAGGTTTGCATCATAGAAAAGTCGACAGTATTGCTAGTAGACTTTAAGCGATCCATTTGTGCCTCCAGCTCCACCAGCTCTTCTAGAAGCTTGGCTTTTACCAAGCCTGTATTTTGCAGACTCACTCCGCCTTGGGTTTCCATTTTAGAACTGGGTTTTCCCAGTTTTAGCGATCCAATTGCTGTGCCCATATTAAATCTCGAATTTTTAGGTTTTTTGAGATGTGTGTTTTTAATGTAGACAACGCAGGGAAACTTACCTAATAACACGGTGAAAAAATATCGCTATTTTGAAAAATAATCTAAGCAGTCCTTTTTTACTCCCTAAGTGAATAAAAAAACACCCTCCAATTATTGACCTATCAGTCTATCTAATTTTGTTGCGCTCTTTCAGTCTGGGCTCTGCAACGCTAGTGAATACACCTTTATCATCAACCACAATAGACTGAGTAGAGCCATAGGGTCCTAATGTTTTGGGGCTATGCCCCTTGGCCATTAAATCACTGTGAATTTGAGCGGGCATAGTCTTTTCTATATAGAGGCTTTTGGGCTTCCATTGATGATGAATTCGTGGAGCTGCGATTGCCTCATAAAGAGGCAGCTCTAAATCCAAGTAGTTAATTAACCCCTGTAACACCTGAGTGATAATGGTCGGGCCGCCAGCAGCACCGATGGTCATTACCGGCTTACCATCCTTTAATACGATAGTCGGGCTCATACTGGACAGGGGGCGCTTGCCAGGCCTTATGCTGTTAGCCTCAGTGCCCACCAAACCATAAACATTGGGCACACCGGGCTGTGCCGAAAAATCATCCATTTGATTATTCATAATAACGCCCGTACCAGGGATGATGACCTTACTACCAAAATTAGTATTGACTGTCGTTGTAATCGCAACCCAATTACCCTCAGCATCAGCGGTGGCAATATGCGTGGTATGTTTACCAAACAAATTAAACTCAGCCTTAGGTGGCGTGGCGTGAGATTTAACCTCTAATACCCTATCTAAGTTTATCTGTTGAGAAAGTGACTGAGCATAACCTTTATCAATTAATCCCTTGGGCACTTTCACATAATCCGAGTCACCCAGCCAATAAGCCCTATCAGCAAATGCTAGCCTCATCACCTCAGCAATAACATGGTAGCGATCAGAAGGCTGCATCGCTTTTAAGTCAAAACGCTCAAGTATATTAAGCATTTGAGCGACATGCACACCGCCCGAACTCGGTGGCGGAAAGCCAACAATGGTGTAGTCTCGATATTGCGTTTGCACAGGCTCACGCAGTTTCATTTTATAATTGGCCATATCCTGCTCAGTGATTAAGCCACCGCTAGCCTTCATCCATGCTGCAGTTTTTTTCGCGAAGTCACCTTTGTAAAAATAATTCGCCCCCTCTTTAGCAATGGCACGGTAAGTATTGGCCAAATCTTTTTGCTGTAAGCGATGCCCAACGGGCCAAGCCTTACCGCTTGGATCCAATAACACTTTAGCTGCAGCGGGAAATCGTAAAAAATCCTTTTCCTTTCCTTTTAAACGGCGAGCATAAATAGGATCAATCTCAAAGCCCTGCTCCGCAATATCGGCAGCAGGCAGCAGCGCGTCGCTATAGCTCAGTTTGCCGCCCTGCTCAATTAAATATTCAAACACCGCAATCGAGCCTGGAATACCGCTAGCCAAAGGCCCAGTTACCGGCAAGTCACGATCGATTTTACCGTTGCGCATAAACATATCTCTATGCGCGGCAGCGGGTGCCATCTCACGACCATCAATTGCCTCAACACGACCATTCGCCCAGTGCACAACGGCAAACAAACCACCCCCTATGCCTGAGTTATGGCTATCAACCACCCCTAGAGTCAATGCTGCAGCCACAGCCGCATCTACCGCATTACCCCCTTGAGCCAGCGCATTAATACCCGCTTGAGTCGCGATAGGGTTCACCGTAGCCACCGCAGACTTACCATCACTGGCGACCGCGGCGTACTCGGCAGCCGACAATGCAAGCGAAGCGGTTAACGCAACAGTAGCCGCAGCAATAACCAAATAAGCGTTAATTGTTTTGGACCAAAAAACCCATGACGGCTCCTATCAATACCCGCTTTCTATACACCTACAAAGAAGATATTTAATGTTAAATTTAGAGGAATGAAGACTACAGGCTTTACACTACCCACACAAAAATCATTGTTTATCTTAACAATCGAAACCAGTAGCGGGATAATAGCCCCCCAAGCCTATACAAAGACTGCACATGATTGACTGGAATAGCATCGATACCGTCCTTCTAGACATGGACGGCACCCTACTGGATTTACATTACGACAACCATTTTTGGCTGGAACACCTGCCGCGTCGTTATGCCGACATCCACAAACAGCCGCTGCCAAAAGTTAAAGAAGAACTTTACCAACGCATCATGTCGCAAAAGGGGACGCTTAATTGGTATTGCCTGGATTACTGGTCAGAGCAGTTGCAGCTAGACATTGCCGAATTAAAAAATGAAATAAAACACATGGTGACAATACGTCCGCATGTGGAACAGCTCTTACGGCAACTAAGAGCCTCACACCACCACGTTATTTTGGTTACCAATGCTCACCGGCATGGCCTAAACATTAAACTCAAGCAAACAGGCCTAGAACCTTGGTTTGATCAAATCGTTGCCTCCCACGATTACCAAAGCCCCAAAGAAGAGCAACATTTTTGGCGGCAACTACAACTCAATCATCCCTTTGACCCCAACAAAACCTTATTTATCGACGATTCCGAAAGCGTCTTAAAGGCCGCCCAACAATATGGCATTAAACACCTACTCACGCTTTTACAGCCCGACAGTAAAAAAGCCGCTCGCGCAAAAAGCGACTTTCCGAGTATTATTCATTTTGATGAAATATTGCCTCTACCGACGGCCGAAACAAAAACATGAGTAAAACCAACAACGACAACAGTAATAACGCCAAAACCCGACTGGATAAATGGTTGTGGGCGGCACGCTTTTACAAAACGCGCAGTATGGCTAAACAAGCCATCGAAGGTGGTAAAGTTCACTACAACGGTCAGCGCAGCAAAGTGAGTAAAGACGTTGAAGTGGGTGCGTTAATGACCATACGCCAAGGCGATGACGATAAAGAAGTAGAGGTTCTAGAACTCTCTGCCCAACGTCGCG
Source organism: Pseudohongiellaceae bacterium (assembly GCA_051277005.1). Taxonomy (GTDB): domain Bacteria; phylum Pseudomonadota; class Gammaproteobacteria; order Pseudomonadales; family Dasaniaceae; genus Dasania. Next base: position 22,239 of record JBNMPS010000021.1, read on the forward strand.
GCGCACCCGAAGCACAAAAGCTTTATCGCGAAACCGAAGAGAGCATTAGCAAGCGTGAAGCCAGCGCCAAGCAGCGCAAAGCCTTTCATGGCTCGGGCTTACCCAGTGTTCGCCCCACCAAAAAACAACGCCGGCAAATACACCGTTTTAAAAATGACAGCCAAGAATAAGTGCCATTAACCAGTAATACGCTATTATTAACCCCTTATTATTGATAGAACACCTCTAGGAGCTAACCATGCTTTACCCCATGTTTGCTATGGTTGTACTCACATCAATCATTGGCACCATCGCATTAAAAACTCGCTTTGCCAGCGTTCGTAACGGCGACGTTAACCCGCACTACTATAAATTGATGGAAGGCGATGACGTGCCCGAGCACGTCACCAAAACGACCCGCGCCTTTAACAATCAATTTGAAATACCGGTGTTATTTTATGTGGTGTGCACACTGTATATCAGTATGGGTATAGAGAACCCTCTGGCAATGTATATGGCGTGGGCTTTTGTGTTTTTTCGCTGCATACATGCGGCCATACATTTAACCTACAACCGTGTACTCCATCGCCTCACTGCCTATTGGCTAGCTATTTTATGTATGTTGAGCTTGTGGATCATTTTAATTTTATAAATATGAATCTTAAGAATTATTATAAACTTTCAATCAGCTCAGCAAAAAAACCCATAGTACGAGAAATAAATGAGGGCGGATTCTCGTAGACTTCCTTATGATGGTTCTTCGTAGATCTGTGTGAATTCAGGGTAAAATACCGTCAATATTAGAATAATATTAGCGGGGATTAACGTTGTGGAAATCGAAGAACATTACGAATTGTTACTTGGCATAAATAGCCCATGGGAAATCAGCAGTGTTGATCTCGATCTGGCGGCACAGAAAGTCGATGCCATCATTGAGTATACAGATGACAAAGGTCCTTGCCCTGAATGTGGTGTTATTTGTCCTAAACATGACGACCGCAAAGAGCGCACTTGGCGGCATCTGGACACCATGCAGTTTGCTACCCAAATACATTGCAAGCTGCCCAGGGTGCGCTGCAAAGATCATGGTGCTAAAAGTCTCAATGCACCTTGGGCCGGAGAAAAAAGCCGCTTTACGCTGCTGTTTGAAGCCTTTGCTGTCCGGGTATTGATTGCGGCTCGCAGCGTCGAAGAGGCGCGTAAACTACTTGGTCTGAACTGGCACCAAGTAGAAGCGATAAAAACACGGGCCGTTGAGCGCGGCTTGTCACGGCGCAAAGAAGACGCGATTCCTTATATCGGTATTGATGAAAAACAATTTCGCTCCGGCCACCGCTATATTAGTTCGCTGGTTGACCTTAATGGTAGTCGCGTTTTGGATGTGGTGGAAGAGCGCACCGAAACTGCCTGTCAATCGTTGATAGAGCAGAGCCTGACTGAGTCTCAGCAAAAGCAGGTAACAGCTGTAGCGCTAGATATGTGGAAGGCCTACGCCAATGCCGTAGCAGATAAGCTTCCGCAGGCCGATATAGTTCACGATCGCTTTCATATCAGTCAGCACCTGAATCAGGCTGTTGACCAAGTACGCCGAACAGAACATAAGACGCTGGTCACGGAGGGCGATAGTGTATTGGCAGGCAGTAAATTTTTATGGCTGACAAACGAAGAAAACCTAAAAGAGAAGTTTGTCGATCGTTTTGAAAAGCTTAAAACATCTGATTTAAAAGCTGCCAGAGCCTGGGCCATAAAGGAGTCTTCCCGAGGATTTTGGGATTACAGTTATGCTGGCTGTGCCGAGCGATACTTCAATGCTTGGTACTCGTGGGCAATCAGAAGCAGACTGGAGCCAATCAAGGCAAAAGCCAGGATGATCAAGACGCACTTAGATAATATTCTGACCTACTTTAAACACGGTATTAGCAATGCGGCGGCAGAGGGATTAAATTCAAAAATTCAGACGGTAAAATCAAACGCCCGAGGCTACCGCTCATTTTCTGGATTTAGAAACAGTATATTATTTTACTGCGGTGGCTTAGAAATGGCTCCGTAGCGGTTACACAGATCTACGAAGAGCGCTTATAATAACTTACCTGTTGGGCCTTAGGGTCAACCGTGCAATAAATGGTCGCCTCTTCCCACTCTTGCACATTACCGACATCAGCATTTATAACGACTAGGTAGTATCCTTTTTTCTCCTCATAACGCGTGGATCGTGGCCGCATATGGGCACGTAACATGCCCGCACCCAGGCTACTTTTAGCTTCTAACAAACAGGCGTCATAGGCATCATTTAAATCAAACGGGGCTTGCCTAAAATCTCGCGGGACTATCGTTGGCTGGCTATTACTGACGCTATCTTTCTGACCCGAGTAGAAATAAACAGTTAATAAAGACGCCGCTATCGCCACTATAAAGGTAACGATTAAGGCGATGTATTTGTTGTGTTTGAACCGTAATGATACAAAGTTTTTGAATCGGCAAAAGCGCTTAAAAAAACGCATCGTAACCCTCTACTGCAATCGTTCGATTAATTGACTCATCCGTCAGCGAGTGGATATATGCACTTGCGATCATGCTACAGGTCACTCTTCGCTTAAACGACACTGTTTAGTATAGCTGACCACATTTTTTTTACTAATAGCTTCTATGCAAACCCTGTGAAGACCTCCACAAGATTAATGACAATAAGGCTAGAGCTGATCCCCGCTGTCGATATCCAAAAAAGGTATTATACCCTCCCTATACCTTTGTTACGGAACTTGTCGATGAGCAACAATAACAAAACCCCTGAAGCCTGGCAGCAAGCGCTCAAAAATACTGAGTTAAGAGCGGTGTCTGGGGTTTTGCGTGAATTAGAGGAGCTGATTAATCAAGACAAAACAACACCAAAACAGTTAGCCGACATTATTCTCAAGGATGTAATGCTAGCGTCGCGGGTTTTAATTATGGCCAATAGCGTCACCCACAATCGCTCACAAACAGCCAGTAGCGAGGGAACGTTAACCCAGGCCATCGTCCGTATAGGGTTTAAAAGCTTACGAGCCATCTGTATTTCTGTTGCACTAATGGACAGTTTAATAAAAAAAATGCCCCATCGCCAAGAGTTGCAGCTATGTGTTGCTAGGAGCTTCGATGTGGTGGTACACGCGCGTAACGTCGCCAAGAAAACAGGCGCGAATGAAGAGGACGTTTTTATAGCGGGATTATTTCAAAATCTCGGTGAATTACTTTTTTGGTGTAGCGACATACCCTAAACCACATCTTATCTTGAGTTACTTAATTATGCCGTTGATTCGCCGGAACAAGCGTTCAAAAGACTTAGCCATATGGATTTCCAGGAGATGTCAATTGCACTGGCCTCCGAATGGCAATTGAGTGACTTATTACTAGAGTCTTATGGTGTAAACATCACCAATGAAACTAAAGCGGTACATTTAGGCCGACGAATCAGCATCGCTTCAAGACAGGGCTGGAATTCGACGCAGATAAATAAAATATTGAAATCTCAGGTCATAGACCTTGGTTTTGATATATTGAGCGGCATGGACTTTATGCGTGACGGCGCGAAAGAGGCTCAAGCATTGGCGGCCAGTTACGATCAGACGACAAACGAGCCCTGCGATGACATTACCCAGCAGCAACCAGAAGAAGCAGTAGACACCTTTATTGAGCTACCTGCAGAACCACTACCTAAAAAGATAAGCAACGCAAAAAAACCGAAACCGACAACATTAATACGCCCCTAGTGTTCATGCCGCCTATAAAATTTTCAACGAGACACTTTTTAATCGGAAATCGGGGACACCCACTCGAAAAGCCTAAATAATAACTAATCGAAATCGGGAATCGAAATCGGGGACACCCACTCGAAAAGCCTAAATAATAACCATTAATATCAGCAGGTTACGAGGTTTATGGCAAGTGGGTGTCCCTCTTGATTCTTCCGGTTAACTGGATTATATCGGCCATTGCCTTAAATAAAGCCAGGGATAATCGAAAAGGTCTTAGAGGCGATACTGCAAAAAATTGCGGATGAGCGATGATGGTTGTGTTCATAGGGGGGGGCGATGATTTAGCAAAGCTAAAAGTTGTGAACCGAGCGGTCAACCTAAGCCTCTTTGTACCCAAAGGTTAAAAACAAAAAGCCCTAACCGAATGGTTGGGGCTTAGGGGAGGATTTTTTAATAAATAACGAGGGGGATAAAATCACTCTTTACACTATTGAGTGGCAATGCAAAA
>JBNMPS010000022.1:0-26141 GCA_051277005.1 Pseudohongiellaceae bacterium
AACCCAGATCTTTCAGCGCGGATGATGTCGATCTGTTAGATAGCTTTGCTGAAATGGTGGAGTGTGAGTTAGCGGACCTATTTAAAAAAGTGAATATTGAGTAGTTCTTGTGCACCCGTTAACAGTGGTAAATTATTACCCTTGTTTATGCGTGGAGTTCAAATTGTGATTCAAGTACTATTGACGAGGAAAGATGTTTTAGGAATGGATAAATAAGGTTGTTTCATGCAAATTGTTCAATTAGCTAGTGTGGCTCTTCTCTCTATTCTCGTTACTGCTTGTGGTGGCGGTGGCGGTGATGACTCTACTGAGACGGCTGTAGACGACACGCCAGCAATCTATCGTGCAGCAAACTATTCAAGGCCAGAGGTTTATGATAGCAGCCTGCAGGGTACGTGGGTGCTAGTTGAGAAATCGACAATACAATTTGATCTAGGTGATTTCTCTGCACAAGAAGGTTTTTTTGAGCAGGACTACTACCGTAGAACGTTGGTCTCTTTATTTGATGATGAGTCTGGCACTGAGGCCAGCTTTTGTATGGATTCTGGTGACTCATTCGCGGACCCTGATTTAACCTTAGACCCTAGTAATATAGAGTTTACAGTGGGTGGTTTTACCTTTAAGGGAACCGCGGTAAACAATAATGAGATTAGGGGGGAGTTTACCGGCGTTAATGATCAAAATGTGACGATGCTCAATAGTGAGGTTACCCTGCATAAAATAGCCTCTTATGATGACGAAAGCGAAGCATACTTTGATTTGGGTGATTTGATTTTGGATGATACTGAGGGCAATAGCATCAGTAATCATGAAATTGTGTGTTTTGAACAAATGAGCCTTTCTGGCGATAATTACATCAGTGGTACCTTGGTGTCTTTAGATATTGAACGCGTATATATTGACGCTTTCGATACGGAGACCTTTGACGATTTTTCTTTTGTGCTGACGGCTGAGTCTACCGCTGAATTAGGATCAGAAGATTTTGAAAGTTCTACGGTTGCAGCGGTCAGTAGTGCCGGTGCAGGTGTAAATTACTTAGAAGATTCTGGCGTTAATATCAATGTTGAGAATAGCTCAGTCGCAAAATTGAAAGGTACGGTGACCTCGGCTGGAGGTGTTGTTAGCTTTGATATGAACATCCCCTCAGCAAATAACTAGGCAGTTTGTTCTATAACTGCTCTAGAGATTTGGCAATTGAAATATAGCTGCTAATTCTGTCTTCAGTGATTATGCCTTCCTCAATGGCTGCTTGTAACGAGCAGCCTGGCTCCCTTTCGTGTTTACAATCTCTAAACTTACAGTTGTTGAGGTAAGGCCTGAACTCAACAAAGCCATCGGCGACTTGCTCGCGGGTCATATGCCACAAACCAAATTCTCTAATCCCCGGCGAGTCAATTAAGTCGCCCCCTTCTGGGAAATGAAACAACTTGGCGGTGGTGGTGGTATGGGTTCCTTTGTTGCGCGCTTGGCTTAATTCACCCACTTTAATGTCGACACCGGGTAGTAGTGCATTAATCAACGACGATTTTCCCACTCCAGATTGCCCTACAAATACACTGGTTCGATTTTTTAACGTGCGTTTGAGTTCGTCTAGGCCGTTATCGTTAACGGTGGAGGCTTCTAAAATGCGATAACCAATATTGGGGTAAACGGCTAATAACTGATCCATTTGTTGGCGACCAGTGTCATCTAGCAAGTCGACTTTGTTGAGCAATATTAAGGGTTCAATATCAACGGCTTCAGCGGCGACCAAATAACGATTAATTAAATTGGCGTGAGGTTCAGGGTGCAGCGCTAAGACGATAACGATGTAATCGATATTGGCGGCGATAGGCCGTAAATTACCATGGCTGTCAGGCCGAGATAATTCAGTACTGCGTTCAGTTGTAGCGACAACAACGCCGGTAGGGTTACCTTCGCGCCAAATGACCTTGTCGCCAGTGACTAAACTGCCTAAGTTAGCCCGCAGATGGCATCGGCGAGTAGTGCCTTGCTCGGCGCCATCGAGGACTTCAATATCAACTTGTTTGCCGTAGTGAGCGATAACCAGGCCATTTTGTTCAGACCCCAGTTCGCCTTCACTAATTTGTTGATCAATTTCCACGTCGCGCTTATTCGCGCGCTCGGCACGTTCGTCTTGAATTTTTTGTATACGCCAGTTCTGGCGGCGATTGAGTTTACGTTTTGACATTAAAGGGCCGATAAAAAAATAGATGGTATTATTATTAAGGCTAAGGCCGCAGTTTGCTACACTTAGTCCAAATTTATTGTGTTTAAACCGTAAATGCGGCCCAATTTGGAATTTTTCATGTCTAATAATTTAAATTTAATCTGGGTGGACCTAGAAATGACGGGTTTAGACCCGGATACCGATCAGATTATCGAAATCGCCACTATTGTCACTGACAGCGATTTAAATATATTGGCGGAAGGGCCAGTTATGGCCATTCATCAGTCCGATGAGGTGCTAAGCGGTATGGATGAGTGGAACACGACTCACCATGGGGCATCGGGTTTAACTGAACGGGTTCGTAGCAGTAAAATTTCAGCGGCAGAAGCTGAGTTAAAAACCATCGCGTTTTTGAAGCAGCATATCGATGCGGGAGTATCGCCCATGTGTGGTAACAGTATCGGTCAGGATAGACGCTTTATGGCCAGAGGTATGAAACAGCTAGAGGTGTATTTCCACTACCGCAATTTGGATGTAAGTACGCCCAAAGAGTTAATGATGCGCTGGCGGCCGGACTTAGAGAGTGGCTTCACCAAGAAGGGTGCCCACCAAGCCCTTGATGATATCCGTGAATCTATTGAAGAGTTACGTTATTACCGCGAACACTTTTTTAAGGTTTAACTCAGTAAAACAGGGCGCTAATTCAGGCGCCTTTGCTGACCTCTGCGATCGCTTTGGCGGCGTAATTGATATTGCTTGGAGTTAAGCCGGTAAAGCTAATTCTGCCGCTGCCTACCAGATACACGCTGTGCTGTTCCCTCAATTGTGTTATTTGCTCTTTGCTTAACGGCAAAAACGAAAACATCCCGTGCTGATTTAACATGTAATGGTAATCTACCGATGGGTTTAGTCTTTGTAGTTGCTCAGTTAATTGTTGGCGCATGGTTAGAATGCGTAAACGCATTGCCTCAACTTCTGCTGTCCACTGAGCCGTTTTAGTCTTACTCATTAAAATCGTTTTAACGATGGCTGCACCATTGGCAGGGGGGAGTGAATAGCAGGATCGGGCAATGGCCAATAACTGGCTCAATACCGCGCCGCTTTGCTTATTGTTTTGCGATAGTACGCTGACGCATCCGGTACGTTCCTTATAAACGGTAAAGTTTTTGGAGCAAGAAGCGCTGACGATGAGTTCAGGTAAATGCTCGGCCATATGGCGAATGCCAAAGGCATCGGAGTCTAAGCTGAGGGCGAAGCCTTGATAGGCTTGGTCGATAACCGGAACCAGGTTTTTTTCTAGTACTAGCTGGGTTAGTTCACGCCATTGCTGTTCAGATAAATCTGCGCCAGATGGATTGTGGCAGCAGCCGTGTAGCAGTATGACGTCACCGGATTGAGGTTTGGTTGCCAAGGTCTCCATCATTTGTTCAAAATCAATGGCCGGTTCACTCATGCGATAATAAGGATAGGTGGCGGTTTTTAAACCGGTGCCTTCGATAATGGCATAGTGATTATCCCAAGTAGGTTGGCTCACCCAAACGGTCGCGTTAGGGTTGCTGCGCGCAATGAGGTGAAACGCAACGAATAGACCGCCACTGCTACCGGGGGTTTGAATTGTCTTCAGACGATTGTTATCGGGTGCGCCGAGAGCGGGGCCAAATAGTAACTGTTGTATACAGTGGTTAAAGTCTAAATCGCCTGCAATGCCCGTATAGGTTTTGGTGTTTTGTTGGCTAAGGTATTCTTTTTCGGCCTGCTTTACCGAGGGTAATATTGGCGCGTTGCCGGTTTCGTCTTTATAAACGCCAACCCCTAAATCAACTTTTTGCTGATGACTATCCTGTTGAAAGGCGGCGATCAAGTTTAAAATAGGGTCATTAGGTAAGAGAGGTAATGATTCAAACATGTTGAGGCTTTTACTCTGGTGGTGGTTAGCCAACATTATAGGCCAATGATGTTAGCTTGGGCACTGCTCTATGAGTTGCTTGTTTTAGCCACGTTTTTTGGTGCGGTTTTAAGCGCTATTCAAGGCTTTTTTGAAGAGAAGTGTTTGGGCTGTGCTGTTGCAGTGCCCACTGTACATGCTCTTGCACAAGTTCAGAGGGGTGGCTGCAGCGCTTTTGTAACGCTTCAATCGTGGTGATGCTGGTAGGGGCGTTGCCAAGCGCGATGGCAATATTGCGCAACCAGCGTTCGTGGCCGATACGGCGTATGGCGGAGCCTTCGGTACGCTGCAAGAATTCTACTTCACTCCAGCTGAACAACTCAATCAATGTCGCGCTATCTAAATCGTTACGCGGCTGAAAATCTTCTTGCTCGGTAGCGTTAGCGAATTTATTCCAAGGACAAACAATTTGGCAGTCGTCGCAGCCATAAATACGATTACCCATTAAAGGGCGTAAATCTTCGGGGACACTACCCTTTAACTCTATGGTTAGGTAGGAAATACATTTGCGGGCGTCTACTTGGTGAGGCGCGACGATGGCACCCGTAGGGCAATCAACGATACAGGCGGTGCAGCTGCCGCAGTGCATGGTTTCTTGTTCAGCATCGGTCGGCAAAGGTAAATCGGTATAAATTTCGCCCAGAAAAAACCAAGAACCTGCCTTGTCGTTAATCAACATCGTGTTTTTACCGATCCAGCCAAGGCCTGCCTTTTCGGCTAGGCCGCGCTCTAATACAGGGGCGCTATCGACAAAGGCGCGGCAGTTATGTTGGCCGGCGGCTTCGGCAATTTTAGCCGCTAATTGAGCTAATTTTTTCCGCATCAGCTTGTGGTAATCACGGCCAAGAGCATAACGTGAGATATAGGCTTTGTTTTTATCGTTGAGTTGTTCGAGCATTTGATCGTTATCGGGGAGGTAGTCCATGCGCACGCTGATAACCCGCAAGGTGCCGGGCAAGAGTTCTTCTGGGTGCGAACGTTTACTGCCGTGCTTGGCCATAAAACCCATTTCGCCATGAAAGTGTTTTTTCAGCCAGCTTTGTAAATGCTGTTCGTGCTCGGTTAAATCCACATCGCAAATACCGGTTTGCTGAAAGCCTAGATCACGGCTCCATTGCCGAATATGATCGGGTAGTTGAGTGAGTTGCGATGATTTATTGTCGATCAAGTTGTACTCTGTAGTAATAGGGTTGGTTGCTTAAGGCGACGCTGCCTATAATGCTTCATAAATAATGTACGGAATAATAACATGCCTACCCCCGTCAATTCTGATGACACACATTCTTTTCATCTGGCGACATCGGCTCGTTTCCACTGTGGTAATGATTTACCCGTCTCGTTGTATACCGCTAGTCAAACTCGTGAGTTAGATCGCATCGCTATCCAAGAATATGGCATTGCCAGTTTTACGTTAATGCGCCGTGCGGCACGAGCCGCTTTTGAGCTGTTAATGCAATGTTGGCCTGAGCTCAAGCAAGGTGACCCCGTCACCATCGTTTGTGGCGTGGGTAATAATGGGGGTGATGGCTATGTGATGGCCAGCCTGGCGATGCAATACGGCATTACGGTTAAGGTGATTCAGCTAGGTGACGCCGATAAGGTTAAAGGAGATGCCTTGTTGGCAAGAACGAGAGCTTTACAGGATGAGGTCGAGGTTGTCGTGTTTGACCAGAGACTGCAGGTTGATGAAGGGGTTATCGTCGATGCTCTGTTAGGTACGGGTTTAAATGGCGAAGTGCGGGGTGATTTTGCTGATGCCATTGAATGGATTAACCGGCAGGCCTTGCCTATTTTGGCGGTGGATATCCCCTCTGGGCTTTGTAGTGATACTGGCGGCGTGTTGGGGTTGGCAGTGAATGCCGATGTCACCATGAGTTTTATTGGCTTAAAACAGGGTTTACTAACGGGCCAAGGGCCAGCGCATACCGGTGATGTGTACTACGATAGCCTGCAAGTTCCTGCAGAAGTCTTTGCGAAATTGTCATCATCAGGTGAGCGCTTACTGCTGTCAAAAGGGCTTGCGTCTTTGCCTTCGCGCACGGCGATAGCCCACAAAGGTGACAGCGGCCATGTGTTGGTGTTGGGTGGTGATGTGGGTATGGCCGGTGCGGCCTTAATGGCCTCAGAGACGGCAGCCCGTTGTGGTGCTGGTTTGGTTTCTTGTGCCACTCAAGCTGAGCATGTGAGCGCCTTTATTAGCCGCTGTCCTGAAATTATGGCCAAGGGGGTAGGTACGGGTCATGACATAGAGTCCTTAATTGAGCGTGCCTCAGTATTGGTGGTAGGCCCCGGTTTGGGTAAACACCCTTGGGGGGAGCAATTGTTGCGGCAAGCCTATCAGTCGGGTAAACCGATGGTGGTGGATGCCGATGCCTTGAATATGATGAGTGAAGGTAGGGTATTGCAAACACCTAAACGTGATGACTGGATACTGACTCCCCACCCCGCTGAAGCTGCGCGTTTGTTAGCGTGTGCAACAGCTGAAGTTCAAGCCGATCGTTTTGCCGCGGTCAGTCAGTTGCAGCAACGTTTTGGTGGCGCAGTAATTTTAAAGGGTGCGGGAACTCTGGTGGCATCGGCACATCAAAAAATAGGCCTATGTAATTACGGCAATGCAGGTATGGCGACTGGCGGCATGGGGGATGTGCTCAGTGGCGTGCTGGGTGCATTGCTCGCTCAGCATTTATCGATAGCTGATGCCGCAAGACTGGGTGTTTGTTTACATGCTTATGCAGGGGATGTTGCCGCAGAGCAGGGGATGTGTGGCACAATGGCCAGCGATTTAATCCCGGTGTTACGGCGCCTTGTTAATGGCGCGCAGCATTAAAGTGAAATGGCTTTTGTGCAAAGGTCTAGAAAAGTGGTTAATGAGTGTGAATGAGTGAATATAACGTGAGTTTAGCCCCTTTTAAAATCCAGCTTATTGGTGAGCAAGCGATGGTCAATTTTGGCCAGCAGCTAGCGAAGGCTTGCGGAAGTGGAGCGGTTATCTTTTTAGAGGGTGACTTAGGGATGGGCAAAACAACCTTCAGCCGTGGTGTGTTACAGGGGCTTGGGCATGATGGTACGGTTAAGAGTCCAACCTACACGTTGGTAGAGCCCTACTTCATCAACGGCCGAGAGGCCTATCATTTTGACTTGTACCGTTTGGGGCACCCAGAAGAATTGGAGTACATGGGGATAAGGGATTACTTTGGCGCTGATAAGCTCTGCCTCATTGAGTGGCCAGAAAAAGGCCGCGGAGTTTTGCCCCCGGCGGATTTAGTCGTTAGGATAGTGCTTAGCAAAACGGACGAGGATGGTCGTGAGTTAACGATCACCGCATTTAATGATGCAGGGCAGCAGATCATACAAAGTTTGGCGGCTTAGCAGTGAGTTTGACTCGTTAGTTAAAAGCATTAGCTGTTAGCAAAAATAATAGTCACGATACATCTTAGTAGGCCATTTTAAACATGTTGTTCCGGTTTATTTCTTTTCGGCTCTTTTCTTTTAGGTTAAGGCCGCAGTTTATAGTTGCTGCTTTGATGCTGCTTTCAGTGCTGGGCTCGGCCGTTGTTCAGGCCGCCAGCGTTAATGATGTGCGTTTGTGGCGTGCTCCCGATCATACCCGCGTGGTATTAGATTTGTCCGGCCCGGTTGAGCACAAAGTGATGTCGCTGGCCAGTCCTCATCGCATCGTAGTTGATATTGATAAAGCCGTTTTAAAATCTAAAACCAAATTATCGGCGGTAGATGTTAAAGGAACCCCTATTAGTCGATTACGCAGCGGCGTAAAAGATAAAAACAATTTACGTGTTGTATTAGATGTGCACTCAGCGGTTAAACCCCGCAGTTTTTTATTAAAAGCCAGTGGCCAGTATGGAGATAGGCTGGTGATTGATTTATATGACGCCACCAAAAAGAAAACCGTCGTTAGGCAGGTTGTTAATGCCGGTAAAAAACGCGACATAGTGATTGCTATAGATGCGGGTCATGGCGGTGAAGATCCTGGTGCTACTGGCCCCACTAAAGTACGCGAAAAACATGTGGTTTTGGCGATTGCGAAAGAATTAAATTATTTATTTAAAAAAGAAAAAGGCTATAAGTCTGTAATGGTTCGTACTGGCGATTACTACGTCGGTTTAGAAAAACGTCGCAAGTTGGCGAGACAGGCACAGTCCGATTTATTTGTGTCCATTCATGCTGATGCGTTTAAAGATAAACGTGCCAAAGGTTCATCTGTCTATGTGTTGTCTAGTCGTGGCGCGTCCAGTGCCACGGCAAAGTTTTTAGCTAATGAAGCTAACAGTTCTGACTTGGTGGGTGGCGTAAACTTGGGGGATAAAGATCAGTTATTGGCTGGCGTCTTAGCCGATTTATCAATGACTGCCACCCTAGACTCTAGCCTGCAAGTAGGTGCTAAAGTGATTGGGCAAATGGGCCGAATCACTCATATGCATAGTAAGCGAGTGGAACAGGCGGCTTTTGCGGTATTAAAATCACCCGATATCCCCTCCATTTTGGTGGAGACGGGTTTTATCTCTAATCCTGCTGAAGAGCGCAACTTAAAGTCGAAAAGCCATCAGCGTAAAATGGCTGCAGCGATTTTCAACGGGGTTAAAACGTTTTTTGCGGCTAGCCCGCCATCAGAAACTTACGTGGCTTGGCAAAAAAATCAGCGTAATAAAACGGTCGCTTATGTGATCGGCAGGGGTGATACATTGTCGGCCATTGCCAAGCGTTATAGCGTGAGTGTTAACTCAATCCTTAAAACCAATAGTTTGGCGTCATCCGTTATTAAAGTGGGTCAAAAAATTATTATTCCTTCTTCGTAAATAGAAATTTTTAATGTCACAGATTAAATTATTAAGTCCGCGTCTGGCTAACCAAATCGCGGCTGGTGAGGTGGTGGAGCGACCCGCTTCGGTTATTAAAGAATTAGTCGAAAACAGTTTAGATGCTGGCGCTACACGTATTGATATAGATATTGAGTCAGGCGGTGTAAAGTTGATGCGGGTGCGTGATAATGGCGGTGGTATAGAACAAGAGGATATGCCTCTTGCCTTGAGCCGCCATGCCACCAGTAAAATCTATGAACTGGATGATTTAGAAAATGTGACCAGTATGGGGTTTAGAGGTGAGGCGCTAGCATCGATTAGCTCGGTATCACGCTTAGCGATTTTATCGAATACCCAAGAGCAAACTGCAGGTTGGAAAGCCGAAACCGAAGGCCGTGATATGCAGGTGGAGGTGGGGCCTGCGCCACACCCTAAAGGCTCTACGGTTGAGGTGCGGGATTTGTTTTTTAACACGCCTGCGCGCCGAAAATTTTTACGTACTGAAAAAACTGAATTTAACCATTTAGAAGAAGTTATAAAGCGTCAATCATTGGCGCGTTTTGATGTAGGATTTCATTTGCGTCACAACGGCAAGGTAATACATGCTTTAAAAGCGTGTGGTAGCCAGCTAGAAAGGGAGCGCAGAGTAGCCTCGGTGTGCGGCCCGGCTTTTATGCAAAATGCATTGTACATTGATACCGAGGCCATGGGTTTACGTTTGTGGGGTTGGGTGGCATTACCTACTTTCTCGCGCAGCCAATCTGACTTACAGCACTTTTATGTGAATGATCGTGTCATTCGGGATAAGTTAGTCACCCATGCCGTGCGCCAGGCTTATCGTGATGTGCTGTTCCACGGTAGGCATCCTGCTTTTGTATTGTATCTAGAGTGTGATCCAGCCATTGTTGATGTCAATGTGCATCCCACCAAACACGAGGTTCGTTTTAGGGACGGCCGTACCGTACACGACTTTTTATTCCGTAGTCTGCATCGGTTATTAGCCGATGTGCGCCCGGATGATCAGCAAATGCCTACGGGCTTAACGCAGTCGGGCTTGGTTCAGCAATCCGTGGCATCAGGCATAGAGGCGGGTGAGTTCGCGGGGCAGTCGACAATGTCGCTAAAAGAATCCCCAGGGTCATTAATGGGTGGGGGGGCTTTTGAGCAGGGGCGGCCTAGCGAAAACCAAGTGCAAGAGCAGTTGGCAAACTATGGTCAGTTATATGGTGCGGCCAGTTCTAGTCAGGCTACGAATAGTGATCGGGCCGGTTTTACCTCGCCGTCATCGTTCAACACCGGCGCTATTAATATAAGTGATTTAGGAACGGATGAAATTCCACCGCTGGGTTTTGCTATTGCTCAATTGAAGGGTATTTATATAGTGGCTGAAAACGCCAATGGTTTAGTGCTGGTGGATATGCATGCCGCCCATGAGCGTATTACCTACGAACGTATGAAGCAGGCGCGAGCGGGCGAGGGTATCAAGGCACAGCCATTATTGGTGCCAGAGAGTGTGGCGGTAAGCCAGCGCGAAGCCGACTATGCCGAACAAAACGCCGAGCTATTTACTCAGTTAGGCTTGGCTGTTGAGCGGGCAGGGCCCGAAGTTATCATGATTCGCCAAGTGCCGATTATTTTACAGAATGGTGACGTCGAACAGTTAGTGCGCGATGTGTTGGCCGATTTAATTGAGCATGGTACTAGCGATAGAATTGAAACCCATATCAATGAGATCTTATCGACTATGGCCTGTCATGGCTCGGTGCGGGCTAATCGTCGTTTAAGTATTCCGGAAATGAATGCATTACTGCGTGATATGGAAGAAACTGAGCGCAGCGGTCAGTGTAATCACGGTAGACCAACCTGGACCCAAATGAGTTTGGATGAGTTAGATAAACTCTTTTTAAGAGGACGGTAGGTCCTCTTGCAATACTAGCTATGAGCTATGAGCTATGAGTTATGGTCTTATGGGTCGGCGTTGCGATAGTTAGTTCATTTTTTCACATGATTAAAAGTGATCGGTTACAATGCACAAATGAATGAACCGCAGTTCCCTCCCGCCATTTTTTTAATGGGGCCTACCGCCTCAGGTAAAACCGATTTAGCGATCCAACTTTGTGAGAGTTTCCCCTGCGATATTATCAGTGTGGACTCTGCTTTGGTTTATAAGGGCATGGATATTGGCAGCGCCAAGCCCAGTCCTAATGAACAGGCCAAGGCGCCCCATCGCTTGATTGATATTCGCGATCCTGCTGTGGCTTATTCTACCGCTGACTTTAGAGAAGATGCGCTGCGTGAGATGGCTGAAATCACTGCCAAAGGGCGTATCCCTTTATTAGTGGGTGGCACCATGCTGTATTTTAAAACGTTAATAGAGGGTATCGCTGATATGCCTGAAACGGATTTAGCGATACGGGCAGGGATTGAGGCGCAGGCAGCCGAAAAAGGTTGGCCTGCGATGCATGATGAATTGGCTAAGGTTGACCCTGAATCAGCAGCGCGTATTCACCCCAATCATTCTCAGCGCATAGAACGTGCGTTAAATGTCTATCGTGGCGGCGGCCAAACGATGACGGCGTTGCATCAGCAGCAAGCCGATGCCGGAGACACTTCAATTCCCTACGATGTGACTCAATTAGCGATAGCGCCCTTGGATAGAGCGGTTTTGCACCAGCGCATTGCCCGGCGCTTTGATGTGATGATGGGGCAAGGCTTTATTGATGAGGTCAGGGCTTTGCGAGAGCGAGACGATTTGCACTTGGATTTACCTTCCATGCGTGCGGTAGGGTATCGACAAGCTTGGGAGCATTTAGAAGGCTTATGGAATGAAAAGGAAGTTGTTGAACGAGGTGTTATTGCCACCAGGCAGCTAGCAAAACGACAATTCACTTGGCTGCGAAGCTGGCCTGACGTGAACTGGATTCATACCGATGAAAATAATTTTTTGGTGAATAGTGCTGAGTCCATGCCTGAGGTGGAGGGGCTGGAAGGCCAAAGGCCGATAACGTTGGCAAAAAAACATCTTGACAAGTTGTCTCACTCTCAGAAATTTGGGTTATACTAATCAGGCGTCTTGCATTGGTAGCCGCAATTTGAGTTACACTCGATAACTATACTCGGGGCTGCTGTATTGGTAATGCCCCAACAGTACTCTAAAAAAACAATAGTTAGTTACACTGCATTTTTTAAATAACTATACGGCCTCATAAACATTATTATTTTGGTCCGGTTTGGGCCGCAAGGAGAATCACATGTCAAAAGGGCACACGCTACAAGACCCTTATCTAAATATTTTACGTAAAGAACGTATCCCTGTATCAATTTACTTGGTGAATGGCATTAAGCTACAAGGCCAAGTAGAGTCGTTTGACCAGTTTGTTATTTTGCTTAAAAATACCGTGAGTCAAATGGTGTATAAACATGCCATCTCTACGGTTGTTCCGTCTCGTGTTGTGCGTATGCCCCAACCGACTGCGGAAGAAGAGCAAGTC
This sequence comes from Pseudohongiellaceae bacterium, assembly GCA_051277005.1. Taxonomy (GTDB): domain Bacteria; phylum Pseudomonadota; class Gammaproteobacteria; order Pseudomonadales; family Dasaniaceae; genus Dasania. The sequence goes on from JBNMPS010000022.1 coordinate 12,424, forward strand.
TGAGGTCATTAGTTGTTATTTGAGCGTCCAGATTCCGGTGAGCGGGCCGTTTTAGTTCATTTAGATTTGAGACGTGAAAATGAGCGAGAAAACTTCGGTGAATTCCAAGAGTTAGTTTTATCCGCAGGTGGTGATCCAGTGGCTTTTGTCGGTGGTCATCGCGATGCGCCTCATGCCAAATTTTTTGTGGGTTCCGGCAAGTTAGACGAGATACGACAACAGGTTCATGATCATGAAGCTGAGCTGGTATTGTTTAACCATGCCTTGTCGCCCAGCCAAGAGCGCAATATAGAAGCCGAATTACAATGTCGAGTATTAGACCGAACCGGTTTGATATTGGATATTTTTGCCCAGCGCGCCCGTACCCATGAAGGTAAATTACAGGTCGAATTAGCCCAGCTGCATCATATGTCGACTCGTTTGATAAGAGGTTGGACTCACTTGGAACGGCAAAAGGGCGGAATCGGTTTGCGCGGCCCCGGTGAAACCCAGTTAGAATCTGATCGTCGATTATTGCGGGACCGCATTAAGACTATTACCAAGCGTTTAACGAAAGTGCGCAGCCAGCGAGAGCAGGGTAGGCGTAGCCGTACCCGTAACGAAATTCCTACGGTGTCGTTGGTCGGTTATACCAATGCGGGCAAATCAACCCTGTTTAATAAAGTCACTAATGCTGATGTGTATGCAGCAGATCAATTGTTCGCGACACTAGATCCAACCTTAAGGCGTTTAAAGATACCCGACCTAGGGCCTATCGTATTGGCTGATACGGTTGGCTTTATACGGCACCTACCGCACAAGCTTGTAGAGGCTTTTAGAGCAACGCTGGAAGAGGCGGCGCAAGCCGATTTCTTAGTTCACATCATTGATTGTGCCGATGAGGATCGGGCGGCCAATATTGAGCAGGTAGAGTTAGTGCTGAAAGAAATTGGTGCTGATAAAATCCCTAAGCTTGAGGTCTACAATAAGGTTGATTTAATGAGTGCTAAACCCCATATCGATTACAACGATGTGGGTGAGCCTCAGCGAGTTTGGTTATCAGCTCAAACGGGTGAAGGCACAGAGTTGTTTTTTGAAGCCTTGGCGAAATGTTTAGGTGATGAAATCGTTGCGGGTACCTTAACGTTAGGGGCTGATCAGGGCCGTTTGCGAGCCGCGTTTTATGAAATGAGTGTGGTGAGTTCAGAGCATTACAATGATCAAGGTTTGTGCAAATTAGAGATTCGCCTGCCTAAAAGTGACTTTGATCGTCTTGTTTCGGCACAAAATCTTAACGCGTCAGAACTATTGGCGACACAGCAATTAACTATTTGCTGACAGACTGCTAGACTTCGCGGCAAGCTAATCACTATTTACATACATGACTTAGCCCTAAGGGCGTAATAATCATAGGAGAAAACAATGGCCTGGAATGAACCGGGTGGTGGCAACAATAAAGATCCATGGGATAGCGGTGATAAAAAGAACCAAGGTCCCCCGGATTTAGATGAAGCCCTACGCAAGTTGCAAGAAAAACTCAGCGGCATATTTGGTGGTAAGTCCGGTGGCAATGGTGGTGAGTCTCAATCTATTGGTGGTGGCTTGATTGCCACGCTGCTAGTGATTGCCTTAGTAGTTTGGGGGTTATTGGGGATTTACCAGGTTAATGAGCAAGAGCGTGCCGTTGTGCTGCGTTTTGGCTTGTATCATGCAACCGTACAGCCTGGCCTACGTTGGAATCCGCCACTTATGGATGAGGTGTCGATAGAGAATACAACACGTTTACGTTTGTACTCTACGTCTGGCCGTATGCTGACTGAAGACTTGAATATTGTTGAGGTTGAGTTGTCGGTGCAGTACAACATTGATGATATTAAGTCGTTTTTATTGGCCGTGGTCGACCCCGAACGCAGCTTAGAGCAGGCCGCTGATTCCGCATTACGCCACGTGGTTGGCTCCAGTGTGATGAATGACGTGTTAACGGAAGGTCGTAGCCAAGTAGCGATAGAGGTTCAGCAGCGCTTGCAGGACTATTTGAATAACTATCGTACCGGCATTCGATTAACCACGGTTAATATCGAAAAAACCTCGCCCCCCAATGAAGTGCAAGCGGCTTTTGATGATGTTAACAAAGCCCGTGAGGATGAAGAACGCTACAGAAACCAAGCTGAAACTTATGCTAACGGTATTATTCCAGAGGCTCGCGGTAACGCTAAGCGTGTCTTGGAAGAGGCTCGTGCCTATCGCGATCAAGTTATTGCTCAGTCTGAAGGTGAGGCAAGGCGTTTTGAGAAGCTCTATGGTGAGTACAAAAAAGCGCCCAGAGTAACGCGTGAGCGCTTGTACATAGATGCCGTGGAAGAGGTGATGTCTAACAGCTCCAAGGTAATGGTTGATGTTGAGGGCGGTAATAACATGATGTATCTACCCTTAGATAAAATCATGCAGTCGAGTAGCTCTCGCCCTTCAGTGAGTGGTGGTCAAACTATCTCATCAGAATCGGTTAAAGAAATCAGTGAGCAAGTGATGAACCAGCTGCGTCGTGAAGCGGCTACCAATAGTCGTCGCCGGGAGGCTCGTTAATCATGTCGAATAAAGCTATAGGTATATTACTGATTATTGGTGCTGTCTTTATTGTGTTGACCAACACTGTGTACATCGTTAAAGAAACTGAACGTGCGGTGCTGCTAGAGTTTGGTCGGTTGGTTGAGACCGACATCAAGCCCGGCTTGCATTTTAAAAAGCCCTTGATGAATGAAGTGCGTCGTTTTGATGCGCGGATATTAACCGTCGATGCCCGCCCAGAAGACTTCTTAAATGCCGAGAAAAAAGGCATGATTGTCGATTCTTTTGTTAAATGGCGCATTAAAGATGTGAGCACTTATTACACCGCCACCAACGGTGAAGAGATGCTTGCGGCAAGAGTGATTGCCCAGCGAGCTAACGAAGGCCTACGCAACCAGTTTGGTAAACGTACCTTGGCCGAAGTGGTCAGCGGCGAGCGTGATCAATTAATGAGTGAGCTGGTGGAAACCTTGAATACGCTGACTCAAGACGAGTTTGGGGTCGAGATTATTGATGTGCGTGTGAAGCGTATTGATTTACCTGATCAGGTTAGTGGTTCCGTGTTTGATCGTATGCGTACGGGCCGTGAGCGCGAAGCGAAAGAGCATCGCTCACAGGGTAAAGAGCAAGCTGCAATCATTCGCGCCGATGCCGATAGAAAACGCACGGTTATTGCGGCGGAAGCTTATCGCGATTCAGAAAAAATTCGCGGTGATGGTGATGCAGGTTCGGCCTCTATCTACGCGAGTGCTTACAACAAGGACCCAGAGTTTTATTCCTTTGTTCGTAGCCTCAGCGCTTACAAAAGCTCCTTCCGTGATAAAGGCGATATTCTGCTGGTTGACCCTAAAGGTGACTTCTTTAAATACCTGAAGAGTAGCAAGGCCAGAAAGTAACGCTAGCAAGTAACAGTAGGCACAATTTGCCCCGTTCTGCCCCTTTAGGGAGCTAGGTGAACGGGGTTTTTGTGTGGTATCATGCGCTAACCGGGTAAGGTTATGTATAAGCAAAGGCTTAAACATAATATTACGCGGTTTTTTTATGTGTAGACTTATGTCTTTTGAGGTGATGAGCGCCTCAAAATGGTTAGAGTGAGGGTTCTATGTGGCATGATCTGGCCATCGCGCTAAGCTTGGTGTTGGTGATTGAAGGGATCTTGCCGTTTATTAGCCCTCGGTCATGGCGCGAGATGGTCATTCAGGTGGCTGGGCTGAGCAATAGACAGCTTCGCATCATGGGTTTGATTAGCATGTTGGTCGGTTTAGGCCTCATGTCGATGCTCAAATAGTTACAACCTCTTACTCTTTACGAAGGCGTTATTCATGACCATAGCTGATCGCTGGCTGTTGCCCGATGGTGTCGAAGAACTGTTGCCCGAGCAGGCTGAACAGGTGGAATACCTGCGCCGCAAATTATTAGATTTATACTATGCCTGGGGTTACGAGTTAGTTGTTCCTCCTTTACTAGAATTTACAGACTCTTTATTGGTTGGCCTAGGCAAAGATGTCGATTTGCAAACCTTTAAAGTTGTTGATCAGCTGAGTGGTCGTACCATGGGTATACGCCCAGATATGACCACCCAAATGGCACGTATTGATGCTCACTGTCTTAAGCGCGACGAGCCTGTACGGCTCTGTTATGCGGGCAGTGTTTTACACACGCGGCCTAAATCATTAATGGCTTCACGTTCCCCTATACAATTAGGTGCAGAGCTTTATGGTGATGGTAGTTTAAGCAGTGATATAGAAATTATCAGCCTGATGCTAGAGACCTTACAGGCGACAGGTATTGAGAGCATTACTCTCGATTTAGGGCATGTCGGTATTTATCGTGCGCTATTGGCTGATGCAGGTTTGGCCGCAGAGGCTGAAGAAACCTTATTTGACGCCCTTCAGCGCAAATCGGCCACAGAGATAAACACCTTAATCAGTCAGTATATTAATGATGTAGCCATGGCTGACATGCTGCGAGCATTGAGTGAGCTAAATGGTGGCCGGGAAGTACTAACCGCTGCAGCTGAGGCCTTGTCTGGGGCTAGTGAGTCGGTGAAAGCCGCCTTGGCTGATTTAGAACAAGTGGCTGATGTGATTCAATCACGCATGCCTGATGTGAATTTATATTTTGATTTGGCGGAGCTTCGTGGTTACCACTACCATACAGGGTTGGTGTTTTCAGCGCTGGCCCCGGGCTTAGGTAGGGCGGTTGCCAATGGTGGCCGCTATGACGATATCGGTGAAGTGTTTGGCAGAGCCAGGCCCGCAACCGGTTTTAGTACCGATTTAAAAGCCTTGTTGCAATTGTTGCCTGCTGGCAGCTCAGTGCAGCAAGCACCTGCTATTTTTGCACCTAATTCTGAAGATATTGGCTTATGGCAAGCGATTCAGCAATTGCGTACGGATGGTGAGCGGGTTGTGCAGGCGTTGCCTGGGCAAACAGCCGTCGCTAACTGCGATAGACAATTAACGTTAAAGCAGGGGCAGTGGCAAGTAGAGTCAATCTAATTACCATCCTGTGATTTATTGAAAAAAATGAGTGACGAACATGAGTAAAAACGTAGTTGTACTAGGTACCCAATGGGGTGACGAAGGTAAGGGTAAAATCGTTGATTTACTTACCGATCAGGCTGAAGCGGTTGTCCGCTTTCAAGGTGGGCATAACGCGGGCCACACCTTAGTCATAGAGGGTGAAAAAACAGTTCTTCACTTAATTCCCTCAGGTATTTTGCGCGAAAACGTTATTTGTTTAATCGGCAATGGGGTTGTGGTTTGCCCAACAGCGTTGCTAAAAGAAATTGCTGAGTTAGAAGAAAAAAGCGTTCCAGTGCGTAAGCGATTACGTTTAAGCCCGGCGTGCCCTGTTATTTTGCCCACCCATATCGCCTTAGACCAAGCGCGCGAATTGGCAAAAGGTAAAGGAAAAATCGGTACGACGGGGCGTGGTATTGGCCCCGCTTATGAAGATAAAGTCGCTCGCCGTGGTATTCGTCTAGGCGATTTACAGCACCCAGAACGTTTTTCTGCCAAGTTAAAAGAAGTGATGGATTACCATAACTTTCAATTAACCGAGTATTACAAAACCGATGCTATCGATTATCAAACGGTGTATGACGAAACCATGGCAATGGCTGAGCAAATTATCCCGATGATTGATGATGTGAATGGCATCTTGCACGACTACCGCGAAGCCGGTAAAAATATTATGTTTGAAGGTGCACAAGGTTCATTGTTAGATATCGACCATGGTACTTACCCTTTCGTAACATCTTCAAACACAACTGCTGGTGGCACGGCTACCGGTAGTGGTTTTGGCCCGCTGTATTTAGATTATGTGTTGGGTATTACCAAAGCCTATACCACACGTGTAGGTTCAGGGCCGTTTCCCACTGAATTATTCGATGATGTAGGCAAGCACTTGGCAGAAAAAGGCCATGAGTTTGGCTCTACCACAGGCCGTGCTCGTCGCTGTGGTTGGTTTGACGCCATGGCTTTGCGTCAAGCGGTACGTATTAACAGTCTATCGGGCTTATGTTTAACGAAGCTTGATGTGTTAGACGGCTTAGAGACGATTAAGGTTTGTATCGGCTATAATGATGCTGAAGGTAATCCTGCGGCTAACCCTGTTGATAGTGATGATTATGAGAAGCTAGTGCCGGTTTATGAAGAAATTACCGGTTGGTCAGAGTCAACCCTGGGTGCGCAAACGCTAGAGGCTTTACCCGAGGCGGCTAGAGTTTATATCAAGCGTATTGAAGAACTTGTTGGTGCGCCGATTGATATCGTGTCGACAGGTCCTGATCGTGTAGAGACCATCGTTTTACGTCACGCCTTTGATTAAATTCGCTTATCGCCGCTCTTTACAGGAACGGAGACGTATAGCGTGTTGGGGCTATAGCTGACCCTGAACATAAAAAAAGCCTCGCATTGCTGGGCTTTTTTTATAGTTTTTTTAACGTTGTTTTTATCTCATCGCGAGATTATTCACAGATCGCTGAAGTCTGGTACAATTAGCCGCTTTTCCCAATGGCTGGCCTTTGAAGTACTGGGCCGGTGACAAATATCAAGTGAAAGCTCTTGATACTAATAGAGAGAAGCAAATATGACTGATGCAGTCGTCGCAGTAGTAATGGGTTCACGTAGTGACTGGGAGACCATGTCTGGAGCCTGTGAAATGCTAGATACCTTTGGTGTTCCTTATCTTGTTGATGTGGTTTCGGCTCACCGCACCCCTGAAAAGCTATTCTCTTTTTCCAAAGATGCCCGTGATAATGGCCTTAAAGTAATTATTGCCGGAGCGGGCGGCGCTGCCCATTTACCCGGCATGATCGCCGCTAGCACCTCTTTACCGGTACTGGGCGTGCCTATTCAGAGTAAAGCCTTGAGGGGGATAGATAGCTTACTGTCCATTGCCCAAATGCCTAAAGGTGTGGCGGTGGGTACGTTAGCGATTGGTGCTGCTGGCGCTGCTAACGCCGGTTTACTCGCTTCACAAATTATCGCTTTAGGTGACTCAGTCGTTGCTGAAAAGATTGATAACTTCCGCCAAGATCAAACCGATACCGTATTGGCTAACGCAGATCCACGGTTACCGCTTTAATCGTATTGCTACAGTTTATTAAAGAGTTTTATTGATGAAATCATTGCTTATCCTTGGTCATGGTCAGTTGGGTTTAATGATGGCTGCCGAAGCCGCCCGTTTAGGTTTGGTCGTCGATAGGCTGGATATGCAAACGGGTGAGTTACTGGTGGGTACCACCGCCCAGCGTCAAAAGATTAGTGCTGATGAGCTGATCGAAAAATATGATGTCATTACCGCCGAGATAGAGCACCTGCCCCATAGCGAATGGCTGGATCGTATTTATGCATCCGATAAATGGGCCAACCGTGAAGCATTTGAGTTACTGCCTAATCGCTTTAGCCAAAAAACATTATTAGATCAGTTGCAGGTGCCAACAGCGCCTTGGCTGTTTTTAGAAACGCGTGACGATGTTGCTAAGGCACATCAAACGCTAGGTGACGCCTTAATTGTTAAATCAACAACGGGCGGCTATGACGGTAAAGGTCAGTGGCGTGTGAGCCCAAATAGTGGTGATCAATTACCTGATGAAATGTTTGGTCAGTTAATTGCCGAGCAAAAAATCCCCTTCCAACGCGAAATCTCTGTCATTGGCGCGAGAGATAAAAGCGGCCATTGTTATTTTTTACCGATGGCAGAAAATATTCATAAAGACGGTATTTTGCGGTATAGCTTGGCGGATGTTGCCGTCGATGAGAGCTTGCAGCAACAAGCCGAGCAGTCGTTAAAGAATATTCTTAACCATTTAGATTTTATCGGTATCATGGCTATGGAATGTTTTGTGACCGATCAAGGTCTGTTGGTTAACGAACTGGCCCCCCGTGTACACAATACCGGCCACTGGAGCCAAATGGGCGCTGTGACTAACCAATTTGCGATGCAGGTTTTACCGTTAGTTGAATTACCTCTGCCGCTAACACAAAAAACGACACCAACCATCATGCTTAACTTAATTGGTTGCGAGTTCGAGCCGGCCTGTATTAGTCTGCCCTGCGTTGGTTACCATTGGTACGGCAAAGCAGTTAGCCCGGGCCGTAAACTTGGGCACATTAATATTGATGCGTCCTGTTCGGCGGCATTGAAAAAGGCAATTAGTGTTTTAAGTCCTCGTCTCGATGAAGAGCATCGCGGCTTATTAGCCGAAGCTGCCGACTTATATTTGCTGCGTACTAGCCAGTAACGTGTTGGCCGGGTCAAGCCCGGCTTTTTTGTGACTACAAAAGAAACGTTTACTGCTTGCTATAAGCGCTGTGATTATATGGCTATGTTGGCATTAGCTGTTGGTGATTTGCTAATAAAGCTTGCCTCAAATATCATTTCAGTGAAACTTTCACGCTTTTATTTTCTGCCATTCTTCGCCGCCCCAAATAATTTTCTAGATACTTCATTGCAGCGCCATTAATCGCACCATCCAATTTTTTAGCCTGCTGATATAAGTATTGATGTTTTGTATGTGGAAAATGCCACAACTACATAAACATGATCCAAACCAACAATTCGCTTGTGCGGGATATGCTCCTCTTCTGTAAAAGTTTGGTAGATACTATTGCCACATCCGTGCAGAGTACGATCTCTTCACCCATAAGTGGCTTTAGGTCTCGGTGTGCACTTGGATTTAGCTTGCAGGTCTGGCATATTGTCTTTGTCGACCGTCGTTATTCGATTCAGTAAGCGCTCACCGGCTGAACATCGATACTCGTCATCTTCGGCAATGTAGATCAAGTGACGCCGATCAAAAAGTCCTTTGCCGATATTGCCAGACGTCATCGACTTCGGCAGATAAGGAGTAATGCCTGCGTCAACGGGCACCTTGATTTCTTCGCTGTTAAAGTAGCCTCGATCCGCAATAACGTCTAACTTATCAACGCCGATGGCGTCACGTGCTTTGATTGCCATACGTGAGAGCTGGCCACGATCGCTGGTTTTATTGATTACGTCATGTTCTACGATTAACTGAAATTTCTCGTATAAGTAGTTCCATTGATCTATCTGCAATGTTCCAATCCGGCTATTATAAAAACCATGCCTGATGTTGTTTCACTCATAGACTCGTTTTTTTGAGGACCAACGCTAAGGAGCCTGTGGTCTAAGTATAATAGCGTGTACACTATTTTCTTGTACGCTGCCCATATCTAACCACCAAGGAACCCACTCCTCTTCGAGCCAACCAGCTAGTTGAGATTTAAAGTAGGGGTGAAACTGTCGCGATGCGTTTCCGCCAGAGATAGACCCCATGATTTTTTTATCGTCGCTCATATCCGCAACCATTCGTAAACTGCTGAACCACTGACTCTTATAGGGGCCCTCATTCAGCGAGTATTGTCCTCTGTTTAGTGTTTCTCCAGAGCCACTTACCTCATGGGTTCCTCCGCCTAGAAAGTCAGCGCCAATTCCCTCTCGACGTAATGGACTTACCATGCTGACTTTATGGTATTTACCCCAATTCCATTCGCTAATATTGTTACCCAGGTTTCTCTTCAAGGTTGCCTTCGATTTCGACGCAGCCATTATTATGATGTCTTCTAAAGTTTCTTGCTCCTCAGTGCCTCTGATATCAAACCACTTTGATTTCCCCGAAACTATTAGCTCGTCTGTTCTTTGAAGCCAGTAGTATCGGGAGCTAAGAAATTTTTTGAATAATCCCTCAGACATCTCATCCTCGAGCATATAACGAATTAAGTACTCATGCGTTAAATGGAAGATGGTTGCACCGACCGAGTCCACTTGGTCTTCAAAGTTCCATTCTTTTAATTCTCTATGAAGATCTGAGAGCGACTCGTCATTCGCAATGGCATTTAGGAAAACAGGAGTGAGCCTTTGAGCGTGTTTATTTTTCACATCACTGAGCATTTGCCAATGATCTTCGGCGCTTAGTTTTGGCCTATCGTTGAGTAGCTCCATCGTTCTCTCATAGCGATAGCTGGGACTGAAGTGAGTCGAATAATAGTATCGATAGTTATCAGGTATGACGTCATGATTCGATGTGCCGAGCCAATCTTTACTGGGGTTTAATTGCCCTGGCATCTGAGATTTAGGTATATACCCGTTCCAGTCATCGACCCCCGTCGCGTATTTGGCAGTTGCGCCATTTTGTCTTAATGGGATGGCTCCTGTAGGGCGATGACCAATACCTCCAAACTTATCAGCAAAGAGGTAATTCATGTAAAGAACATCTACTTTGCTGAAAGCGATATCTGCTTCCTGAACAGATTTTGCGAATAAAGCATCAGTGAATCCCAAAGACTCACCAGTGATTTCTGCCGCCGCCGAGCGAAATACAATGGGTTGCTCAGAGCTAATCCCAAAGACCGAATGATCTGAGATTACTGGCCCTCTCTTTGTGGTTCTGATAACTAAGTTTTCATAGCGAACTCCATTATCTGCCGCACCATCTTTAACCGCAATTTTCTGCTTGTTAATCTTAAAAGGCTTGCTGATTTCGCCGTTCAAATAGTTCGCTTGGTTGGCAGGGTCTACCGTCTCTATGTATAAATCTTGGCTATCGCCATAGGCATTCGTCAAACCCCAAGAGAGATGTTGTGTCCGACCTAAGAGCAGTCCTGGCACCCCCGGTAGGTTGGCTCCAATAGATTGAAAATCAGGTGTGAATATACCAACTGGATACCACGGACCTGGGAGAATCGACGCATCCAAGTGCGGATCGTTTACCAATATTGGCATGCCGTTTTTTGATTTAGAATTTCCTGTTAACCAATTATTCGAGCCCGATGTCGGTAGTGCAACGGGAGCACCGCTACCTAATAAATATTGTTCTTCCGATGAGGTCACAAACTCAGCGAGGTTAGCTACGCGGTTTTGAACGTTCTGATCACGAGACGTTCGGTCCGGGTTTATGTTCAATGGTAAAAGCTCTTTGGCTTTGTCAGCGCCAAGTTCGTTCGCAAGATTTAGACTTAATATCTCATCTTCATAGTTTCGGCCCTGAATAAAGCCAGCAAAATGCTGGATAGCCAATAACTCCGCGATGCTTATCCTTTGAGGTTTAATACCCAATAGCCCCAACTCAATAGGGTACTCGTGTGTGCGATTGTGAATAAAGTCATTGTAGCCCTCTGCATACCACCTTAAATAGCGTCTATTCTCTTCATTTAGATATTCAAGGTGGCGATTTGCGTTTCTTGTTATCCCAATGACACGCATTTGCACATCAGACTTCAATCCTGCTTCCCCGATTAGGCTTGCCAACCTACCGTCGATGATTGCTCGATACATTTCAACCTGAAAAACGCGATCCTGCGCGACTAAAAAGCCTTGGGATCTAATTGCATCAGCAAGGTTAGTTGCAAAGATATAAGGAATTCCATGTTTGTCCCTGTGCACTGTTACGGGCTCATTAAGAACATTGATTTCGATCTCACCACTTAGCTGGTAGCTATTTACATGTTGTAGTGCGAGGTATACAGCAAACGTCGATAAAAAAATTAGAGCGGTAATAGTCAATAAAATTTTGTGCATTTATTTTAGTCTCTTTTTGAATAAAGTTGAGTGGCTATAAGTGCTAGGTCCATACCCAAAGCAAAAATTCCAAAGATGTTGATACACGCGGCAAGGGCAAGTGAGTCGCTAAACAACAAGTCAATATTTATTCCTGTTATGTGATGTCACACGCCTAAGAAGAGTAGCGCCCCAGTAATCTTATGTTCATTAAAAAATAGGTGATGTAACGCCTGTTAATAGAAAAAATTGCTGACAGACCCACAGCACCCATAACCACCAAACCTACCAAAGGATTAGTTTTGGTTAGGCAAGCGCCTCCGGACCAAACTTTTAGAGCGCAAACAAGGTTGAACAGAGCGGCTGCCGATGCGTAAGCAATGGGTAGGAAAAAACTTATCCTTAGTAGGCCAGCGATTTTGAAGCGAGTTTTCATAGGGGTTGTGACATATTGCTTTGCAATATGTCCTGCATTTTCATGTGTAGTAAATCCGCTAAATAGTCCGGCTGGGAAGATATTTCGGTATTGTTTGGATAAGATAACCGCAAAAGCGAAAGCCCTCTCAAGTGAGAGCTCACAAATATAGCAGCATCCCTTGCCTGACTTGATGTTAGTGATAGATCATAAAAATAGTCTTGGATATTAAACTCAAGTTTTGATTCAGCACTTTTGAAAAACTCGGTGATTTCGCACCATAGTTTTTCATTGTTTCTGACACCGAGCATTATCTCCCAAACTACGAAATAGTCATTGCCGCCATAGTATGCCCACATGGCTTTCACAACTCGCTTGCAGCGAATTTCGAGTGTTAATTGTGTTTCAGTTTCATCGTGTTCTAAGTCGTTCTTGTCGAAGATGTGCTCCGTCACAACTGCTTTTAGCAGATGATCTTTTGACTTAAAGTGATGTTGAATTGCGCCAGTTGTAAACGAGGCGCCTTTAGCAATCTCTGCGATTGAGCATGCTTGCAAACCTCGATCTATGATGATCCTTGTTGCTTCGCTTAAAATTGCTTTACGGGTTATGCGCCTACGCTCTTCTTGGTTTTGCATTCACGGGGACTGTTGTCGTTGAAATCAAGATACATTATGAACGTAATGTATCTTGATTTCAACGTGTTATCCAAAAAGTCCAGACCAAATGAAAAGCTCAATGGCCGTTCAGGGCAACTTTCTGACTCCAGCTATACAGGGATGATTTGGCAATGCTTCATCCTCTGCGAATTCACGAATGGATAAGCCACTTTGTAAAAATCGATTAACAATGGCTTCTTTTTGATCAGTTGAATGATGTGTCATGGATTCTCACTGCTGTTCTGATTGAATATTGGAAAAGGCGACAGCTACCCTGACACAGAGGGGTATTGCCGACATATACCGGCAGCGTACTAGCCACTAACGTACAGGCCGGGTAAGCATGGCTTTTTTGTGGCTAATACAGACATGTTTACTGCTTGCTATAATTGCTGTGATTATATACAGTATTTATAAATCAACAACTCAACAGAGGGTGAGACCATGGCTGTAGTGGCAATGTGGAAATGCGATAGAGACGACACTATGTTTGATAACAAAAAAGACGCCGATGCCTACGACAAAATGCTAGAGCTGGCAGAGAGCTTTACCCTATTTTTAGAAAAGCATGCCGAGGGCATTAGCGAGAAAGATGCTGAAACTATTGGTTTACTGTTAGCCAAAAACAAAGAGCAGTTGATGGCAGCCTGTAAGGGTAAACCCGAAGTGTTGTTAAGCTTGGGTGATGAGGCTGAAGAATCTAATGTTACTGAGCTGGCGGTGGGTTAATCGCTTGTTCAAATACAACAATGCCGGATTTATGCCGGCATTCTTGTATTTGAAGGCAATGAACTTTATAGGCAAGGCGTGAAAATAACCCTTAGGGTGAAATCTTTGCAGGGAAGATACTTGTGTTGTGGAGGGGGCTGCCCACGACACCACAGTGGCAAGGTCGCGGTGAATGGGTGATTTCCACGTTAACAGACTATAGGGGTAAAACCGGTGTAATTAATGGCCTTTATAGGGGGTATTAGTGGCTTAGAGGTATTCATTATCCTATGACGTTTATACGTTTTATTTTAAGTAATCAGAGTATAACGATAAAAGTTTTTGCTCAGTTGTGATTAAATAAC
>JBNMPS010000023.1:0-25647 GCA_051277005.1 Pseudohongiellaceae bacterium
TGAAAGCACAACAACTCTTGCTGAATAACTTTTTCTATCGCATCTTGAATGGGCGCTTTTAATAGCGCTTTGGTATTACGTAATGCGGCTGGAGGTTTTGCGGCTAGCTTTTTACATTGCTGCATGGCAATGGCTAACGGATGATCAACAACATCGTTAATAATCGCCGCTTGCTTTGCATCCTGTGCTGAAAAAAACTCCCCTAACATTAACAGCTCAGCCGCTTTTACATTACCCGATAAGCGCGGCAACAAAATCGACGAACCATATTCAGGAGTAACACCTAAATTAACAAAGGGCATACAAAAGCGTGCATCCGGGTGGGCATACACCAAATCACAATGCAGCAGTAGCGTTGTGCCAATACCCACAGCAACACCCTCAACGGCGGCAACAACCGGCTTAGGGCATTTAGCCAACACCATCATAAACCTCACGATTGGAGACGATGAATCACCCATGTTTTTGGAAGAATATTGAAAATCCTGCAAGTCATTACCGCTGCTAAAACACCCTTCTGAACCGGTTAATAAAATCACCCGTACCGAGCTATCATCGACGGCCTGCTCAATTTTATCTGCCAGGGCAGCATACATCTCATGAGTGAATGCATTTTTTCTTTCAGGACGGTGAATGCTTAGCTGAAAAACAGCCGCTGATTGCTCTGACAAAATATGGCTAGACATAATCAACTCGCTTTATAGATTGTTAACCAACAAAGTATTATTAAAGTCCTTACACCAGGACGCCAGTAAGTTAACCCAATCGGGATGGCTATTTAAACAGGGAATGAGTGTTAGCGACTCACCGCCAGCTTCTTTAAATAACTGCTGCCCTTGCATTTCAATCTCTTCCAGGGTCTCTAAGCAATCAGTTACAAAGGCAGGGCAAATCACCAGTAAGTTTTTGACACCACCTGCAGCCAGCTCTTTTAAGGTATTTTCTGTACTGGGCTCTAACCATTTATTGCGACCCAGCCGCGATTGAAAAGCCTGACTGTATTCACCTGGCTGCAAACCTACCAGCTCAACAAAGCATTCGGTCGTACGAAAGACTTGGTGGCGATAACACGTCGCATGAGCCTCAGAAGGCTTATGGCAGCAATCATCAACCTGCAGGCAGTGAGTGAGCGTAGAGTCCGCCACTTTAAGATGCGATTCAGGCAGGCCATGATAGCTAAACAAAACATGGTCATACCTGCCATCATCTAAATAGCTTTGCGCAGAACTCACTAACGCCTTGATGTAATCAGGGTGCTGATAAAATGGCTCTAATAATTTAATACGAATGTTAAGGCCATGCTTGAGCACCACCCGCTTAACCTCTTCTACCGATGTGGTCACCGTGCTATCGGCATGATGCGGATACAATGGAATAAACAGCACTTCTTTTAACTCAGGGTCTTCGGCAAGCTCCAGCAGCTCACTCTCAATACTAGGATTACCGTAACGCATGGCAATAGCAACAGGCATATCCAGCTGAGGCTTTAGCGCCGCCAGCAACTGCTTCGACAAACTAACGAGCGGCGAACCATTTTCATCCCAAACACTGGCATAGGCATGGGCAGAATATTTTGGCCTGCTCGGCAACACAAACAAACTCACAATCAAGCGCCTTAATACCCAAGGTAATTGAATAACATAGGGGTCCATCAAAAACTGGTTTAGATACCGTCTAACATCTTTAACTTCTGGGGCATCTGGCGAACCCAGGTTGGCCAACAAAACCGCTTTTTCACTCATAATCTATCTCTGTCTCTAACGCTACTAATGGATGCTTGTTTTGAATATTTTAAATGGCTGGCATTGTAAACCATCTCATAAAACAACACCCAGCAATTAAAGTCACTTTTATTAGCCTAACCCTGAATAACCCCAAAAAAAATCCGTGATTAATATGCCCCTAACGTGGCAGATGTTTTATGATCGATGTTGCAGATCAAGCAAAGCGGTAAAGCCGCTTGGTAAAGCCCGATCAATGAACTATATCTGCAATAAGTACGTAGATTTATGTGCCCTTCAAGGTAGTAACAAAGTTTTAGTGAGGTTAAGATGATATTGCAGCACGCCCTAGGCCTAATGACGCAGCCAGACAATGAATGGAAAAAAATAGAAAAAGAACAGGTAAAGCCCACCACCATCATGCTCGCCTATACCGGGATATTAGCGGCCATTGCCCCTATATGCGCTTACTACTCCACAACCCAAATCGGCTGGAGCGCGAGCCACAGCGCCCTCATCAAGCTTGCTAACAACAGCGCTCTGGAACTTTGTGTACTCACGTACATCGCCATGTTAGTGGGCGTATTTGCATTGGGCTGAATGATTGACTGGATGGCTGATACCTACGATGGCCGTCAGGAGAATTTTGCGGCGTCAGGCATTACATTAGCGACCTACTCTTCAACGCCTATTTTTTTAGCCAGCTTTGCATTACTCTATCCTGTACCTTGGTTTAATCTATTAACCTTTGTTGCAGCGGCACTTTACTCCTGCCTTTTAATGTTAAAAGGCATTCCCATTGTGATGCATATCGAAAAAGATCGAGCAGTCTTTTTTGGCGGCGCTATTTTAGCCGCAGCGTTAATTATTTTAGTGAGTACTCGTGTAGGTAGCGTATTAATTTGGAGTGTTGGTTTTGCTCCTGAGTTTATCAATGGTTAATACCATAGCCTATAGACAAAAACAGGGGATGTTTGCATCCCCTGTTGTGCCTAATAAAAGTCATAACGAATGATGCCCAGTTAAGTCATATTGCCACCCTCAATAAAACGACGCACCTCCATAGATCGTTACTCTTCTTTATTACCCTCTTTAATCACTACTCAAAAAACTCCGATCCGGCACCATCGGATGGCTTTGGTTGCCGTACACCCTCCACATATAGCTGTAGTTCGACATGCGTGGATGCGGGGCCTAAATCACGCGTAATATTAAAATCGCTGAGTTTTAATGTTGTTACGCCTTCGAAGCCCGCCCTATAACCAAACCAAGGATCTGGCCCTCGGCCAATCTCCATCGCACTGATGACGATAATTTTTTTAACACCATGAAGCTCTAGCTCACCTTCGATTTCAAAAGCCCCATCTTTTCCGCCCGTAATGTTATGGCTATTAAAGGTCGCCTTTGGATATTTATTAACCTCTAGAAAGTCTTTTCCTTTGAGATGTATATCTCGTTCAGCGTGGTTACTCTCTAAACTTCGAGTATCAACCTCTACAGTTACCGAAGAGTTCTCAATATTTTGGGTATCTAAATCAAACTGGCCATCAAACTTTCTAAACCCTCCCAGCAACCAACTATAGCCTAGATGTTTAATTTTAAATTGAATAAAAGCATGCTGCCCTTTGATATCAATTTGATACTGTTCTTGCTCAGCCATCGTGTAAAATGATAGCAACAGGCCAACTAATAACGCCCCATATTTCATTTTAAGCTCCTTACTATTTACCAAACATTTTTAATAAAGTGCGATCTCGCTCTATAACATGGTGACGAACAGCGGCAAAAGCATGAACAACAACCAACACCATAAATCCGCAAGCTACATAATAGTGAACCAAACCTAAAACATCTTCTTGTTGGTCGATATGGCTAACTAATGCGGGCAACTCAAACCAATCAAACACGGCCACACCACTACCATCGGAAGTCACCATCAAATAACCACTGCCAGAGATAACCAATATCAGCATGTAAAATAAATGCTGACCTAGCACCGATAAGTGATGTTCCCAAATAGCAAGATTGGGTTCGGCGGTGGGGCTAAGGCTTAATAGCCGCCAGCCGTAACGCAACAACATCAAAGCTAGCAAACACAAACCAAAACTTTTATGCAAACTTGGCGCTCGATGATACCAAGAATGATAATAATCTAATTCCACCATCCAAAGGCCAAGTATAAATAGGGTGATTATTAATAAAGCCAACGACCAATGTAGCACGACGGTAATCAGTCCGTATTTTTTATAACTATTAAGCCACTGCACTATCAATCACCTCCGTTGCGGTAATAAAGTCATAGCGTTCATTAAGTAATTCTTTGTCTGTGCAATAGACAATATTGTATAGCGACATCTGCCAACCCTGCTGCCCTATCATAGCTGAAAGCGTTGATCTCGGCTCGCAAGTAATTAATAGAACCGCACTTAACTTAAAACAAATACCTGCTATGCTTCATGCATTTAACCTATAGGATTATAACTATGACTATTCAAACTGGCGATCAAATACCGAGTATCGATTTATCGATCATGAGCGATGAAGGGCCAACTACCGTCAATACTCACGACCTTTGCTTAAATAAAAAAGTCGTCTTATTTGCCGTGCCCGGTGCATTTACCCCTGGCTGCTCTAAAACACACCTCCCTGGATTTGTGGTGAACGCCGACAACATTAAAGCTAAAGGTATTGACTCAATTATTTGCACGTCAGTGAATGACGTTTTTGTAATGGCCGCATGGGGCCAAGCCCAAAATGCAGAAGCTATTATTATGGCTGCTGACGGCAATGGCGAATTAGCAAAAGCGATGGGTTTAGATAAAGACGCCTCAGTTTGGGGTATGGGGCTTCGCAGTCAACGCTACGGGATGATTATTGATAACGGCCAAGTCACTTACTTAGGCATTGACAGCAAAGCCATTGAAGCCAGTGCGGCGGAAGCCATTTTAGCCCATCTATAAGCTGAGACCGCTGCATGAAAGCCCTTTTACTTTCATGCGCGGCCTAGCCACTCAATAACCTCGAATAAAATCGCAACCTAAGTCGCGTATCCGTACCCAATCATCCCTATTTTTGACCCCTTCAGCAGGGAAGTAAACACAAGAACTCCCTGTATCTTTTTGTGTTTTATACCCAGCGTAGCCTAATAGTTAAATACACAAAATGAAGGCCGCGCGATACTTCAGTTTGCGACCCAGCCACCAAGCCGCTACGGGGATCATGCACAACACCACGGGAACACCCCACGCCATCCACTGACTGAAGGTGATCAACTCTCTCGTTTGCTGCTCGTAAACTGCATAAAGACTAAGTTGGGTGGCGTGCCTATAGGCGTACCTATACCGCCACGGAGGCAGTGATGGCATCGGCATTGTTCATACCCGACATTGTCATCAAAAATAATACTAGCACGCCAGCTAAAGGCCCTACTAAAATAAGGGGATTACGCAATAAATACATGTATAAATCAAATTTTTATTATTTGCTCATCGTAGGAAGACAAGAGTACCATTAGCCTTATGAGTAATCCCAGTAGTTCCAATTCTAGCAATGCTAAGCCCACAACTCTGACGGATAAATTTGGTCGCACCGTCGACTATGTACGCATTTCTGCCACAGACCGATGTGACTTTCGCTGCGTATATTGTATGGCGGAAGATATGACCTTTGTTCCCCGGCAACAAGTACTCAGTTTAGAAGAGCTCGCAATGATAGCCGACGCCTTTTGTGAGCTAGGGGTAAAACGTATTCGCTTAACCGGCGGCGAGCCCTTAGTGCGTAAAAACATACTGTCTCTGGTGAAACACATTGGTAGCATCGATAGCCTTGATGAGTTAACCATTACCACCAATGGCTCACACCTTGACAAATATGCACAGCAACTCAAAGAGTTTGGGGTGAAGCGTATTAACGTCAGCCTAGATAGCTTAAACCCTGAAAAATTTAAACAGCTCACCCGCACTGGTAATCTAAAACAAGTTTTAAAAGGCATCGACACCGCTATTGCCACCGGCTTTCAAAAAATAAAAATCAATGCGGTTATTCTCAAAGGTCGTAACGAAAATGAAATTATTGACCTGGTTAACTATGCCTGCGGCAAGCAAATTGATATCGCCTTCATCGAAGAGATGCCTTTGGGGATTATTGATGAGCACAACCGAGCGTTAAGTTTTTATTCCAGTGATGAAATACAGCAGCAATTAAAGCCCCATTTCTCACTGATTGAAAACGACGAGCATACCGGCGGCCCCTCTCGCTATTTCAATATTAGAGGCACCCAAAGCCGAGTTGGCTTCATTTCACCCCACAGCCATAATTTCTGCCATCGTTGCAATCGTGTCAGAGTTACCGCCGAAGGCCGCTTACTCTTATGCTTAGGCAATGAGCACTCGATAGATTTGAGAGTACTGATTCGCAGTGGCGCCACTATTGAAGAGTTAAAGAACGCCATTATCCAGGCTATGGATTTAAAACCTGAGCGCCATCATTTTGAGTTAGATGGCAGCCCCCAAATTGTGCGCTTTATGAATATGACTGGCGGCTAAATAACCCTTTAGCCCACCACGTGGGCGAGCCTGACACAACAAAATGGTTACCGCTATTATGATCTGGGATCAATTTCCGACCACATCACATTCTAATAAAATACTTCTTGACGCCATAGCCCCACACGCTTACTAATACCATTACAATCCCACTATAAAAAATCTCTACTATAATCACTAGCATAATCAAGAAAAATCACGTGTTTTAGGCAAGACTATGACCATCTGGAACTATCGTATTATTAAAAAAATGGATGCTGAGAACGAGGAATACATCTATCAGGTTCACGAGGTCTATTACAGCGGTAATGGTTCCGTAGAATGCTGGAACGATACCCCCGCTGAGCCCATGGGCATTAACACCATAGGTCTACGCAGTGATATTCAAGCTTTTTTAAGTGCGTTCAGGCTTTCCACTCTCGAAGAAAAGTTCATTAGTGGTAAATCCATACTCATTGAAGAAGCTCTACCCGTCTCTTATTCCGACGGTGCTAACGATTATGTACAAAAAATAGAAAGAGCCAGCAGCTATATTGATCAAATTTTAGGCAGCACCCTCCTGCTCAAAAAAGACCCCGCCCTACGCCAAGCATTTAATAAAGTTGCTCAATCCCTGATCGACTTCAAACTCTTAGCCAGCACAGAGCCCTCCGCAAGCACCTATTCTGCAAAAAAATCCGCCTCAAGACATTCAAACCTCTAGCTTGGCCAATAGCCATCTATAATAATTTGAGATATAACTATTACCGTTGATTGATTAATGCAGCCCCGCTGCTAACCTAGGCACAACACACAGCGATAAAAGCCGACCATTTAATAGAGATAGTAGCCATCAGCCATCAGCACGATACACTCACCTCTCTAATCAATAGCGAACCCTCCGCGCTATTAGAATTATTAAACTTTTGCTTCCCTGAAAAAAGCCAAAAAGCCTCTAGGCTCCCACTGGAACAAACCCTTACATTACTAAAAGCCACGGACCCCATGCCCTATGGCAAGATGGTTGCAACCCTCGAGCAACAACTGGGTCCTTTAGAGAGTTTAGAGCAGAGTATCTACGCGCAATTAAGTTACTGCGACCGGCTCTTAATCAATTACCACCAAGGCCACCAACTAGACCCCACCATCCAAAAAGTGCTCGTCATATTACTGCCCATTCTCGCCGAGATTCAGTTAGTAAATCTTAAATGGGTATGGGAGCAACACCCGGTTATTGAACTGCTCTCTACACTTCAAAAACATTGCATAGGTTGGCAAGAGAGCGACAGCAGAACCTCCGTACACTTTTTATCACAGCTGACCAAAGCATTGACGGAATTCCACGATGGATGGCAGCAGGGGCCTATTGATTTTAGCGATAATGCTTTAACCCATTTTTTTAAGCGGGAAGACAACCGCCTGAGAAAACTTGAGCAACGTGTTAAAGATGCCGAAAGCGGCGCGCTGAAAGCCAAGCGTGCACAAGATCTTAGTACCCGCATTATTAATAGTAAAATGCAGGGTAAATTACTACCCACCGCCATCATCCAGTTTTTACAAAAAAATTGGCATGACTCGCTTATTTTGCTCTTAGTGAATAGCGACAACATCCAAGCGGAATCGCACCGCTTAGGTAAGCTTACAGAAACGTTAATTTTGACCTTCCAGCCCTTCGAGCAAGAAGATACCGAAATCCAGCAGCGTATTTATCGATTAGTCGGTAATTTACAGGAAGAGATTTCAAACGTCACAATTAGCCTAAAACATCAACCAGAAAAGCTCAACCAAGCACTAGCGGCTATAGAAACCGAACACTTAAAAATACTAAAAGGCGAAACCATTGAACCGGCTGAATTCACAGCACTCGCTACCGATGACTTACTCAGCGATGCTGGTACAAAAATCAGCGGCAGTTTGCTTAAAAAAGTTAACCAAGTTAAAGAAGGCCAGTGGTTTACTCACAACGTCGAGGAACAGCCACAAGCCATTAAGCTATTATTAAAACTTACCGACAGTCAGCAACTCTTATTCAGTAATCATGCGGGGATGAAAGCCTGCCAATATAGCTTTGACGAACTCGCTTATAAGTTATCTAACAACAGTATCAAACCCCTCCCTGACAAATGCCGCATCGAGCAAACCGCCTCCATCCTTATTGAAAACTTGCTCAAAGTTCAATCGCATCAGCAACAAAAGAAAGCCTCAATAATAGAGGAGCAGAAAAAACAACAAGCACAGGAAGAAAGGCTCAAACTTGATCAACACAAAGCTTTAGCTGAAGTTAAAACGCTACAAGTACAAAAAGAGCAACAAAAAATAATCTCAAAACAAGAACAAGAACAAGAACAAGAACAAGAACAAGAACAAGAACAAGAACAAGAACAAGAACAAGAACAAGAACAAGAGAAAACACTCAAACCTGCGATAGAACAACCCGAACTATCTTTTGCCGAGCAACAAAAATACAGCGTACAATTACATCAGTTAGCGGTTGGCGGCAAAGTGCGCTTTGTTCGTAACGACACCCCCCGTACCTGTAAGCTTGCAGCCATAATACAGCAGTCCAACAAATATATTTTTGTGAATCGGGAAGGCATCAAAGACAGTGAGCTTTTAAAGCAGGAACTTATTATTCAACTTGCCACCCAGCAGGCCGAAATCATCGATCAGGGTGATAAATTTGAAGACGCTCTCTCAAAAGTTGTGAGCAGCATTAGAAACAAAAAGTAAGGCATATAATGATTGACGATAAACGTAGTGAAACCCGGCTTAACGAAGAAGCCACCATCTTTGTCGAGACTTACGACAACACCCAGGCCTCTGGCAACAAAGTTATTATCTGCAGCAGCCTCGATATATCGGCTAATGGCATCCAGTTTCAAATGGATGAGAGAGCAGAAATCGGTAGTATCTTACGGCTCTGTGCTGAGTTCCATGACCAACAAGCAACACTGCAGCTAATCGGCGAGGTCAAATGGATAGTCCCCGAAGATGAGTTCTTTAATATTGGCTTTGAAATTTACGAAGCCGAAAACACTGACATTATCGGCTGGAAACAATTAATCGCTCATCGCTTAGATGCGCGACATACCAACAATAGCGTCAGCGACCCATAACTGTCGTCCACTTTTATTATTACCTACCGATACCAGCCAGAAAAAACTTCCTCTCTGGCTTGTATCGATTCAACGGCATCATTACACTGCGCACAACAGAGAAATCCCCTATTCATTTGTCCTGACTATCGCTTGCTGAGAAAGCTCACTTGCCTTGAAGGATAACGGAGCATTACCTTGTCAAAGCTAGCCATCCAGCGCATCAAGCAGCTAAGCGAAACCGGCGCATTTCAACACTTACGCCACCTACAGCGCGGCATAGAGAAAGAAAGCCTGCGAATATCCCCCGATGGCATGTTAGCAACAACTGAACACCCCAAAGCCTTGGGCTCAGCACTAACCCACCCTAAGATAACCACCGACTTTTCAGAAGCGTTACTAGAACTGATAACCCCGGTTCACTCCAGCATTAACAGCGTTTTAACAGAGCTCAACGACATCCATCGCTATGTTTATTCACAGTTGGATAATGAATTGATGTGGACCGCCAGCATGCCCTGCGCGCTGCCCGAAGACTCAAAAATACCTGTGGCCCAGTTTGGCAGTTCTAATGTTGCCAAAATGAAGTCGGCCTACCGTGTCGGTTTAGGCAATCGCTATGGCCGCACCATGCAAACGATTTCAGGCATTCATTATAATTTCTCTATTCCCGAAGCGCTATGGCCTCATTTGCAAAACTTAGCCAGCGATGATTTAAAAGTACTCTCGGCCCAAGATTTTAAAACCGAAAGTTACTTTCATTTAATTCGCAATTTTCGTCGAGTATCTTGGCTGCTGACCTATTTATACGGTTCTTCACCCGCTGTCTGCAAAAGCTTTTTAAAAAACCAGCCACACAACTTAGAAGAGCTTAATGACGGCAGTTTTTACCTTCCCTATGCCACCGCTTTGCGCATGGGTGATTTCGGCTATCAAAGTAACGCTCAAAATGGCTTACAGGTTTGTTACAACACCATCGATAATTATATTCAAACCTTAAAGCACGCTATTATTACCGAGCATCCCGAATACAAAAATATTGGGGTCAAAGAAGACAGCCAATATCAGCAACTATCCAGCGCCCTATTACAAATTGAAAATGAATTTTACAGCACCATTCGCCCCAAACGTGTAACCGAATCGGGTGAGATACCTCTTGGCGCACTGCAACAACGCGGGGTTGAATATATAGAGGTACGCTGCATAGACGTTAACCCTTATCTACCCATGGGTATCGATGAAGACGAGATTCGCTTCATTGATTGTTTGATGCTGTTTTGCCTATTGGACGAAAGTCCTAAGTGCGATGAAGGCGATATGAAAAGAATCGACGAAAACTTTAAAACCGTCGTTAACTTTGGCCGCAAACCCGGGCTAACCTTAAAACAACGCCAAGGTGATGTTTCATTACAAGGCTGGGGCACAAATTTATTAGACGGCATAGAGGCCATAGCACAATACATGGACAAGCTTCATGGCGGCGATGACTACAGCCGAGTTTGCCAAGACCAGAAAGACAAGCTAAATAACCCAGAACTAACACCATCGGCAAAAGTTTTAGCCGATATGGGAAAAAAGCAACAAAGTTATTTTGATTTTGCCCTCGACCTATCCAAGCAGCATCAACAGAGTTATATCCATTCACCGCTAACCGGTGACGAGTTAGATTATTTTGCTACCGCAAGAGATCTATCCAATCAGCGACGTGAAGAAATTGAACAAGATGACACTATCGACTTTGACGAATACTTGGTGAATTTTTATCAGCAGTATCATCAACTATAGAACCCTCTGAAATAAGTTTAGGTCATAATTCCGGTGATCCAAAAGAGAACTTTAATATAAAAACTCATCAAGCACTGCCATTCATCATGGGCTTATTGCTATTAAGTTTAGCTACAGTCACCCAAGCTGAGGGCAGTGATATTTCAACGCAACGAGAAACTATCGTGCACAAGGGCATTACACGTATTGTGCAA
The DNA here is from genome assembly GCA_051277005.1 of Pseudohongiellaceae bacterium. Taxonomy (GTDB): domain Bacteria; phylum Pseudomonadota; class Gammaproteobacteria; order Pseudomonadales; family Dasaniaceae; genus Dasania. The sequence goes on from JBNMPS010000023.1 coordinate 11,319, forward strand.
ATACGTATTCCTGCACGCATCAAACCTAATAAAAAAGTGCCACTCGTTTTGGTATTACATGGCGGCGGCGGCAATGCAGCACATGCAGAAAAAATGACGGGGTTTACCCAAAAGGCCGCGCAAGAAAATTTTATTGTTGTGTATCCTCAGGGAACAGGATGGTTTAAGCGTAATTTTTTAACCTGGAATGCCGGTAATTGCTGCGGCCAAGCAATGAAAAAACACATAGACGATGTCGGTTTTATCAGCGTGGTTATCGATAAAATGATCAGTGAATTCCCCATCGACCCTAAACGAGTTTATGTAACGGGCATGTCAAATGGCGGCATGATGGCCCATACGCTCGGCATCGCCTTATCTGAAAAAATCACTGCAATCGCACCGGTTGTGGCCACCCTTTTTGGTGATGAGGTCGCACCACCAAACCCAGTATCCGCTATCGTGGTGAACGGTATGCTCGATAATATCATCCCGTATAAAGGCGGCCCCCCCAATGCGCGTGTCAAAGGTGCCTGGGGTGATTTACCAACGCAACCGTCATTAGCGCAAGCTACCTTTTGGGCAAAGGCCAATGGCTGCCATAAAATCCCAAATAACAAGACTCCAAACCAGTTTATTCATTCAAGCTACGATTGCCCTAAGGGCAGGTCCGTTGAGATGTATTCTGTTAAGGATAATGGTCACGCTTGGCCCGGTGGTAAAAAAGGAACCCTTAGAGGTGACAACCCCAGTGTTGAGCTAGATGCCACCGATGTTATTTGGGCATTTTTTAAGAGGCATAGTCAATAAGATCACTGCTAGCGATAAAGCCTGCAATGTAAGCGGGTTCATTATCTGGCTATCACTATTTAGCGCTGAACAATAAACGCGTCAAACAACAAGTCTGAAATAAACTGCTTGCCCTGCTCTTCGATGAGCACCTTACGTACCGTTTCCAATGCGGCCTGTCGTAACAACTCGCGCCCCTCCATGGATGACATATCTTCACTGGTTTGTTGCGACATCAGCATCACTAAGCTGTGGCGAATGTAAGGCAGGTGATGCCTAACATCCCTCATACCACTGGAACCACCCCCGGTTTGAACTCTTAAGGTGATGGCTGTTTTCAAATACCGTAAGCGACCCGCACCCCCATAGTTAACAACAAACGCAGGTTTAATCGAAAAATAAGTCGAGGCTGCCCCGGCTGGCGCGCCATCCTCTGCTGCCTCATCTTCGTCCTGGGCATAAACACATTGAGCCGCGAATAAAACAAACAATAAACTTAGTAATCTAACCATCGCCTGCATGACATTTCCCTTTAATACCTTGAATCTATACATAATATGCGGTGCAGACCCGCAACGCCAGATTGACCTTGAGACAATTCTTAATTTGTCCTACTGTAGCACCCTCATTTTAGGAGTAGCAGATAATGCCCTTAACCCCTCGCGTTACAAATTTTGCACTAGTTGCCTGTGTTATCGGCCTAATGGGCTATGGACTTTACACTCAATATATCGATGGCCTAATACCGTGCCCTCTTTGCATGACCCAGCGCATCTTTTATTGCTTGTTTGGCGCCCTCGCGTTGATTGCTGCCATTCATCATCAGCGTTATAAAATTTACGCTATTGTTATGGCGATCAGCGCTCTTGGCGGCCTAGCCGCTGCCGGCCGACAAGTTTGGCTGCAGCATTTGCCAGCCGATTTAGTCCCCGCCTGCGGTCCCAGTTTGGAATATATGCTCGACACCTTTCCCTTTGCCGAAGCCTTAAAAATACTCGTTCTAGGCGATGGCAACTGTGCTGAAGTCGACTGGACGTTTGCAAGCTTTAGTATGGCCGAATGGTCACTCGCATGGTTTGCAGGATTTTTCTGCATCGCAATGTGGCAACTATTACGAAAAACCCGTTAATAATATGATTAAAGGATTAACCGTTCTATTGGTGTTTCAGTGTGCCGGTGAACTAATTCGTCAATTCGGCGACGTTGTTTTACCCGGCCCTGTCATCGGCATGTTTTTATTATTTATTACGCTTTGCCTTAGAGGCCGAGTTTCAGCCTCATTACAAAAAGCCAGCCAGTCGCTTATTGGTATGATGACCTTGTTGTTTGTACCCGCAACAACCGGCCTCTATTTTTTAAGCGCTGAAGTCATGTCGCAGTGGCTAGCCATCACCGTTGCCCTAGTGGCTGGCACCGTACTTTCATTAGTTTTTAATGCCCTGTTGATGCGCAAGCTGGTGAAAAAGCATGCTTGATTTTTTACAACAGCAAACTGCTTGGCATGCAGACCTTATTCGCAGTCCCTTGTTTGCCATCACCTTAACGCTATTGTGCTTTCAACTTAGCCAAGTACTTTATATCGCCAGTAACCGCTTTGCCTTGCTACACCCCACCGTTGTCAGCGCAACGATAATTGCCTTGGTGATCAAGTATTGGGGCGTCAGTTACCAACAGTATTTCCAAGATAGCTATATGCTTACCCTACTATTGGGCCCCACCACTGTCGCGCTAGCCATACCCCTTTATCAAAATAGCCGCTATATTCGCGCGCTTTTCTGGCCCATCACCATCACCCTGGTTTTAGGGGCTAGCTTTGCCGCCGTATCAGCGGTAGGTATTGCTTATTTAATGGGCGCCAGCCCTCAAACCTTACTATCATTATCGACTAAATCACTCACTACCCCCATCGCCATGAACGTCAGTGAACTTATTGGCGGCCACACGGCATTAGCCGCAGGCGGAGTCATGGTTACGGCAGTAACCGGCCTCTGCTTTGGCCCGCTTATATTAAAGTGGCTTAACATTACTGACGATCGTATTTGGGGCTTCTGCTTAGGCATCACCGCTCATGGCACAGCAACGGTTTTATCCTTTGAACGCAATGCTAAAACCGGCGCTTTTGCCAGCTTAGCACTATGCCTTACCGGTAGTTTTAGCGCGGTTGTTATTCCCTTAGCTGTCACCTTCTTAAAATAAAAACCGCTTAAATTAAAATAAACAGCCTGTTTGATTTAAAGGCTTGCTAGCATGGCCACTCTCACTTATATTCAACCTTACACATACTTATAACAAGAAGGGGCGTAGCTAAAACAAATTCGCTGTTAACGCTTTAAACAAGCAGCTCCCCTCACGTGGTTAGTTATTAGGGATCTTATTATTATGTTAGACACTTGCACCAAAGAAGAACGCTGGAGTGGCGTTGAAGAAATGATTACGCGCTGGTTAGAAGAGCGCCAACAGCTTATTGTTGAGTTTTGCGCGGCCGGCGGCGCACAAGAAAACGAAACCCGCCAAGAGCTCAATGAGCGTCTAAAAAAGTTTTGCCAAACGCTTGTTGATTACGTCTGTGCGGGTCACTTTGAGGTGTATTACCAACTGATACGTGAAGCCGAAGAATTTAAAGATGGCAGCGCGAATATCGCCCAAAACCTGCTGCCCGAACTCAAAGAAAACACCAATATTACCATGACCTTTCATGACCAATTTGCCGAAGCCAATAACGAGACAGACACGTCAGAGTTGTCTAACCAGCTCTCCAAATTAGGTGAGACCATAGAGCTAAGATTTGAAATTGAAGACAGGCTAATCGACGTAATGCACAACGCTCACAAAACGATGATTGCCGCAACCGAAGCCTAAGTATTTTCAACGGCAGCGTGGTTTAACGAGTCATGCTGCAAGCTGCCGATATAAAGCTGACAAACATTGTTACGCGGCACGAGACTTTTATTAGTCAGTGCCGCTTTTAATACGCGTTAACTAAGGCGAAAAACGGTCAATGCCCCTTCTACTTCGTCAGCACATCAGCCAACCTCTCCCTCTTAAACTTTCAGCACTGCTCTTTGCCAGTTTATTGCTCAGTGGCTGCGAAATAGGCAACAGCCCTAGTACTAGCATCGAAGTTGCTGTTAAAGGACTGTATAGCGGCTCTATTTCATCTGATGGCACTTATAGCCTTGCAGGCTCCATCCATCACGGTGGCAGCCTCTGGCGCAGTGGCAAAAACGAACGGTTGTATAACTGGAATCATAAAAAAGGCGAATACAGTAATATTATCGCCAGCGGCTTCTCACCCGACAATAACTTCGCGCTCACTGCCGATCACCAAACCATGGTGCTATGGGACACCCAGGCCGGCCAAGCCCTCACCTTTTGGACGGCCCCCAACGAAGTCCTAGATATAGCGTTAACAAGCAATGGCAACTATGCCTTTTTGGGTTTGGGGGATAACAGCGCGGTACTGTTTAATGTTAAACAAGGGGGCGTTAAGCGAAGCTTCTATCACCGTAACCGCGTTAACGCGGTGGACTTGAGTGATGACGGAACCCTGGCCATAACAGGCTCAGACGACAACACCGCTAGGCTCTGGGATGTTAATACAGGCAAAGAATTATTCAACTGGCAGCATGAAGACGAAGTTGTCACGGTAGCCCTAAGCCCCAGTGGTGACAAAGCCTTTACCGTTGCAAAATACGATAGAGCTGTTATTTGGGATACCCAAACCGGTAAGGCAATTGGCCAGCTACCGCTTATCGCCAGTAGCATTCGACGTGGTCAAGCGTTCACTAGCGCCAGTTTCTCCAGCGATGGTAAGCAATTACTTACTGGCGATACTGACCGCACGGTACAACTTTGGGATAGCAAAACACTGAAGCCACTTTACCAATGGCGCGTCCCTAAGCGAAGCCCCTGGAAACCCACCAGTGCGAGCGTTCTCGCGGTGAGCTTTACCCCTAAGAAGGGACAATATCTTGCCCTGGCATCCAATGGCTTTAGTCATCAACTTAAACGGTAAGTGATAAAACAAAAGGCTACAAAAAAAGGCTAAACCTCATAGAGGTTTAGCCTTTTTCTTTATTCATGCCGTTAAGCCCTATTAGCTTTCAGCAGCGTCTGCTTTGCCGCCTTTGATATCGACCAACTCAACTTCAAAGATCAGGGTAGCATTAGGGCCAATAGAACCGCCTGTACCGCCTGAGCCATAAGCCAAGTCAGAAGGGATATAAAGGTTCCACTTAGAACCTACTGACATCAACTGTAAAGCTTCGGTCCAGCCAGCAATGACGCCATTAACGGGGAAGCTGACGGTAGAGTTACGTTTATATGAGCTATCAAACTCCGTACCGTCAATTAATGTACCGCGGTAATGTACTTCAACCGTATCGGTTGCCGTTGGTTTGGCACCGGTACCTTCCGTCATAATAGAGTATTGCAGGCCGCTATCTAGCGTCACTACGCCTTCTTTGCCTTTATTCTCAGACAAGAAAGTTTCGCCTTGCTGTTTGTTATTCGTTGCCGCAGATTCTTGCGCAACTTTACGCTGCTCAATTTGCTGCTGCTGAAAGGCCTGCATCTCAGTCATCACTTCTTCAGGCGTCATTAAACGATCAGCCCCATTGACAGCGTGCTTCAAGCCTAAGGCAAAAGCATCTGCGTCAACATCCATGCCTTCTTGAGCAATACGTTCACCTAAACCTACGCCCATGCCATAGCTTACGCGCTGTGATGAATTCTTTAGTTCAACAGGTTTCTTCTCTGCTACAGGCTCATTACAGCCCATTAGTGCTGCACTCATCGCGGCAGCAACCAGTAAATTGCGTTTCATTGACCTTCCTTTTAACGTATCTAAAAAACTAATTATTTTAATGATGTAAACCTATAAGTCTGTGAACGAGTTATTAAGTTCCCATGACCATAGCGATTTAAATGCCATTGGCTTAATGCCCTAGCAAAGGGCTCTATATTACACAGCTAGCCCATTTGGGCAAGTACTGAGTCACAAAACGAAGTGATGGGGAACATGAAAAATTTAAGCTGAAATGATTATAACTATTCAGTACTGTCCGTAACTGTTCAGATTGCAGTCAAAATTGTGCTGAGCAAGGCGAAAAATGTGAGTTTACAGGTGTAAATGATCATTTTTTAACGCGGTTCAGCGCGATTTTGGCGGTGAGCTGAGTAGTTACAAATGATTTTGACTAATCAACAACCGTACTAAGCGTATTAGTATCATCTTGAATCGCTTGGCATAAGGCGTCACTCAAGGCCAATATCGTTTTCTGCCCCCCCTTGCCTAACGCCAACAAGTACAGCTGGACATTGTGAGGTAAAAGCTCGTCATCGTCCGCCTCTAGAGGTAGATGCTTGAGACGCTGATACAGTTTTTGCTGCTGCATCGACTCTGCTTCCACCTCAGCACACTTCAATTTTTGATATATATCAGCAGGAGCCTTCTGCTTTAAAAACCGTCTGGCTTGCCGCAAAGGTGTTAGGCAATTTTTTTGCCAGTCGCAAGACTCCCTCGATAGCTCGTGCAACAAACTATGGGTTAAAGGCTGACCAATAGACGAAAGCCACGCCGCGCAAAGCAACATATTAACGTCAGCCTCAAAATCATCCTGTAATGTTAAACAGAGGTCGGCAACTGCCGGTCGCTGATATATCGTCAATGAATATTGCCAAAATGGATTATGAGCCATGAAGGACCCCTGTTATTTTCATTCTATCGACCCCGCAAGCAAGGTATACTTCGCCGCCATGATAAAACTCGACTCAATCAGTTTACAGCGCGGCAGCAAGATATTGCTAGACCACGCCAGCGCGGTATTTCACACAGGCCAAAAAATCGCCTTGGTAGGTGCTAATGGCACAGGCAAGTCCAGCCTATTCCAAATGCTACTCGGTGAGCTTAGCAACGATAGCGGTAACCTCAACATTCCTAGCCAATGGCGTATTGCCCACATGGCGCAGGAAGTGGCCACCAGCAACAGGCCGGCGCTTGAATTCATTGTAGATGGCGATAATGAATTACGCCGCATCGAAGCCCAATTACAACAAGCCGAGCAACAACACAAACCTGAGCGTATCGCCAGCCTGCACGAACAGCTCGATAACATCGACGGTTATAACGCTAAAGTAAGAGCCGAGCAACTGCTGTTGGGTTTAGGTTTTAAAATCAGCGACACGGTAAAACCCGCCAATAGTTTTTCGGGTGGCTGGCGAATTCGCCTCAACCTGGCGCAAGCGTTGATGAGCGCATCTGACTTATTACTGTTAGACGAGCCCACCAACCATTTAGATTTAGACGCCGAGCTTTGGTTAGAGCAATGGCTGCAACGCTACGATGGCAGCTTGTTGTTAATTTCGCATGACAGGGATTTTATCGATAGCGTTTGTGATGGCATCATGCATTTAGAACATAAAAAACTCACCGCGTACAAAGGCAATTACTCAGCCTTTGAAAGACAGCGCGCCGAACGCCTAGCTCAACAACAAGCCAATTTCGAAAAACAACAGCAGCGCATCAGCGAGATCAACGATTTTGTTCGCCGCTTTAGAGCCAAAGCCACCAAGGCCAAACAAGCACAAAGCCGCTTAAAAGAATTATCGCGGATGGAACAAATTGCAGCCGCCCATATCGATTCGCCGTTTGACTTTAAATTTCCAAAACCCGAACGCTGCTCTGACCCTCTATTAAGCATCAGCAACGGCCAGCTAGGTTATCGCGACACCGTTATTATCGATAAGCTCAATCTCAGCATCCACCCCGGCAGCCGTATTGGTTTATTAGGGGCCAACGGTGCGGGTAAATCAACCTTAATTAAGACCTTAGCCACCGAACTTGATTTACTTAAGGGCGAGCGCACCGAAGGTGAACACATAGCTTTGGGCTATTTCAGCCAGCATCAATTAGAGGCACTCGATTTAGAGGCAAGCTCAGCTCTCCACTTGCAACGCATATCCCCCAAAGCTACCGAGCAAGAGATACGTAACTTTTTAGGCGGTTTTAATTTTCATGGTGAGATGGCCCTAGAAACCATCCGGAATTTTTCGGGAGGTGAAAAAGCACGTTTAGCACTCGCCATTGTGGTTTGGCAAAAACCCAATTTATTATTACTGGATGAACCCACCAACCACTTAGATTTAGAAATGTGCCACGCACTTACCGTCGCACTACAAGCCTTTGACGGTGCCGTTATTGTGGTATCCCATGACAGGCACCTGCTACGCAATACCGTTGATCAATTTTTATTAGTCGCCAACGGCAAAGCAGAAATTTTTGATGATGACTTAGACGCCTACAGCCGCTGGATTATTGAACAACGCAAACAGTCTAACAGCGGCAGCCCCGCTACCAACGCCTCCACTCAAGAGACAGCCAGCAGTAATAAAAAAGAACAACGCCAAGAAGCGGCAGAACTGCGTAAAAAGCTCGGCCCCATTACGAATGCGATTAAAAAAGTCGAAAAAGAAATGGAGACGCTAGAAACCAAACTCAACACCTTGGAAGAGTCATTAGCTGATGTCAGCCTGTACGATGAAAGCAATAAATCTCAGCTACAAAAACGGCTTAAAGAACAAGGCGAGCTTAAAGCCACTTACGAACAAGCTGAAGGAAAATGGTTTGATCTCAACCATCAATTAGAAGAACTCTCAGAATAGAAAACCCCTAAAACGCAAGAACGGCATATACTTTGATTCAGTGAATTAATAAATCCAAGCCTAGATCTTAATGGCTAGTAGCCATCAAGCAAGAAGACTTATCGACGCCTTTAATTTTTGAGTGATGCCATATGACAGACCAAATTCAGCGCTTCATCTTCGACAATGCCGACGTACGGGGTGAGATTATTCGTCTAGAAAAAAGCTACCAAGAAGCGCTCAATAAACACCACTATACGGCGCCCGTTGCCGCCTTACTGGGAGATTTTTTATGCGCTGCGGCGCTGCTAAGCCAAACCATTAAGTTTGAGGGCACGCTTATTTTGCAAGCCCGCAGCGAAGGCGAGATCCCCATCATTATGGCTGAAGCAACATCGGCCGGAAACTTGAGAGGGATAGCACGTGACGCGGACTCGGCCGTTAGTGAGGACTTCCAAACCCTATTAAAGAACGGCCAGCTCAGCATCACTATTGACCCCGTTAAAGGCCAACGCTACCAAGGTATTGTGCCGCTTGATGGCGACAACTTGGCCGAATGCATAGAGCACTACTTTGCTCAATCCGAGCAGCTATCCACTCGTATAATATTTGCCGGTGACGGCACCCGCTCAGCGGGGATGCTGCTACAAGAGCTACCCGTCAGCCCAATAAACGCCGACAAAGACCGTGCCCAACTGTGGGAGCACCTTACCCACTTAATCAACACACTCACCCCCGAAGAGCTGCTAACACTGGAGTTTGAGACTCTGCTTTTTCGCCTCTACCACGACGAGCAAGTACGCACCTTCGACGCTACCACTCTAAGGTTTCAATGCAGCTGCTCAGAGCAACGCACCATCAACGCCATTAACCTTATGGGCCGTAACGAAGCTGAACAGCTCATCGAAGAGATGGGCGCAATCGCTATACAGTGTGAGTTTTGCCATCATGACTACCGCTTTGGCAGCCAAGATTTGGATAGAATATTTCAGCGGCCCGTCCACTAACACCCAATCGATCGATTTTTAAACAAATTTAGAGCTAAAACAGCCTCTTTTTTGGTAGTTTTTTTTCACGAGGCCCCTCGCGCTGTAATTATTTTACAGAAATTGAAAAGTGTTAAAAATTACCCATATTCTTCACGTGCCAAGCTGGTCACTATCGGGGTTTTTTGGCATAATTGCGCCCCCCTTGAAAGGTCGGTACAGCCAAGCCCAAAGAATACGGCTGAAAAATCCGATGAACCATGTAAATGGTATACAACCAGGAACTGAGAGTATGAGCACGACATACACCAATTTGACCCACGCCCAATTTATTGAGAAATCTCTAAAACTTGGCGAGGGTACCTTAACTGACACTGGCGCTTTATCGATCACCACCGGCAAGCGCACTGGCCGCTCACCTGCCGATCGCTTTGTCGTTAAAGAGCCATCAACGTCTGATGCGATCGAGTGGGGGGCTATTAACCGCCCTTTCGACACCGACAAGTTTGATGCGCTATGGAATCGCGTTGAAGATTACCTCTCTCAAAAAGATCGCTTTGTCTCTCAATTACACGTCGCTGCTCACGACGACCACTATCTCCCCGTTGTAGTGAATACCGAAACAGCTTGGCAAGGCTTGTTCGGCCATAACATGTTTGTTCGCCCTACCGAGGGTAAGTACAACCCTAAAGGCAAAGAAGAGTGGACTATTTTAAACGTTGCTAGCTTTGAGTGTGACCCAGAGCGTGACGGCACTAACTCTGAAGGCACTGTTATTTTAAACTTTGCTCAACGCAAAGTTTTATTAGCCGGCATGCGCTACGCCGGTGAAATGAAAAAAGCCATGTTCTCTGTGCAAAACTTCCTATTGCCAGAAAAAGACGTTATGCCAATGCACTGTTCGGCTAACGTGGACGAAGAAGGCGAAACCACCTTGTTCTTCGGTCTTTCAGGCACGGGTAAAACCACCTTATCGGCAGACCCAACGTGTTACTTAATTGGTGATGATGAGCACGGCTGGGGAAAAGGCGGCGTATTCAACATTGAAGGCGGCTGCTACGCAAAAACGATCAACCTAAGCCAAAAGAACGAACCTATCATTTGGGATGCGATTCGTTTTGGCGCTATTGTTGAGAACGTTACTCTCGATGATGCCGGCCACGCTGACTACGACAACCTTACCTTATCTGAAAACGGTCGTTGCTCTTACCCACTTGAGCATGTTGAAAAGCGCATTAACGAAAATGCGGCGGGCGAACCAAAAACGGTTATCTTCTTAACCTGTGATGTTTCTGGTGTTATCCCACCGATTTCTATCTTGTCTAAAGAAGCGGCGGCTTTCCACTTTTTGAGTGGTTACACAGCGCGCGTTGGCTCAACTGAAATGGGCGCAGAAGCGGGTATTCACCCTGCATTTTCAGCTTGTTTTGGCGCACCCTTCATGCCACGCCCTGCCGGCGACTACGCTGAATTGTTAATGAAGCGTATTGAAGATTTTGGCTCTCGTGTTTATTTAATTAACACGGGCTGGACTGGCGGCTCAGGCGGCGAAGGCGGTACTGGCAAACGTTTCCCAATACCTGTGACTCGTGCGATTGTTGCTGCGGCTCAAAACGGCTCACTGGCTGATTGCGAAACCGAAACATTAGAAGCACTTAATCTAACGATTCCTAAAACTATTGCTGGCGTTGATGCAAAATACATCAACCCACGTCAAGCTTGGGAAGATACAGCATCCTACGATGAGCAAGCGGCTAAACTCGCTAACTTGTTCCAAGAAAATATCAAGAAATTTGATATTGCTGATGCGATTGTTAATGCCGGCCCTAAAGCCCCTTAAGCAAGCGTCTTTTAATAATATATTTTAAAAGCACATTAAAAAGCCGTTAACTCTTTTGAGTTAACGGCTTTTTTGTTGCTCGCCATTCACTACCCAAACTTTAACGCCAAAACAGCACCTTTAATAACGCGATAGGATGATTTTAATAACATTGCCGCCAACAGTGACGCAATAATAATATCGGGATAACCCGATTCAAAATACCACACACATACCGCAGCAATAATGACCGATAGATTTGAAGCAATATCATTACGAGAACATTCAAAGACCGAACTCATATTGATATCTTCATGCCGGTGACGCCAGAGCAAAAATAAACATAGGCTATTAGCCAGTAAACCAGCGACACTAAACAACCCCATAATTTCATACACTGGCACAACGGGATTCAGCAATTTATAGACAACCTGCCCTACCACCATACAAGCCGCCAAAAAAATTAGCCCCCCTTTAAACAGTGCCATTTTTGCCTTGGCAGTCACGCCCTTATTAACCACATACAAACTCAAGCCATAGGTAATAGCATCACCTAAATTATCGAGGCTATCAGACAGTAAAGCGGTTGAATGGGCATAAAATGCTGCGATCACTACAGCGATAAACATCAAGACATTAATCCACAACACCTTTACCAGAGTGCCCCGTTGATGTTCGACTAAGGCATCAGCCCCACAACTATTTTCACAACATGAGCCCATCTTCACAAACCTTTTCACAAACGGTTAACTGCCTATACGACCTAAGCCTAACTCATTTAATAAATCTTTAAGCAAGTAACTCTTGCTTTCACCCTCTTGTATCAACCACCACAAACATGACATATAAGCTACCTGATATTTTGCTTGCTGTAATCGCTGTAAGTCGAGTTTTTGGCTGTAGGCATTAATAAAGCACAGTTCATCCTCAGCATTTAACGCTCTGTCGACAACAACAGACGCCAAATCAAAATACGGATCGCCCATGGCCGAATACTCCCAATCGATTAACTGTAAACCCTGATCAGTTACAATCATATTTTCTTGCACTAAATCGTTATGGCACAAAACCAAATCATATTCAGACTCAAGTTCGACAAAATAGTTTTGCAGTACTGGCTTATATTGAAGGTATTTGCTAGCTAAAGACAGACTGGAAATCGTAAACCAATAGCTCTCTGCCTTTGTCACTATATTTAGACTGGGCAACCAACCCGGCACAGAAATACTATGCAACTGACAAAGTGTGGCCGCTAATAACTGTAGTTTTTTCTTAGCGGGTAATTGACAAACATTGATCAATTCGCCGCTCAAATACTCAGAAACAGAATATATTTTAGTGGGTGATAAATATAAAGGCTTAGCCGCAATACCGTGCTCATTCGCAACGCCCGCTATAGTAAATTCGGAGTCCCGGTTAATGTTAAGCTCTCGAGAATTTTCAGCAAAGAGCCTTACAACGTATTGCTGGTTTTGACTAGCAATAAGATAAGAATGATTTGTAGCCCCTCCCATTAAAGGTCGAATGAGATGAGGCTTAGTGACCAAGCCCCATTGTCGATATTCGTTTAAGACTTTCTCTAGGCAATAATGGGGCACAGACTCTGTTCACTTTTATAAATATTACGCCACTGAAAATAACCGAACACAACAATCACTACGTAAGCAGCAAAGAGTAGCGCGGTTAAGTACAGACCTCTATCCATATATAAAAATGCGGCTACTGCATCGATAACAATCCAGTAGAGCCAATTTTCTAATACTTTTTTTGCCACCATATAGGTGGTAACAATGGCCCCCCAGGTTGTAAATGAATCTAGGTACGGCCAAGCCGCATCGGTATTATTTTGTAATAACCACCCTGACAAACACGACACTAATATAACAGTACCAATAGCAATGCTATGAGTTTGCCAGCGCCAACAACTAATGGCCAGCTCAGCTTTCACTTGATCTTTTGGTTGGCGCCACTGATACCAACCATAAACGGCCATAGCCATGTAATAAACCTGCAAGGCAGAATCCATCAATAAGCTAACATCCCAAAAAAGCACGGTGTAAATAGCGGTACTCATAAATGCCGCATACCAGCAGCTAATCTTTTCACGCATGGCCAATAGTAAATAAGCAATGCCAAACAACACCGCCGCTAACTCCCATAACGACATAGCCTGCCAAGCCTGCTGAATGGTTTCTGCGTAATTCATTACAGCGCCTCGTAACCCGGTATGAATTTAGTCACAAATATACCCATGCCATGCTCTTCGCGATGCGCTTTCATTTCTACTTTTAATATATCCATGACCCTATCGTATTCGCCCATCACAATCGTTGCCGTGGGAAAGGTTTGCACTTTTACATCGCTGTATTGATTTAAGCGGGCAATAAAACTATCAATAGGGGGAATAAAATTTTCGTTATTGGGGTAGAGGCTAATCTCTGCGGTTAGTATCATAGTAATTACTCTTACTGATATGCCGGCTAAAGCCGGCATCTATTTTTTAATTTAAGCCTAGGCTCCGGCTTTCGCCGGAGTGACGTTGGATTTAAAAATTATAGCGGGCAGATACGCCAACAACTCTTGGCTCAGCCAACTGAATATGTTGCTCAGGCTCATTACCTGTCCGAGGGTCATTATCAAACCCAAAACCACGAACCGTATAGTCCTCATCGGTTAGATTTTTAGCCCATACAGACACGCTAAATTGGTCAACATCATAACCAATGGTGGCATTCACTAAATTATAGTTTTTTGACTTTTGGCCATGACTATCAGAGAAGTAAAAATTAGCCTTACCTTCCAACGCTAAGCTCACATAAAAATTATTCATAAAGTCATATTGTGTACCAAGCGAATACTGATAACGAGGCGCATGGGCTTGCTCACGACCTTCTAAATTATAGGCGTCTGGATCTGGATTTTTAAAGCTACTAATTTTAGTTTCTAGCCACCCTAAGCTTGAGAAAACTCGCAAGCTATCCGTTACGCGCCAGTCTGCTTCAGCCTCAATGCCATAGTTATTACCTTTTGCAGCATTAGCCGTGTATTCCTTAAAGTCTGGCGGAGAACCAGTTACTGCAGGATCAGTTACTGCAGGATCAGTTACTATCGTTGA
>JBNMPS010000024.1:0-25167 GCA_051277005.1 Pseudohongiellaceae bacterium
GTGCGAGTGCCTTTTGGGCTGGTGCAAATCACGAGGCGAAATTATAGCGGAAAAATAGCTTAGGGTAAGCTGTGGAGGGATTTAAAACAGTATTTACTGCTTGAGACCTTTTATGTAAAAGACATTTCACTTTCATGGGGCGTTAAAAAGGCACTTGGCTGGTTGTTTATTGCACATATAACATCTCTTCCGGCGCAAAGGTCTTTGCTTATTTTTTGTAGTGCTCAATCAATTCTTCGAGTTGTGCCATAGCTTGATCTGAGGCGTCGATGATATGCAGCCCTGCCCAGTGGCGATTAAAGTGCTCTTCTTCTTTGCACCATAAGCAGTCTGCGCCTACATCAATGGTGAGACTACTTTGAATAGGCGTGGGTAGCTGCATCGAAAGTTGGTAAATGGCGTGAGTGGGTATGTGATTATTCGTCATTACCATTAAACCTTCGGTTGTGACGTTAATTAACTCGCCAAATAAGCCGCCATTAATCACATCGTTGATAGCGATAGTTTGGTTGAGTTCAACGCGTTTTTGCTTTCTAGTCATAATAGGCTCGTTATTTTGCTTTTATTCTATGATTGCTTATGTTCTATCTGATTGAGGATACGTTCAAGTGCTTTTTCGAAGAACGGTTTATCTTCATTTTCACTAAGAATTTTAATATCGCCTGAACGGATTTTATCAGCAAGCTCTTGCCCGGCTTTAACGGCTACCTGTTGCCCCATACGGTTTACAAACATAAAGTGCAGCGTCGTGCTGTTAGCCCAAGCTAATTTTACTTGTTGAGGTTGCTTGCCGTTACTATTGAATAAGAACCAAGTCCCAGGCTCAGTATCTCTAAGTTGCTGGATAATTTCATCATCTTTGATGGTTTTTTCAATATCTTGATGAATATCGACTTCATCGATATTGGTTTCAATGATTTCAGGTTCTTTGGCGGCCTCGATATCAGCGTCAGTCGAGTTGAGTTGAGGTTCATTACAAGCGGTTGCTTGTTTGTGTAGTGTCGTAAGCTCGCTAATGATTTTCTGACCGTATTCATTGTCGTAGCCAACGGTTTCAAACCCTTGCTGTAGTGCAGAGGGCAGCGATGTTAATAGCTCATTAAACCGTAAGTTTTTTTCGGGTTGCGTAGAGTATTGAATAATTTGAACAAACCAAAGAATATCGTCAACAATGGTGGTTGATTGTTGCCATTGGCCGCTGCGCGAGCCAAAGCGCAATAAATTAAACGACATAAAGTTGGACCACGGTTTGAAGAGTAGCGTTTTTACACAATCAGGTAGATTGACTTGGCCCACTTTTTTGTTGATATAGGCATCGACTTTAAGTCGGATTTCTTTCAGTGTGTTTTCGCCTTTGGCTGCTTGAGTGGCGCGTTCTTCGGTTAGGCGAATGCGCCTAGCATGCTGACGTAGATGGCGGTTAAATTCAAATGCCAGTTCAGAGAAAAGGCGAATGTCATCATCAAATTCGTTTAGGATACGTTCGACAACAGCTTTGATCTGAATAAAAACTTCATTCTTTCTGGTGTGAGGCTCTACCCAACGCTCGCCGGAGGCCACTAAGTTATTAAGTAGTTGCCGGGCTGGATGCTGGGGGTGATTAAAAAAGTCTTTGTCGATAATGGCTACTTTTAAGAACGGTGTGTGTAAATAGCTTAATAAGGTTTTTACTGAGTCAGGAAGTTTGTCATCATTTAACACATACTCAAATAGCAGGCCAACGATCTCAATCACGTGGGTGTCAATGTCCTTCGATTTATTGGCGTCTTCTTGGGCTTGTGCGCTGATGTAATGCGGATTTAGCGCTTCTATTTGTTCTTGAGTATTGAGAGGGGCTAATTCCCCTGCAGCATTGCTTTGGAGTTGCTGTATACTGTTTATCAGTTTTTGTAGGGTTATCACTTGCCCTGCAGCCACAGCTTGTATCGGCATAAACTGTTGTAGATTTTTAATGGATTGAAATAATTTGATTTGATGATCGAGCGACGGCTGATTCTCTAACCCTTTTAGTTCTTCGGGTAAAAGCTCGGAAGGGGATTTTTTAGTATCGTAATTGAGGTGCGGTAATAGGCCTCTGGATTCAAAATGTTGGTTTAATAACGTGTAGAGAAAATCCAGTTTTCGCATAAAGGCGCTTTCATAGATTTTATAAACGATAAGCCTTAAGTGGGTATCAAGCATCAGGTCGTTAAAAGCATGCTGTACTGCTGAGGCGAAAACGCCGGGAGCAATAGGGTTGTCGTAGTCAGAAATCTTCCCCCCGCCCCTTAGTGCCGCAAGTCGTTGATTAAGGGCATAGATGCCAGCAGAGCAATTGGTGCTAGATTTTGTTGTCATGGTTTTTATGGTGAGCGTTTCTTCCAATACCGCGTTGTCTACCAGTCTCAGTTCTTGCTCGTCTGATTTATCTTCTTCGTTGTAATCTTGATTAGTGGGCTGGTTATGCTGATAGCTTGTGAACGCCGTATTTAAGTGTGCGATAAAGTGTTTTTCTATGCTGGAGTGTTGATTGAGAATTACAGCTCTAACCTGAAAGTAGCGGGTTTGACTTTCGTTGTTATCGGACTTGTCGGCGAGAGTGAAGAGCTTTTCAGAGAGCAGCTCTAAATAGCGTTGAAAATGAGTAGATGACCACTTGATAATGGCGGTTCTACTTTTTTCAATAATACGTTCTGTAGGTAATGGCTCAGTGTGTGTGTTCATCAAAGGTGAAAAATCCAATTTTTATTGTCGCCACATTTTAGCTGCTAACGAATTGGCATTGATATAGCTGCGTTGTTTGACTTGCCAAGTATAGTCTATAGATTAAGACACGCTCATTTTGTTAGTACTGGAAAACAAAAAAGCCCAATCGAATTGGGTTTTTAACAATGAGATATTTGATTTCATTGCTTGTGAGCGACCTTACCTTGATTGTAGTTACTGATGAGTCGGTCAACAGCCGATTGATCATAGGGCTTTAATCCGCTTAAAATCATATGTTTTTCACCTCGGCCAACGATTTCACCCTCTGTCGTGAGCTTAAAGGTTAGGCAAAGTTTTCCACGTTTACCACTTGTTTCTAATTGAGTTCTTTCTTTATCGAGCTCTAATTCAACGGTGGTTAAGTCTAATCGCTGTAAGTCGATCAGCATACTTTCATAAATTACCATAGGTCTGTCAGGGTTGATCATGACAGATTTTTCTTGGAGTAGGGGCACTAGAATATGCGGGAAAGTTTGACCTGAAAATGAAACGTATTGTTTGGTCAGGTTATCGATGAACTGCTCGTTAAGTTGATTGTTACCAGAGCGAGAAATACTCAAATACTCTTTGCCGTTATCACCACTAATCGCCAGTTGATTGTCTGCGCTAGGCAAGTTCAGTTTTACGTCTTCGGTCACCATCCCTGAAAAGGTAAAAGCCATATGTTGGCTTACGCCATACTTTGAAAGTACCAGTGAAAAGAGAAGATCGCCAGGTATGCAAAAACGTTTGGCTTCAACGTCGTGAAGAGGATTGAAGTCATCAGCGATATTTTTGGCGAAATCACTGCCTTGTTGACGAGTGAAGGTGACTTGCTGCTGTTCTTGCTGGTAATACTGTTCAATAAACATAAATACGCTAAATGCTCAGGCGAAAAGTCCGCCATTCTATCAGTATGAAAGGCAACAGAGAAGTCCAGTCGGAGGTATAAGGTTTAGCGGTTCGGGCAGGCCTATAGCCGGGTTGCTAGGCCCCCAATTCGACCAGTTTACTGTGGTATTGATGCTGGCGTTGATGAAACAGTGTCGCTACTTGCTCTAAAGTGGTGGCTGCGCCAAATAAGAAACCTTGAACAATATCGCACCCTAAGGCTTTCAGATATTCCAGCTGCTCTGTGGTTTCTACGCCCTCGGCAATAATCGACATGCGTAAACCCTGTGCCATGGAAATAATGGCATTGACGATACAGGCTTCATCGGCACTATTTTTAATATTATTAATGAAGCTGCGATCAATTTTTAGCGTTTTAAGCGGGAATTTTTGCAGATAGCTTAGTGACGAATAGCCGGTACCAAAATCATCAAGCGCCAGGTTAATGTCCTCAGATGATAGCAGTAATAGTTTGTCGACAATGTCTTGTCGATCGCCCATTAATATATTTTCGGTAATTTCTAGCTCAAGGTGCGAGGCTGGAAAGCCTTCTTCTTTGAGTATGCTTAATACCGTGTCAACAAAATCGTCTCTTTCAATCATCACGGGGGAGAGATTAACTGCTAGACGAAGATCAGGCATACCCTGATGATGATAATGTCTTATTTCTTGGCAGGCTTTGCGCAAAGTGTGTTTGTCAATTTCAACAATTAAGCGACTTTCTTCAGCAATAGGTATGAATTCGGTAGGCGATAAGCGGCCTAGACTCGGGTGGTTCCAGCGAATTAAAGCTTCCACTCCGCAAATGGTTTGAGTCATGGTGTCGACTTGCGGCTGATAGCAAATTTCAAATTCATCCAGCTCTATAGCGCGTCTTATGTCTTGCTCCAACATGAGTCGTTCGGTTGGATTGTCGTCCATCGCTGGATTGAAAACACTAACCCCATCTTTGCCGGTATTTTTAACTTGGTACATGGCGATATCAGAGTTTTTAATTAAGGTATCCATATTGGTACCGGCTTCGGGGTATATTGCAATACCGATACTGGCACCTACGTGAATGTTATGGCCTCCTAATATAAAAGGCTTTTTGATGGATTCTAAGATTTTCTCGGCTACTTGAGTTGCAGCCTCTTGATTGGCTATTTCGGGTAAGAGTAGGGTGAATTCATCGCCACCAAAACGAGAGAGAGTATCGCTCTTTCGTATGTGTTCTAGCAGACGTTGGCTAACGGCCTGTAATAAACGATCACCCATGGTGTGACCCAGAGAGTCGTTGATTACTTTAAAACGATCGAGGTCGATAAACATAACAGCGAGTTTGCTGTTGTTACGTTCAGCTTGGCTAATGGCGGTACCTAAACGGTCTTTAAATAAGGAGCGATTGGGTAGGCGAGTTAATAAATCGTGGTAGGCCTGGAAGTTAATAAAGGCTTCGGCTTCTTTTTTATCGGTTATATCTCTTGCGGTGCCGTAGGCGTGGAAATGTTGGTCTGAAGAGGGGGTGCGGTCATTAGAATGTCTAACCGACCAAATGGTGATTTCAAAATGGCGATTGTGCTCGTTGTTTTGATTTTTTAATACCACTTCTGTGCTTTGTGGGGAGCTGTGTTGTGCAAGAGCTCGTTCAAAGAAAAAATCAACGCGTTCGTTTTTGTCGTCAATGATTTCGGTGATGGGTTTGCCAAGAATATTTTTTCGTGAAAATCCTAGCAGTGATTCTATTTGCGAATTAATAAAGCTCACATGGCCTTTGCTGTCTAATACAAAAATGATGTCAGGGGAGTTGTTAACGATAAATCGATGGAGCTTTTCGGATTGGTTTAGCTTGGTCTGAATCGAGTGATGAGATTTTTCAAGGAGTTTTTTACGAACGGCGTTGTTAACGGTTGCGGTCAACTCTTCGGGTACATAAGGCTTTTTAAGATAGTCGTAAGCTCCGTGTCGGAGCGCTTTGCTGATGTCGCTGAGAGCGGTTTCACCGCTGACCACGATTGTGGTGGTGTCGATATTGTTTTGTGCCATAAAGGCCATTACATCATGACCGTTTATGTCAGGCATTTTTAAGTCTAATAGCAATACCTCGTAATGGTTACTGGTGAGCTTATCGATACCCTGCTGGCCACCTAAGGCGATATCGACTCGGAACTCATAAAGTTCTAGGATTTTTTTAAGGCTTTCCAGCATGCGTGGATTATCATCGATTAAGAGGATGCGCGCGTCGCTATTTTTATATTCTGTTTGTTTGGCCATATTTTTATCTTTTTCACTGCCCGCGAGCCATGTTGAACAGTATTATTGTGGAAGTAGTATTTGGAATTCCGTTCCGCTTCGCTCCGAGTTGTTTGATTTTTGTAATGACCGACAGCTAATACTGCCTCCCATTCCATCAATGAGTTTTTTGACGATGCTTAAACCTAAACCAGAGTGGTTGCCCCCTTTGCTAGATAGTAGCGGGGTAAACAACTGCTCTTTAATTTCTTTAGGCATACCCGGGCCATTATCGGCAATCATAATAGCCGTATATTGATGGCCATTAGCGTTGACGTTGGCCTCGGTGCTAATGCTGATCTCGTGGCCAGCCGATAAAGCTTCACAGGCGTTTTTTATCAGATTGGTTAGTATTTGTTTTAAGTGCGAAGAATGCCAAATGCCATGGTTTATTTCTTCGTCTAGCTGTAAGCTGATCGATATTTTTTTGGCGGTACAGATGGATTCATTAAAAATATAGCTAACGTTTTTAATGAGTTCGTTAAGATTAATTTCGTCACAGCTATCGGATTTTTCTTGCGGGTCATTTAGGCGTAATAAGATTGATCCGACTCGATCAATCTCTTCTTTAATGAGGTCAAGATTCTCATTGGCGCTGTGCTCATCACCTAACTTAATTCGTAGCATTTCAAGATAGTTTCTAATGATACTCAGCGGGTTGCTGGCCTCATGAACTGCCTCACGAATGTGTGACTCTATTTGTTCAATATTGTTACTCGTGGCTTGGCTGGGAAGTTGGCTGAGCTTTGTCTGAGCAATCGCGATTTCTTTGCCCAATGTAAGCAATTGCCCAAATCGATGAGTGAGCTGGGTGAGTGGTTTCTCACCAAGGCCTAAGACTAACACACCAGTAATTTGCTCGTTGTTAATCAGGGGTAAGCAGAGCATTTGCTCTGCTTGGCATAAGCGGAGTAGTTGCCTGTCTATAACCGTTAAGCGTTTATGCTCAGGGTTGAGGCTGTGAACAATTTTTTTGTTGAGAATGGCTTCACTACTGAGACTTCTGCCAGGTTGTACGGTAATGGCAAGTGGCGTTTGGCCCTCAGGTTCACTCCTAAGACAGTGGTCTTCACTGTCATATTCAAATAAGCGGCAATGATGAATACCAAAAGTGAGCAGCATGGCTCTATTGATAGCCTGCTCTAGAGCTTCTTTATTGTTTACTTGCCATAGGGCTTGGTTGACTAGTGTGAGCTCGCCTAACTCTCCCAATTTTTTCCCTAATACGTGATGCGCTTGCTGTTGGGTTTCTGGGCAATCTTTACTTACATCGATATTTAGGCTGGCAGCCATGCTGGTGACGTCACTTAATATTCGGCCATGAATTTCGGTAGTGAGTGATTCGTTTAAACCAAAAAGGTTATGGCTGGTAGCGAGAATATCGCCATCAATAATGTCTGACTTGCCCAATAAGTTAGAGAGATAGATGATTTTAACAAGATGTTGAGCGTCTTGAATTTGATCAGCATCTTCATGGTGATAACGAATGGCATCACCCATGAATTCAGATATTTTCCAACTATCAATTAAGTCAGCCGCGACTTCGCAGTGGTCATAATTAAATTGTATTTGTTCTTGCTCGATCAATTCATGATCATTTTTGAGCTTGGATGTTAGCGATAAATACGGCTGATTAAACTCGGTCAGTAGTATGAGTTGACCTAAATCAGTGAGTAGTCCGCATAAATAAGCTTCTTTTGGCGCTGGATAGCGAGTTAAAGTGGCTAGTGCCTGAGCAAAATTGGCTGTAATTAATGAGCGGCGCCAAAATTGTTTGAGAAATTGCTGGTGATCCTGGTTGAAATGGCCAAAAAATTGTTTGATCGAACTGGTGATAACGATGGTTTTGACGGCGTCTGTGCCAAGAAACATGAGCGCTCTTTCGATGCTGGAGCAGTTCTGCGAGGGGCCAAAATAGCTTGAACTGGCGACCTGGATAAGCTTGCTACTCACGGCCGGGTCTTGGCGAATAATATTGGCCAATTGTTGGAAATCGGCTGACTCACTGTGAATCGCATCCAGTATCTTTACCAATACTTGAGGCAGGCTGGGAAACTGGTCTAGGGCTTTGTGTGTGCTCAACGTTTTTTTGCTCACCCATTATTTTTTTTATGGTGTAGTGATCAAGCTTATTCGTTTTACGGTTAAGTAAAAATAGTATAACCGCGAGTATAGCGAAGGGCTATAGTGCTTGCCATGCATCTGCTTTAAATATAACCAGCTGTAGACGTTAAAGCGAGTAATTGTGCATAAAATGGTAATAATCCCATAAATAGATGAACTTATCGCTTTTTTTGCTGGTTTTGATACCATGCAGTAAGTCACGTTTAAGATTAAATGTGCCAAATGTTATTGATAATAATAACCCTTGAAGGGAATGAGCTATCCAGTGCGTACGGCCACTATTAGCAAAGACTTATCGTCAGCTTTACCTCGGGTTATTGCCATTAGTAGTGGTAAGGGCGGGGTTGGTAAGTCTAGTATTGCCGTTAACTTAGGTATTTCCTTAGCCAGGCAAGGCAAAAAGGTGTGCTTGCTTGATGCTGATACTGGCCTGGCGAATGTAAATATTCTCTTGGGTATTCAGCCACAATATAGCTTAGAGCATGTTCTCTATGGCACCAAAGCCATCGATGAGATTATGTTAACGGGGCCTTTTGGTTTAAAAGTCATTCCCGGTGCTAGCGGCATCAGTGAAACGGTCTCACTTCATCCCCGTCAACAACTACGTTTAACGCGTGAACTTTCCCGTATAGAAAAAGAATTTGATTACTTGTTGATTGATACGGCCGCAGGTATCGCTGAGACAACCTTAGATTTTATATCTGCCGCGCAATACGCCTTGGTTGTCATTACCCCGGAACCGACCTCTTTAACGGATGCATTCTCATTAATTAAACTGCTTAAGCGTCGACGAGGGCAGATAAACTTTCGTGTAGTGGTGAATATGAGTGATGGGGCAAGTGATGGTGTGGCCATTTTTAATCGCTTTGCCAGTGCGGTAGAAAAGTATATCGGGGTGGATTTAGAGTATTTAGGCTATTTGCCTCGAGATGAGAGTGTTCGGGCTGCGGTGTCACTGCAAAATCCGGTTGCGATGTTCCCCGATACAGACCCTTCTTGCCGTAGCTTCCTACGTTTAGCGCAGTCGATAGTCGATAGCACAAAAAATATGCCGACGAGCAGGTCTTTTAGCGCTTATTGGTATAGTCAGTTTAAGCACTTTGAAGAAAAAGAGCGTGATAAATCTGGCGAGCCCGTGTTGGTACCAGATTCTGAGCTGGGTGAGCAGCAAAAAGAAAATGAGTACTTGGCTGAGCTGCAAGCTCGGTTGCTGTTAATGATCGATAAAGGGCTTGCCGACAGCGAGCTGATAGGTAAATTACTGGGTGAATGTGTTTCCTCTTACATTAATACCTTCGAACAGGTGCCTTTTGATGTAGTTAGATTGGTCGAAGAGGTCATTCTTTCTCCCGCTCGTGATGACTATCAGCTCAGAGAAATTTATTCTAAGGTAAAACCATGGGGTGAGATTGAAGCGTCAGAGGCAAGTACGGTTTTTGTGGAGCCAGCTGAGGCCGAAATGATGGCTAGCGAGCCGTTTGTGGGGCCTGACACTGTGGTAAATGCTGCCCTTATGGGTGGTGAACCAGTAGACCAGCCTTTGACTGGCTCGGTTGGCCAATACGATACCGCTAGATTTGGCTCGCAAGATAAGTTGCTGACGGCGATACAAAATCAGCAGGGTAGTTTGGTTAACCTGGTCACAATTTTAGAAAATCATGAGGGTTAATGATTTTCACAATTCACGATAATAACCTACAATTATACGCTGTTTACAATAATAAATAGTCTATGCACTGGGGTCTTTAGTGGATGTTGATTTAGCTAAATTTAGAGTTGCCGCTACTAGCCCGTCTTGCGTAACAGAAAAAAACGCGTCTGCAGATATTGATATATCCGTTAATGACTTACTTCAAAAAGCGGTTCAAAACGAACATATTTTAAAGCGCTATCAACGATTTGAACTGAAATTATTGGATGTGATGGCGGTTGATGAGCTACTTAATTTGTTGCTAACAATGAGCTTGGATTATTTTCAGCTCGATGCAATGGAGTTGTGGTTATACGATCCTCAGCAAACGTTGATTGAATATATAGATGACCCGCAACTGTATCCTCACCTGCATTTTGTTTCAGATGTAAGGCTGTTAACGCAGTTTTATCCTGGCCACCCTGAGGTTATGCTGAAATCGCTAATTGATGGCACAGGCCAAGGGGTCTTTGAGGGTTTGCCAATAAGGTCTGCTGCGGTGTTACCGTTGGTGAGGCATGGGATGTTAGTGGGTAGCTTGCATATGGGCGCTAAAGGCCATCAACGATTTGCTATTGATAAATCAACCGATTTTATTAATCACCTGGCTTCGGTCGTTGCCGTTTGCCTAGAAAATGTCGCGAATCAAGAACGCCTTCACAGGTTGAGCATGTATGACATGCTAACTCAGGTTAAAAATAGACGAGCATTCCAGCAGTCTCTTGATAGTGAGGTTTCACGAGCGTCACGCAGTGGCGATATGTTGAGTTTGTTGTTTGTAGATTTGGATTATTTTAAATCTGTCAATGATCGCTATGGGCATCAGACGGGTGATAGGGCATTAAAAACGGTTGCTCAGCATATTAATCAGATGCTGCGAAAAACAGACCATGTGTGTCGATATGGCGGTGAAGAGTTTGCCTTAATACTTCCCCAATGCAGCCAGAGACGGGCTTTGGATATTGCTGAGAGAATTCGGGCTCAAGTGAGCGGTTTAGATATAGTAAATGATGAAGGCGTATTGTTTCATCTAACGCTTTCTGTCGGCGTGAGTTGCTGGCAGCCAGCAGGTACTAACAATGAGGCCTGCGTGGTCAAAAACTTAGTGGCCTGCTCTGATAAGGGGGTGTATATGGCTAAGGAGGGCGGCAGAAATGCCACTCAGTATGTTGAATATACAGAGCTGGTTTGATTTTGTGTAAATGGCTTAAATTTCAGTGGGTTATAGTGATTTTTTGTGAGAGTCCGCTATAGTATTGTTATCCAAGTAAGAATATTTGAAAAAAATGGCCACATTATTTGAATCTAAGCCGCTATCTACGCAAGTGGATAAGCCCAGAATTTTATTCATTGACGACTCTCGTTTAATTCGTGCGGCCGCAATGAAAATGTTTTCTGATAACTTTGACCTCCTTTTGGCTGAGAACGGGCAGGAAGGCTGGGAGCTTATTCAAGAAGACGAAACGATTCATGTTGTATTTACTGATTTAGTGATGCCTGAGCTTGACGGTTTTGAGGTGTTAAATAATGTAAGAACGAGTGAGGACGATCGAATACGGCAGTTACCGGTAATTGTTGTAACGGGTGCTGATAATAGCGAAGAGGCTAAAAATAAAGCTTACGAGTTAGGTGCTACTGACTTTTTGACCAAGCCTTTTGATGGTCCGGATATCAATGCTAGAGCTCATGCTCATCTTCGTTATCAAGAAACGACTCAGTCTTTATTCGATTCATCCATAGTTGATCATTTGACGGATTTACTCAATAACCGCGGTTTTTGTCAGCAGCTAGAAAAAGATATTTCGTTTAGCACTAGGCATAGTCATGATATAACGGTGCTACATATTGAGGTTGATGCATTTAAAGATTTGTTTGTTCGTATCGGCCGAAATGGTGCGGAAACAATCATAAAACGCATTGCGAAAGTTATTATTCAGGCGGTCCGTAAAGAGGACACGGTCGCTAGAACCGGGCTTTCGAGTTTTTTCGTGTCTCTGCCAGGGTCTGACCCTGATGGCTCTTTATTATCTGCTCATAGAATATGCATGGCGGTGGGTGCTTTTAAGGCGACATTACAGGGTAAAGCGTTGCCTATTACGGTGTCTGTTGGCGCGTGCATTATTGCTCAGGGTGTAAGCTCTGATGTGGCCACCATTATTAAATGTGCGACAGATGCGCAAAGGCGTGCTGCGAGGCGTGGCTTAGGGCAGGTTCATCATATTGATCTTGATCAGTACCGTAAAAAGAACAGGCGTTCTAGTGCGACCGCAGTGTCGATTGATGAGGCTTTGTTAGAAATATCACAGGGTGGTGAAAGGGACGTTATAAGTCAAATGGATTATTTGTTAGAAGAGTTGGGGCCATTACTGGAGTTGTTGACTGATAAGCAACGTCAAAAGCTTTTAAAACCTAATAAGTGATGCTTTGTGGTTACGTGGTTCTAGTCATTTAAAGTGATCAGATATAAGAAAGCGAGCTACTTAGCTCGCTTTTTTATGTCTGTAAAGTTGCGCTGGGCTTACTTACCGAGAAAAATAAGAATTAGAAATTGATAGGAAAGATAAACTCAAAAGTACTACCTTCAATGTCTTCTGGCATGGGGGCGAAAGGCTCAGAGACTTTAAAGGCTTTCTCTGCGGCATTATTGAGGCGGCTAAATTCTGAAGGTTCTTGCTGTGATAAATTCACGATCTTACCTTCACGGTCTAGCTCAACCTTAATTACAACTCGTCCTCTTTCACCGCGCTGCTGAGAGCGTTTAGGGAACGTAATGTTTTTTATGACCGATCGATACATGTTTGATTTATACTTACTCATCGCTTCATCTCTAGCCTTTTCCGATTCGGCGTTAGCGAGTGCTGCGATAGCGGCTGCAGCTTTAGCTTCGGCGGCATCTATGTCGGCTTTGGCTTTGGCTAAGGCTTCTGCTTGAGCTTTTTGTGCGGCTTCTTTTTTGGCTTTAGTTTTGGCTTTAGTTTCGGCAGCTTTGGCCTGCGTTTGATTGTTACTAGCGTTACTTGGCCTTGAGCGGGTTGCGGAACCTGGAGGAGCGAAGCTGGATGATGATCTATTTGCTGTGTTTGAGTTTTCAGCTGATTTTGACCACGCCTTGGTTTGGCGTTTTCTACTATCGGTGTAGTTAATTTCTTCGTATCGGGTCAGGAGTTCTACTCCTTGGCCATCACGCTGGAGCTTTAAGATATTTTGCTTAAACTCAGATGAGGGAGGTTTGGAGCCTATCCAAGCATTAACGATAGTGTAGAAGAATTCATTTTTGATGGTTCTGTAAACGCGGTGGTTATTCAGGTAAATAGTGGTATGGCGACCTTCAGCCATATCAATGGTGATTCTGTCACCTTTGATTAAATCATTGCGTGGAATGCTAGTGAAAGCTTGAATTTGACTGGCTAGCTTCTCTAAGACGGCATGGTCGTTATTTAACAGAATGGCGCCAGTCCATTCTTTAGCGAAGCGGCGAGGCGACCATTTATCAACAAGCATTCGTATATCCATGCGTTTATCACCAGGCGTGGTAATAACGTCCTGTTCATTTTGGATGCTGGACTCTAAATAAAGTGCGCCGATATAGTATTCTTTTCTGAGTTTTTGGAACGAAGCTAGCCCGTTCATGGTCAACTCATCAAAGGCGCTATCTTGAGCATTTGTATGAGTTGCACTAAGAGTGACAAATACGGCGATACAAAAATAAAATAGTCTATTCATTGTTTTTAGTTTTTTTGGCTTTAAGCCAGTTTTGTTGTGTTTTGAGCTTTAAAGTGTAGCACAGCACATTTTATTATCGGTATGGTTCTAGGGTGATTAGTTGCCTCAGAACCAGATTCATCAAGTCTTAACGTAAGCAGAGCTACCGAGTTAGGGCTGATTTCGCTTTGTATGATAATAATTCCAATTGAATTAATTATAGAGTCTAATCTATCCTAGTGGAATATAAAGTAAAGTGTTAGTTACAGGTACTTTTGCACATTGTGCTGAATTTGGCAGTTTTAGGCTAAATAGGCCCTTAGTTCAATAGGATAGCCAATGCCTGGTGGGCTAGATTATAGAAATAAGTATGGCTAGCAACCCTTGACGAATTGTAGCTATATTAATTTTGTAAATCAGGCTATCTTACTAAGATAGTTTGGAATTTTTTGAGTTGTAAAAAACCGACACATGAAAATAAAAGATCTAAGTGAATTTAAACCGTCAGATGTTGAGTTATTACTTCGACGGATTCCTTTCTTTAAAGAGCTACAAAATGAAGATACTGACCAACTGTCAGTATTAATGGACTTTTCCTGTATTGTTGAGCTAGACCCTGGCGAAACCATCATGCGCAGAGGGGATAGAGGGTCTTGGTTATACTTTTTGATTAAGGGTGGCTTGTCTGTTTATTTGGATTCTCCTCATCAGGGGGAGCCGCTGAATCATATTACACCGGGTGAGCTATTTGGTGATTTGGCGCTGTTGTGTGATCATGAGCGTAAAGCCACGGTTGCTGCCGATAATAATGGCAAGCCCGCGACTCTATTTGCGACTGATTTTAAGCCCTTTGGTGATATTCATCAATTTGAGACAGTGTCACTCCATACCAAGCTAATTTTTTACCGAACAATGGTTCATAGTATTCGCTGGCGGCTTGAGCAAAAGCGCATGGAGAATGGCCATCATGAATTGGCAAAGGAATTGAGGCAGGTTAAATTTCATGGAGGTGAGAAGGAAACGCCAGAGGAGCTGGAATCATTGTTTGAGCAAGCTCAGCAATTAGCCTCTATTTTGGACCGGTGGAATACTGCCGGAGCAGAGATTCAGGACGTTGTCGTAGCGGTGACGGCGTCTAAGGATTAAGTCTTAGTATCATTTATTATAGCGCAGAGGTGTGAATTTAATGCCCATCCCATTGTTGATTTGTGATGATTCAAATATGGCAAGAAAGCAGGTGGTTCGATCATTGCCCGCGGACTGGGACGTAGAAATTACGTTCGCTACTAATGGCGTTGAAGGCCTACAGGCCATTCGCGAAGGAAAGGGAGAAATGCTTTTCCTTGACCTTACCATGCCCGAGCTGGATGGTTATGGCGTTTTAGAGGGTATAAAAAACGAAGGGTTGAAGACGGTAATCATTGTTATTTCGGCGGATATTCAACCTGAGGCGAGAGATAGAGTGATTAATGCCGGCGCTCTAGATTTTATTCGCAAGCCTATTAATAAAGATAAATTGGCAGAAGTATTAAACAGATACGGCCTGTTATAGCCTTCGAATGTTAAGGTTGTTGATAATACTTTTCTTGTTGAAGTACTAGTTTTACTAGCGCTTCATTAAGAGGGGTAGATATACTTTCTTTCTTGGCGCAGAGGCATAAATAACCATTAAGCGCCTTAATTTCTGATTCCTTCCTTTGCCTGATATCTTGCAACGTTGAGTTGATGTTGCCTGCCGTAATTTCGGCAACCTCTGCCACTTTGGGGTATAACGCTTGAAACTTAAAATCAGGCTTTAAAGCGGTGGTAACTTCGGAAATTTCTGCGCATAAATCGGCTAACTCTTTTCTAATTAAGGGATTAGTTACAAGCTCTCCATTGGTGCATTGATGTTTAACGCCTAGTGCATTAATAGCGCAGTTAATCGCAAATTTTTGCCATAACCTTTCCTCAATGTTGTCACAGGTTTTTACGTTTAAACCCGTTGGTAATAATTCTAATAATGATTGCTGTCGTTCATTAAAAAATTTTGATTGTTTGTTATTAATAGCGCCAATGTAAGTTTGCCCAGGTCCTATATGATAAAGGTTAAGGTTATCTTTAAAATGAGCGCCGTCGGTGGTGGTAGCCGCTATCAATGTTTGGTTTGGTGATAACTGTATATTTTCAGCGGCAAGGCCATTTTGTAATACAATAACCGTTGCATCGTCAGATAATAACGGGGCAATCGTGTTCAGTGCATTGATAGTTTGATGTGCTTTAGTGGTGATGAGTAGGTGTTTAATTGGCGTATTCAGTTCAGCATGATTTACTTGATACTGAGTAAAGCTAAACGAATTGTTGTGGTGATGAAGTGTAAGATGCAGCTTTTTGGCGGGGCTTCTAACGATGGCGGTGGTTGCTTGATTATCTAGAGCCCAATAGGCAGCCCATAAGGAGCCAATGGCTCCAGCTCCGAGAATATGCCAATGCGGTTGTGATTCCATCGAGTTAGGGTTTATTTTCAGTAGGGGTTAAATTAATAGAGGTATTTTTATGGCTTGTGCTAATTAAAGCAAACTTCTACATAAAAGGGGCCAGCCTCGGTGCTAAATGGTATTAAAATAACGGCACCTTTCACGGAGTGTTCAATAGGATTCTCTTTGCCTATGACGGTTGTGGGTCGAGTGAGATCAAACTCAATTCCTTGTTCAGAATAAATACGTTTGGCGCTGCCAGTAATCATGTTTGTGATTTCACCCACAGCATCCGTGATGGTTTCATCACTACCGTCGAGTTTTTCACCCAACATCTTCTCGGTAATATTTACTATCGCAGCTTCAGAAAAGCTAATGGCTAAGGAGCCATGTTTGTCACTACCCGCTAGATCAATGGTGCTAGTTATGTCGCCAAGATTACGATTGTCTGTTTTTAAACTTGGCTTGCCTGCGGTAACTTCTATCATGGTCATAGTCGTTAAAACAGTGATTGTTGATTCTAGTAAAGGGTTAATATATTGAGAATTCATATTGCTAGCAGCTGTCCATTCAAACAAAATCCTGCCTGATATTAGCTTTCGGCGGGGTATTTTACAACTTAGTGGCTTAATGGGATGTTGCAGATGAAAAGTTCTTAATGAATTCTTCTATTCTTCCCGCATTTGCACCAAGATCACTTTTGCCTACTCTTGATATCGAGCGAATATCAAGCTGGTTGTTTCGTGCTCGAATGACGATATCATCTTTAAATCCAAACCAGAGCGTTGTCTCAACCGCTTCAAAATGCCCCTGTTCAGGTTTCTTGAAATGAATGCTCCAATCCATTTCTTCGGCAATGTTTAATGCCGCTGTGTAATTTTCATGCTGACTTAATGCGTTATTGATACTTTTAATGTGTGGGTAAAGCTTATTTTGCGCTTGAGATTTATTGCTCGTGTGCTCAAGTGTGTTACTTGTTTCTGCTCTTAAACCTTGCGCCGCTATGAACTGAGGAGGCGAACTAAGGTCAGTGCTTATGTCGTGTAGCATAGTGCCACTGGTGTATCCCCGCATTAATGCAGCTGTCAAAATCAAAGGTGGGAGAGCCAATAGGCTCGCCAAACGCAAAACCCTACGGACGTCAGCTTTTGGTTTGTTTATGAGCCAAAAAGTACAAATCACTTCAATCAGCAGGCTGCCAACGAGCGCTGCAGCAAAGATCAGTAATCCCACCGTATAGGGCCATAATTGGAAACGGCTGCCTAAGGCGCTGATGGGTAATAGCAATAAAAGAAATAGGGCTATATGTTTAAGTTGTACGGCGAAAGTTTTTGTTGTCATCATTTAGTGTTAGTGAACACTCATCCTAATTTTCAATGGTTGATTAAACGGCGATCTATTGTATGTGATACCCAAAAAACAATTTATAGGTTTTCAGTATGAATATCATATGGAGTAAAAGCTATTATTAGAGAGCCCCTAGATGGGTATAGTTGAGGTGAAGAGTAATATATGTGTAGTTTTTAGGTCATTGGGCCTATCTTTGGTTAAAATAGCCGTTTTATTAAAACGATGACTAAATAGACCATAAGCATGACACCCGAAAGAGTTCAGCGATTACGATCAGTTTTGGCTAAGCGCCAGCCAAATTTAACGATTCTCACCGATTACGTTCATAAAGGTAGAAATCTGTCTGCGATTATTCGTACTGCTGATGCGGTTGGTATTAGCAATGTTCATTGTGTGATCGGTGATAGTGATTACAGGCGCTTTCGAGGTACTTCCAAGGGCAGCCATAGCTGGGTTGATGTGCATCGCTATAGAGAGCTAAAGCTACCTGTTGAGTCGCTTAAGGCGCAAGGCTATCAAATTGTAGCGGCACATTTATCGCCCACGGCGGTCGATTTTCACGAAGTTGATTACACCAAGCCTACAGCACTAATGTTGGGTGCTGAGCGTGTGGGTATTAGTGAGCAAGGCGAAGCGTTTGCCGATGTACATGTAACCGTGCCTATGGTGGGTATGGTAGAGTCGTTTAATGTGTCGGTAGCGGCAGGTATTATTTTGACCGAAGCTAGGCATCAGCGACAGCAGGCGGGTATGTACGATAAGCAGCAAATCGACCAGGCGACTTATAATCGGTTGTTTTTTGAGTGGGGGCACCCTCAGGTGAGTGATTACTGCTTGGCTAATAATTTGGCTTATCCACCGTTACGAGACGATGGTGAAATTGATAACCCTACTGCATGGTATGCACAGGTCCGAGAGCTATTGGCGACTCGCTAAGAGAGGTGCCCTAAAATAATAAAAGGAAATTAAATGGCAACATTATTCACCGTCCTGGCTTGTTTGTTTGCGGCTTTATTCGTCGTTGTTAAATTGACTGAGAAGCACGGCAAGCCTTTAGAGGCTGAGCAGCAACAGCAATATTCAAAAATCATCACGGTATTGGTGGGAGTGATGCTGCTGGCTACTGCGATAAAGTTTTTTGTGATGGGTTGATCGTTAAGAATAAACGCTAGGCTTCGTTGATAAACCAACGCT
Source organism: Pseudohongiellaceae bacterium (assembly GCA_051277005.1). Classification (GTDB taxonomy): domain Bacteria; phylum Pseudomonadota; class Gammaproteobacteria; order Pseudomonadales; family Dasaniaceae; genus Dasania. The sequence continues at coordinate 18,403 of JBNMPS010000024.1, forward strand.
TGCGCCAAGCATTCATCACTCTTTCTGGATACCAGTATTGGCCATAGCTACCATTGTAACGGGCGAGGGCGTTCATCCAGTTACCTTTCTCTTTTTTTAGATAAAACTGTAAAATACGGCAGCCATAGCTGAGATTAGTGTCAATATCGGTGAGGTTATCTTCGGGGCGGCCAATCTCATTTTTCCAAAAAGGCATCACTTGCATTAAACCCTGTGCACCCACCCTAGAGATAGCAAATTCATTGAAATGACTCTCCACTTCAATAAGTGCCAGCACTAAGTCGGGTTTTAACTCGGCTCGGGAGGCTTCTCTATGTACTGCACGTAGGAGTTTTAATCGGGATTTTGGGTTTTTTACAAAGCGTTTTAATCGTCCTGACATATCAACCAGCCAAACTTCGGCGTCAAAACGATTGTCGAAACTATCGGCATGGGTAATAGTTTCTTTTAAAAATTTACGCAGCTCATCTTGTTCTATTTTTTCACTAATATTGGCAGTGGCTACTTGTGAAAATGACCAGCCTAAAAATGTAATAATAAGAATCAAGCGTTGCATAACAGCCTTTTTATTGATTTTCACAAAGCGTGTTAAGGTTTTTTGATTGTACTTTTTACAAAGTCTAGTATGTCATTAATCGCGATATTTTGATTATCAGTATCACGACGACCTTTATATTCTAAAGTACCTTCTTTTAAACCTCTGTCACCAATGACGATACGATGAGGAATACCCATGAGTTCCATGTCGGCAAATTTAACCCCTGGGCGCTCATTCCTGTCATCCAGAATAACGTCATAGCCCTGTTCGGATAATTGGCTGTAGAGTTTTTCTGCCTGCTCAGTAACCGTTTCAGATTTTTGCATGTTCATTCCGATGATCGTAATTTGAAAAGGTGCAATTGAGTCGGGCCAAATAATACCTTTGTCATCGTAGTTTTGCTCAATGGCTGAGGCAACAACACGGGTAATGCCGATGCCGTAACAACCCATGGTCATTACTTGTTCGCGGCCTTCCTTATTCAACATGGTAGCGTTTAATGCCTCAGAATATTTGGTGCCTAGCTGGAATATATGCCCCACTTCTATACCGCGTTTAATCTGTAGTTGACCCTTGCCACAAGGGCTAGGGTCACCTTCTACGACATTGCGAATATCTTCAATACGAATATTGTCGTTTGCCAAGTCGGTATCACGGCCCCAGTTGGCACCGGTAAAGTGAAAACCTGCTTCATTGGCGCCGCAGACAAAGTCAGCCAAATGGGCGGCAGAGCGGTCGATAATCATGGGGATATTTAAGCCAATAGGGCCGACTGAGCCAGGTGCGCTGCCGGTAGCGGCTTTGACTTGTTCGTCGGTGGCAAACTCAAGTGGGCTGGCAACGCCAGAGAATTTTTCAGCTTTTATACTGTTAAGCTCATGATCGCCGCGAACGATTAAAGCCATTAATGGCGTAGGTTTACCTTGTTCAGGGTCTTCTGGCGTTAGTTCAGCTAAGACGATTAACGTTTTAGCCATTTGAGAGGCTTCAACGCTTAACCCTTTGCTGACTTCTTCAATGCTGTGCTGGCCAGACGTGGCTACTTTTTCTAGTGTTTGAGTGGCGGTAGCGCGTTCACATTGAGGGGTTAGTGCTTCTGCCATTTCAACATTGGCGGCGAAATCACTACCATCGCTAAAGGCGATATCGTCTTCACCTGAATCTGCCAACACATGAAATTCATGAGAGCCACTGCCACCTATGGAGCCGGTGTCGGCAATAACCGGGCGGAAGTCCAAACCCAGGCGGCTAAAGATACGGCTGTAAGTGTCGTACATTACGTCATAGGTTTGCTGCAATGATTCTTGGCTATCGTGGAAAGAGTAAGCGTCTTTCATGATGAATTCGCGAGAGCGCATAACACCGAAACGAGGTCTTACCTCATCGCGAAATTTGGTTTGAATTTGATAAAAGCTGGTGGGCAATTGCTTATAACTTTTTAGCTCGTTGCGAATGAGGTCAGTAATAACTTCTTCGTGAGTTGGGCCCAAGCAAAACGCGTTATTGTGCCTGTCGTTGATACGGCACAATTCAGGGCCATATTCTTGCCAGCGGCCAGACTCTTGCCAAAGCTCAGCGGGCTGTACCACGGGCATTAATAGTTCTTGCGCGTTAGCCCGGTTCATCTCATCGCGAACAATGGCCTCTACTTTACGTAATACTCGCAAACCCATCGGTAGCCAAGTGTATAACCCGGAAGACAGTCGACGGACCATGCCCGCACGTAGCATTAGTTGGTGGCTGATGACGACAGCGTCGGAAGGCGTTTCTTTAATGGTGGCGATAAGGAACTGGCTAGCGCGCATTGTGTATACTGCCTTTGTGACTCTATAAAGTTATCGGGCCGCCATTTTACGGAGGTTCATCTATAGGGTACAGCCCTAAATCCATGAAAGAGGCAAACAATGTTTGAATTACATCCCCAATTAGCAAAGGATTGTGTTGCTGTTGGCGATTTTCCCCTTAATAGGGTGTTGCTGAATCGAGATGGTTTATATCCTTGGCTGATTTTGGTGCCAAAACGAGTTGATATTAAAGAAATATTCCAGTTGTCAGTTGAAGATCAGCGGCAGTTATTACAAGAGTCGAGTTTAGTGAGTGAGCAGATGATGGCTATGTTTCAGGCAGACAAGCTTAATGTGGCGGTATTGGGGAATAGGGTACTCCAGTTGCATATGCATCATATTGTTCGATATAAAAATGATAAGGCCTGGCCAAATCCGGTTTGGGGTTTTGCCAATGCTGAGCCTTATGAACAGCACGTATTAGATCAGTTGTTAGATCAACTACGTGATGTATTTTCAAGAAAAGCACTGGAATTTACCGTTTAAATCAAAAAGAGGAAGATTTTTTTAATTTTCAGTCGATATGATCAAAAAACCCTTGTATTACAGGTTTAACTGATCTATAAAGCCCCCAGACGCTACATATATAGGTTTAAAGGTAAGAGGGTGATCATTTTTAGCTGAATTAAGCGGCTAAACTTACACTCCAAATTAGCTAACAGTAAACATTAATAAAAAAGGGTTCAATTCCATGGCCATTGCTAAAAAGAAAGCTGCACCTAAAAAGAAAGCTGTTGCAAAAAAAGCTCCCGCTAAAAAAGTACCGGTTAAAAAAGTTGTAGCCGCTGCTCCCAAGCGCAAAACAACAGCCATCAAAGAGAAAATGACTAAGAGCCAAATTCTTAATGATATCGCTGAAAATACTGAGTTAAGCCGTAAGCAGGTAGCTTCTGTTTTTGAAGAGCTTGAGTTGTTGGTTGAGCGCAGCATCAAAAAACGTGCTTTAGGTGAGTTTACTATTCCTGGCCTTATGAAAGTAATGACCGTGAAGAAGCCCGCCAAAAAAGCCCGTAAAGGTGTTAACCCGTTCACTGGCGAAGAGCAAATGTTCAAGGCTAAGCCTGCCAGCATCGCAGTTAAGGTTCGGCCTTTGAAAAAGCTAAAAGAATTCGCTGCTTCGTAGGCTAATCGCTTAAGCTTCAGTTATATTTAAAAAAACGTCTTCTCCTAGCGGGGGAGGCGTTTTTTTTATACCTGACCATCTGTTTTTAAAGCGTTTTTATAGGGATATTTAAAATAGATAACGCTCAATTTCTTTTAAATTACTGATAATGATTTGCTGAGCTTCTGGCTTTTGCTCTATCTTTCTTGGATCAATGTTGAGTGCTTGCAGGGTGTATTCAACCAGTGTGGCGCGGGTCTTTATTTTCAGTAAGCCGCGTTTCATACCGTAGTCTTCGGCAATAATCTTTCTTTGTTGGGATGTGAGCCTGGGGTCGGGTTTTATATTGATGCTTACTGCTTGATGCCACAGCACGTCTTCACTTGCGCTGACTAAGGCTTTATCCAATATTTCGGCTTGGCCGCGAAAACAGCTGAGTACAAAGTCTCTAAAGTCTCTATTTTTTTCACAGTATGCTCGTACATGCCAGCGTACGCCGGTGAAAACTAACGTATGTGGTTCAATAATCCGTTCCTCAATGCCTGGTGAGCTTAGTGAGGTGTAGCCAATCTCAATGCGTTTTTCTTCTCTGGCGGCTCTCACAATAGACCTTAAAATGTCGGGCTGAATATGTCGACTGGGTATGGGCATTAGCTCAGTGTTTGCTAGCTGTAAATCCAAGCCTTCAAAACTATGGCTGATATCTTGGTTGCGAGAAAGAATATGGAGATATTCATCGGCGGCACCCGTTGTTAGTTTTGGTTTAAAATTTTGACTAGGTTTATAGCCTTTTAGCTGTTTGTCGTATTGCAAATTTCCGGGAGCTATATCGTTTAAATAATTATTAATATCTTTGGACGCCTGTTGTCGGCCTATGCCAAAGCTGTTGCATAAGTGGTTGGTGGTGAGCCGGCCTTCCTATAGTGTAATGATTTCAATTAACCGGTAGCGCAGTAGTAAGTCCCATCGGCAGGGCCATTTTTGAGTCATTTTTTTGTCTTTCTTTTTTAAATATCGCCGAGTTACTGCGGCGATGTGCTTGAAAAAGCGACACGTAGAAAGTTGCTAATATTTACATGTCGTTAAATACTACATATATTAAGTGTAAGTGAATAGTGCGTGCTCGGCAAATATATTTGAACGTGGTCGGGTACATTAAGGAGAGTGATATGAGTCAGTTTTTTTCAACGATAGGTCGGTTGCGCTGGATACAGCGCTGGAGCCTTAAGCGTAATACCTTACAAGAGAATGTGATGGAGCATAGCTGGGAGGTGGGTGTTATTGCACACTTACTTGGCGTTATAAATCGTGGGATTTATAGCGGAGAGTTAAGCCCCGATCGCTTAGCAACGCTTGCGATGTATCACGACTGTGCAGAAGCAATTACGGGTGATTTACCCACACCGGTAAAATATTATTCCAAAGATATTCAGCAGGCTTATCGGGTGATTGAGCAAGATGCCGCACAAGCATTATTGGCCATGTTGCCGGCTAAATTACAAGAGCCTATGTCAGAGTATATGCAAGATAGTTTGGTCAATTGGCAGGAGCGTAAATAAGTGAAGGCGGCAGATAGCTTGTCTGCCTATTTAAAAGTCAGGGCCGAGTTTGTGAATGGCAACTTAGAGTATAGGCATACGCTAGAAGATATAGAGCGGCGATTAGTCGCCTACCAGTTGCCAGAAGTTGGTTGTTTTTTAGAGCATTTTTCCGGCGAAAATATCTCGTCTCAACAGTCCAGTCCTGTTTTGGCTAGTGATGGAGTAAAAGAAGATGACTTTTTTGCGGGGCAATCTGTAAAGCGTTTGTATGCATAGGTAAAAACTTACATGATTTCACAAGGTTTTGTCGTTTAACTGTCGATTGTTTTGCTAAGATAGCTGAGGCCTTAAAGACTAGTCTTATGATAAGTGATTTGGCATGAGGGGCTCATGTTGAACCATTAACAAAAAACAGGATAAGTAATGAAAAAGCTATTAGTGATATTTGCAACGGCAGCATTGTTATCAGCGTGTACCACGTATGACCCCTATACCGGTGAACAAGAGGTCTCTAAAACGGCGGTAGGTGCTAGTATTGGCGCCAGCGTGGCAGCCGTTGCGGCCTATGTGAAAAATAAAGATAAAAGCAGTCGCTCTCGTAATAAACGTATTTTAGGGGCTGCTGCAGGCGGCGCCGCTATAGGCGGTGGTATTGGGTATTATATGGATGCTCAAGAGGCTAAGTTACGTAAGCAGCTGCGTTCAACGGGCGTAAGCGTTAAGCGAGAAGGTGATAACATCAACTTGATTATGCCGGGTAATATCACCTTTGTTAGTGGCAGTGAGAATATTAAGTCGGGGTTTTACGAGGTGTTAAATTCAGTGGCGCTGGTATTACAAGAGTTTGATAAAACCATCGTGGCTGTGGCCGGTCACACCGATAGTGTAGGTTCTGAGAAAAGCAATCAAGCTTTGTCAGAGGGGCGCGCTGTATCGGTTGCGAATTATATACGTGGCCAAAAAATTCTTAGCGATCGCTTAGAAATAATTGGTTTTGGTGAGCGTCAGCCAGTAGCGAGTAATGATACGGATTCAGGGCGGCAATTAAATCGCCGTGTAGAAATCACTCTTCTGCCTATTAAGGAATAGAGAAAATGAAAATGCTCATCGTAGGTGTTAGCTTATTTTTTGTAGCGGGTTGTGAGACGGCAGGTAGCATTGCTGAAGCTAAAAGCAACGGTGTGGCTGCTATGTTTTCTTGTGAGCAAGTCAAATCAATGTTTTCTGCATATGATCGAGATAAAAGCTCTTGGGCGCAGTTGAATGAGATTGCCAAAATATCTGGCTATGATGTCAGTAATATGGATATCACAAAAAATGCTGCCAGTTACTATGAATCTGTTAAAAATAGCACCAATTTAGCGTTGATGCTCAAAGGTTGTGAGCCTATATAGTGTAATAAACATAGGTTGATTGGTTTGAAAAGGAGGTTATGCCTCCTTTTTTTGTGTCTGTTTTAGGCGTTTAGGGCTGCTTTGATGGATTACCGGGCCAAGCCTAGCCCGGCAGAGCGGCTCCGTGAACAACACTCGTGTAAATTACGTTAAACCGGCCGCAGTGAATTCAAGCTCAGATGTAGCCGTTGTGGTATGGGGCTGTATCATGTTTTTGTGGTTTGTGGTTAGTGGTTGTTTACTTGTAAAAGGGGTAATAAAAACATCTTGTTGTAGGTTTTTTTGCTTAAAGCGTTAGCTAGACGCCCTATAGGCTTTCACCCTCACCTCGGTTTTAGGGTATAAT
>JBNMPS010000025.1:0-23724 GCA_051277005.1 Pseudohongiellaceae bacterium
ATCCCCTTTGATTTTATGCCATTGTGTTCGCTTAACATTGATGCCGCCACCGGGCACGACGATGTGGACATGTGGGTGATAATCGAGACGGCGGGTATGGGTATGCAGTATTGCTGTCATCCCTAGCGCAGCATTAAAACCTTTCTGCATAGAAAGGCATCGAATAATCAAGCAGTTAGATCAAAGGTTGTTGTTCTAGTCGCGATAGACTTGTTAGAGCCAAAAGGATTCGGGCGTATACGTTAACGTCAAATGAGTGGCGCAACAAAAAAGAATATAGAAGGCTTCATATGCGATGTAGTTGAACCAAATAGTCAGATCTGCACAGATGGATCACCAGCCTACAGTTCAATAATTGATAAAGGCTATTCAAGAAGTAAAACCCTCATTTAGGCTCTAGTATTCCAGCCCATGAAACAATGCCTAGTGTTCATCGGATAACATCACTGTTAAAACGCCGGCTGCTAGGAACATACCAAGGTGCCGTTCAATCAAAGCAGCTAGATTACTATCTAGATGAATCTACTTTTCGATTTAATCGAAGAACGTCGAGATCCAGAGGGTTAGTATTTTACCGTTTATTGGAGCAGTCCATAGCACGCCCTCCTTTGACCTATAATAAAATTAAAAATAGGTAAACACTACATATAGTGGCGGTATCTCTAAGTGGATAGCCCTTTTTAATATACAGTGTGGCAGAGCTTAGGTTTAGTGCTAATTATGAATATTTTTATATAGTTTTCGCACCGGCGTTCAGCTTGATACTATTTTATAGCGTTATAGTTATTGGATTTACCACGCGATTAAAATCGACTTACTGGTGATACTGCGCTGAAAACTCATGCACGGCATTAATAAATACGCCGGCATGCTCTGGGTCTACCTCTGGGGTGATACCATGCCCCAGGTTAAAGATATGGCCATTACCCTTGCCAAAACCTTTTAATATAGACGCCACTTCTTCACGAATTCTTGCCGGCGAAGCATACAACATACTTGGATCCATATTACCTTGCAGCGCCACTTTATCACCTACCCGCGCCCGAGCTTGAGCGATATCGGTAGTCCAATCTAAACCTAGGGCATCAGCACCCGTTGCGGCCATAGGCTCTAACCATTGGCCACCACCTTTGGTGAATAAAATCACTGGCACTTTCCTACCTTCACGCTCTCGGATTAAACCGTCGACAATACGTTGCATATAGTTAAGTGAGAACTCTCTATAAGCGGTGTGTGATAAAGCGCCGCCCCAGCTATCAAAAATTTGTACTGCTTGTGCGCCCGCTTCGATTTGTGCGTTTAAATACAGAACCACCGAATCGGCTAACTTAGTCAGCAATTGATGGAATACTTCTGGTTGGTTGTACATCATTTGTTTAGTGCGACGGTAATCTTTACTGGAGCCACCTTCTACCATGTAGGTAGCCAACGTCCAAGGACTGCCGGAGAAACCAATCAGCGGTACACGGCCATTCAGTTCGCGACGGATAGTGCTAACCGCATCAATCACATAGCCTAAATCTTTATGCGGGTTAATGACCTCTAATGCCTCGATCGCTTTTTCATCTTGTACAGGATTTTTAAACCGTGGGCCTTCACCGGTTTCAAAATACAAGCCTAAGCCCATCGCGTCGGGGATGGTTAAAATATCTGAAAATAGAATCGCCGCATCTAAGGGGTAACGTTCTAGTGGTTGCAGGGTTACTTCACAGGCTAATTGTGGATTCATACACAGCGACATAAAGTCACCTGCCCGAGCACGACTCGCTCTATATTCTGGCAAGTAGCGACCCGCTTGACGCATCATCCACACAGGGGTTACGTCTACGGGTTCACGCATTAAAGCTTTTAAGAAACGATCGTTTTTTAATTCAGACATTGACTGTTAATTCTCTTGCTATGTCTAACTAGAGCTTTATCTATTAGACTTTTAAAAAATCAAGAATGCCTTCAGCCGCCTGACGCCCCTCCCAAATTGCTGTCACCACCAAATCGGAACCGCGCACCATATCGCCGCCGGCAAACACTTTTTTGTTGCTGGTTTGAAATTTATAACACTGGTGTTCAGGGGCAATTACCCCATGCCAATCATTAATTTCTACACCATGCTCCGCTAACCAGGCCGGTGGGTTTGGCTGAAAACCAAAGGCCACTAGCACCACATCAGCGGGAATAATTTCTTCACTGCCAGGCACCACTTCGGGTCGGCGCCGACCATTTTCGTCAGGCTCACCCAACTGCGTAATAACAACCTGAACACCTTCAACCGTATTATCGCCCATGATGGCAACTGGCTGACGGTTAAACTTAAATCGCACGCCTTCTTCCTTGGTGTTGGCTACCTCACGACGTGAGCCGGGCATATTGTCCTCATCTCGGCGATAAACACAAGTCACACTTTCGGCCGATTGACGTATGGCAGTGCGGTTACAATCCATCGCCGTATCGCCCCCCCCCAATACGACTACCCGCTGACCGCGTACTGAGATGTAATCCTCTGGGTGCTGCTCAAAACCTAGATTACGGTTAACATTAGCCACTAGAAAGGGCAGGGCATCGTACACACCGGGCTTATCTTCACCGGGGAAGCCACCCTTCATAGACTTGTAGGTGCCCATGCCCATAAACACGGCGTCGTATTCTGCCATTAATTTGGCCATAGTGATATCAGAACTCTTATCATCACCGATGTCAGTCTTGAGTCTAAATTCGATGCCCATCTCTTCAAAAATCAACCGGCGGCGCGACAACACAGATTTTTCCAGTTTAAACTCAGGAATGCCGAAGGTTAATAAACCACCAATCTCCGGATAGCGATCAAACACCACCGGCTTAACCCCCGCCCGCACCAACACATCAGCACAACCTAAACCTGCGGGGCCTGCGCCTATCACGGCGACCTTTTTATCAGTCCACACGCGATCACTTAAATCAGGTCGCCAGCCCATAGCCAAGGCGGTATCGGTAATATATTTTTCGGTAGAGCCTATGGTCACCGCGCCAAAGCCATCATCTAAAGTACAAGCACCTTCGCACAATCTATCTTGTGGGCATACTCGACCGCAGACTTCAGGCAGCGTATTGGTTTGGTGTGACAACTCTGCTGCTTTAAACAAATTACCTTCGGAAACTAACTGCAACCAGTTAGGAATAAAGTTGTGCACCGGGCACTTCCATTCACAGTAAGGGGTACCACATGACAAACAGCGATGTGCCTGTTGTTGCACTTCGGTTTTTCCATAGGGCTGGTAAATTTCCCTAAACTCTTTGGTGCGCGACTGTACATCCTTTTTTGTAGGATCTTGCCTGCCCACATCAACGAACTGGAAATCATTATTTATTCGGTTTGAGTTTAATCGGGCTGAATTTAGTCGATCATTTCCACGTCTATCTGACATCGTTATTCTCTCTTATGCGGGCTTATTCAGGACGCTGCTTGGTGGTAGCCAAGAGCGCATCCAAACTGGCAGCCTTAGGGCTTACCATCCAAAATCTGGCAACATAATCGATATAATTATCGAGAATCGTTTGCCCCCACACAGAGCCTGTCTCTGCCACAAACTCACGGAGATTATCCCGCAAATGATGGCGGTAGGCCTCCATAGACTCAACATTCAATCGTTGAATTTGCACCAGTTCGCTGTTGTATTTATCGACAAAGCCACGATCTTCATCTAATACATAAGCAAAGCCCCCTGTCATACCCGCACCGAAGTTAACCCCAGTAGAACCTAACACAGTGACATTGCCACCTGTCATATATTCACAACAGTGATCACCAGCACCTTCGATAACAGCATGGCAGCCAGAGTTACGCACGGCAAAACGCTCACCCGCTTTTCCGGATGCAAATAACTTACCGCCGGTTGCGCCATACAAGCAAGTGTTACCCATAATAGAGGTACGCTCAGATTTAAGCGTGCTACCCGCTGGTGGGCGAATAACAATTTTACCACCCGCCATACCCTTCCCCACGTAATCGTTCGCATCGCCCTGCAAATTCATATGCAAACCACCGGCATTCCAGACACCAAAACTTTGCCCAGCAGTACCGCTTAAGTTTAAGGTGATTGGTGAGCCGCTCATGCCATCGTTGCCATGATGCCTAGCGATTTCACCCGACAAACGCGCGCCAATAGAGCGATCACAATTAGTTATCTCAAAATTATACTGCCCTCCCGACTGATTAATGATTGCCTGTTGAGTTACCGCTAAAATCTGTTCAGCTTTTAAGCCTTTGTCAAAGGGTGCATTAGCTTCAACCTGGCAAAATTCTGGCCGATCAACCAAGGTCACGTCTTTATATAAGAGGGGAGATAAATCCAAATTATTTTGTTTTTCACTTTGCTCACCCATTTTGGTTAACAAATCGGTACGCCCAATCAATTCCTCTAAAGAGCGAACGCCCAATACAGCCAACCACTCACGGGTTTCCATGGCTAGAAATTTAAAGAAGTTCATCACCATCTCTACGGTGCCTATAAAATGCTCATCACGAAGATAATCATTTTGGGTAGCCACGCCTGTGGCGCAATTATTTAAATGGCAGATGCGTAAAAACTTACACCCTAAGGCCACCATTGGGGTGGTTCCAAAACCAAAACTTTCGGCACCGAGTATCGCCGCCTTCACAACATCCAAACCCGTTTTTAAACCGCCATCGGTTTGCAAACGTACTTGCCCACGCAAGCCATTGGCGCGCAAGGTCTGCTGCACCTCAGACAACCCCAATTCCCAAGGGGAGCCGGCATTACGAATCGATGTTAATGGGCTGGCAGCGGTACCTCCGTCATAGCCCGAGATGGTGATTAAATCGGCATAGGCTTTGGCTACACCGGCGGCGATGGTGCCCACGCCTGGCTCAGACACTAACTTTACCGAGACTAGCGCAGAAGGATTAACCTGTTTTAGATCGAATATGAGTTGCGCTAAATCTTCTATCGAATAAATATCGTGATGTGGTGGTGGCGATATTAATGTCACGCCGGGCACGGCATAACGCAAACGAGCTATAAGCGCATTGACTTTACCACCCGGCAGCTGACCACCCTCGCCGGGTTTTGCTCCTTGCGCCACTTTGATTTGCAGCACTTCTGCATTGACCAAATAATGAGGCGTTACACCAAATCGTCCCGAGGCAATTTGTTTTATTTTTGAACTTCTTTCAGTCCCGTATCGGGCAGAATCTTCACCGCCTTCACCGGAGTTTGATCGCCCACCTAAACGGTTCATCGCAATGGCCAATGCTTCGTGCGCTTCGGGGCTTAATGCTCCTAAGGACATCCCCGCAGAATCAAAACGCGGCAGAATATTTTCAATCGGTTCAACCTCATCAATTGAAATTGGTTTAACGTTTTCTGAAAATCCTAATAAGTCTCTTAAAGTTGTCACCGGTCTTTGATTGACGGTGTCAGCATATTTTTTCCACAGCTGAAAGTCGCCTGTTTGAACGGCATCTTGCAGGCCTGTAATGACATCGGGATTAAAGGCGTGATATTCCTGGCCGTGTACATATTTCAGTAAACCACCTTGCTCTATAGGCTTTCGAGTTAGCCAAGCTCTTTCAGCTAATAGCTGTTGATCAATTTGCAAGTCATCAAATCTAGCACCCTGTATACGACTGGCTACACCACAGAAACATAGATTGACGACTTCGTCGGATAAACCTACCGCTTCAAATAATTGTGAACTCCGATAAGATGCAATGGTGGCGATGCCCATTTTTGACAGGATTTTCAATACCCCCTTATTTACACCTCTACGATAATTACGGAGTGCTTGTATTGGATCACCTAACACCTCACCACTGCGAATCAAATCATCCAGTACACTATAAGCCAGATAAGGGTAGACCGCAGTTGCACCAAAGCCAACAAGGCAAGCAAAATGATGTGAATCTCTCGCCGAACCGGTTTCAACAATTATATTGGTATCACAGCGCTTACCGGCGCTGCTTAATGCGTGATGTACTGCCCCTGTAGCCAACAAGCTGTGAATAGGCATCGTTCCCTGTACCAAGTTTCTATCACTCAGTACAATTAACACATAACCTTCACCAGCAGATTTTGTTGCCGCTTTACAAACAGCCTCTATTGCTTGTTTTAAACTTTGTTTATCTGGGTCGTAACACAAGTCAATTTTTTGATGACGATAATGCTCATCATCAACATTTAATAACGCTTTAAATTTGTAGGCTGATAATATGGGTGAGTTTAAAACAATACGTCTGGCATGGGCCGGCGACTGCTCAAAAACATTTTTTTCTGCACCAATACAACTTTCTAAACTCATCACAATAGCTTCACGTAATGGATCTATTGGTGGGTTAGTCACTTGAGCAAACTTTTGCCTGAAGTAGTCGTAAATGCTACGCTGTTTTTGTGATAATACGGCCATAGGTGTATCGTCACCCATTGAGCCTGTTGCCTCATTGCCACTATCTGCCAGAGGTCTCAAGACTTGTTCACGCTCTTCAAAACTGACCTGAAACATTTTTTGGTAAACAGTTAGCTCTTCTGGATTCAATAATTTATCACCCTCGAGAGGGTCTAAGGTCGATTCTATTCTATCCGCATAATCACGCAGCCATTGCTTGTAGGGATGGGCTGACTTTAATTCATTTTCAATATCATCATTACTCAGCAGTTTACCGCTCTCAGTGTCCACCGCCAAAATCTGACCCGGACCTACACGCCCCTTTTCAATGACATCTTCTGGTCGATAGTTATAAGTTCCCACCTCTGATGCTAAAGTGATAAATCCATTTTTTGTGATGACATATCTGGCTGGGCGAAGCCCGTTCCTATCCAGCATGCATACGGCATAACGGCCATCTGTCAGTACGATACCGGCCGGCCCATCCCATGATTCCATGTGCATTGAGTTATATTCATAAAACGCCCTAACATCAGTATCCATTCTATCCATGTTTTGCCAGGCGGGTGGTACCAATAAACGCGCAGCTTTAAACAAATCCATTCCGCCAGCAATCATTAGCTCTAACATATTATCTAAGCTTGATGAGTCGGAGCCCGTGGCGTTAACTAATGGACCTAAATCATCGAGGTCAGGTAACCGCTCACTGGCAAATTTACTTCTTCTCGCATTAGCCCAGTTCCTATTGCCTTGAATGGTATTGATCTCACCATTATGCGCTAGCAATCTAAAGGGCTGCGCCAATGGCCATTTAGGTAAAGTATTGGTTGAAAAACGCTGATGAAAAACGCAGATTGCTGTTTCTAAACGCGGATCGGCCAAGTCGAGATAGAATTTTGGCAAGTCACCAGGCATTACCAAGCCTTTATAAGAAATAACCGACTCTGATAAACTACAAATATAAAAATCTTCATCTTCCACTAATGACTTTTCAATTTTTTTGCGTATTACAAACAGCTTTAGGCTGTTTTCAGCCTTATCGTTATCACTTAAATCAAAAAAACATTGCTCTATAACTGGCAGGGTACTTAACGCAACCTCACCACATACTTCTCGGTCAACAGGCACCTTTCGCCAAGCCACGACGGGGGTCCCAGACTCTTGTGCAATTAACTCTACAGCCTCTTTAGATTTTTTTGCCAAGCCTTCATTGGTGTTTAAAAACAGCTGCGCAACAGCAAAGTTGCTTGCCAGCTCAACCCCACACTGTTCTTTTACCACTAGCCGAAAAAAACTCTCTGGCTTTTTCATCAGCAAGCCACAGCCATCACCTGTTTTCCCATCAGCGGCAATACCACCTCGATGGGTCATACACGTTAAAGACTCAATGGCTGTTGTTAATAATGAATGACTCGGCTCACCTTGCATGTGAGCAATAAGACCAAAACCGCAATTGTCACGGACGTCTTCAGGTCTATACAGGCCTGTATTCATAAAAGCACACTCTCTGGTTATTACCGTTAATCAATAATCGGATGCGCTGAAAACTTTAACTTTTGGCTCATTTACCCGAAAAGCGAAATTTATACTACACACTCAGTCCGGAGAGAACAAACCATAGGCAGGCGAATAGACACAGACAATACATTTAGAGATATTACGTCTGTTTATTTGAGAATTTCAGCCTGTATACCTGAAACACTTCTAGCCCACGGCTTCTGTTTTTGCAGAGCTTGCGGCAATTGCTGAACAGCTGATAGCGCTTTATCTCTATTATCATATGGCCCCAGTAACACAACAAACCAAGGTTTATTTTTTAATACTGTCTCGAAATATGTGACCGGCAGTCTATTAGTGTATTTTTTGACAAGAGCAACCGCACTCTCTTCTTTTCTGGCACCCAATACCTGTAACATATAAGCGTTTCTAGGCAGGTTCATTATCCGCTGCTCTTGTTTTGAATATACTGATATATTTTTAGTGTTTAATGGTATTACCGGAACAATCTCTTTTCCCTTCCCGTTATTAGCTAGCGAGTTCTTCAATTCAACTTTCATTAGCCCTATTGCGCTTTCAGCAGATTTTATTTCCTTATCCACTTGCGCGCCATCAGTCCTTTTTGATATTTTCTCTATCACATTAGGAGAAGCGATTATTTTTTCTACCTTCGTCACTAAATCCGACTGCGCTGCCTTTTCTCGTCCAGCAGGATCCCGTTCTTTTCTCTTAGTGACTACTTTCTCAACTTCATCGACTGCAGTTACTTTCAGATTTTTTTGATTTGTTAGCTCTTTTTTCTTATCTTGTTGTTTTTCTTGACCTGCAGCCGAATTAACCACATCAATATTATTATCTTGATAAAAATAGGCGATTGTTATTGATGCAGCCAAAATACTGATTGCTAGTATATGAGTAATGGGGATGCCTAAAGATCTATTTTTAACGGAAGATGAAACACCTTCCATTAATATCTCTGGCATCCATTCCTTAATTGCATAAAAATTACCCTGGGACTTTTCATACAACTCTTGCCACTGCTCTTTCGTTAACGGCATATCACCGGCATACCCAACACCGTGCAGTAACGCTATAACAAACTCTATGGTTTCCTGCTGGTTAAGCGGCCTGAGCTTTATCGCTTTTAACGCCTGCCTACCCTCACCACAAAACACTTCTAGTGTTGCCGTCAGCTCGTCAGAAACCATTAACATATGGATCCCTCCGTGACCGGACCTTTGTAAATCAAATAAAAACTCAAGATCATCTGCAGATAGCAACTGGACTTTTTCTACGACGATGAAGAGAGGTTCTACCTCTTCATCGTCGCTTAAAGTAAACTTTAAGGCTTCAATGAATGATTGTAGAGAATTGTTAGCGTCTAATTTTAAACTTAGCCGCTCTGCGATAGCCGATAATATTGCCGAGGGATTGGATAACAACTCTACACTTACTCGGCAGCAATCCATAACCGCTTGTAATTGGTCTATAATCTCTGTGAGTATGCGATCTTTACCACTGCCGACATCGCCTGTCAGCAAGACAGGCTGTTTACTATAGCGGCCATAATGTACTAACTGCTCTAAAACCTTTCTGCGCTCGCCGCCGTGATAGAAAGAATTGCTATTATAATTTCTATCAAATGGATCTTGACCTAAATCCAAACGACTGACATGGTGATCATTAAACGTTTCTGACAGTTTTTTAGGAGACAACATTATCGTCCCTCATTATTATTTTATCTTTAGCTTGCTATACCAGCAGCCTGTAATGTACTTCTCACTTCCAGCTCAGTCACATCTGCAGTGACAATCGCTTTACCAACCTCTTCTAACAGCACTAACCTTAGCTGGCCATCTAATACTTTTTTATCAACCGCCATCAAATCTAAGAACTGTTGCTGGGTCATAGCCGGCGGCCTAATCGGCAGGCCAGCCTTATCTAATAAGTTCTCAAGTTCGGTAACTGACTCGGCAGTTATCCAGTTTTTTTCTGAGGAGAGGATTAATGCCATTACCATACCCGCAGCTACCGCTTCACCATGCAACCAATTCCCATACCCTTGAGCGGTTTCAATAGCATGCCCAAATGTGTGCCCTAAGTTTAAGATGGCTCTTATCCCTGATTCTCTTTCATCGCCAGCAACAATTTCAGCTTTATTTAAACAAGACTGATAGATGGCTTTAATTAAACTCTGCTGGTCTCTGACTAATAGGCTAGAAACATTGTCCTTCAACCATTGATAAAAAGGCTTATCACAGATCAAACCATATTTTATAACTTCAGCGATACCCGCTGACAGCTCTCTGTCAGGTAATGTGTTTAAGGTATCGGTATCGGCAATCACACATTGAGGCTGGTGAAATGCACCAATCATATTCTTACCTAAGGGATGGTTTACCCCTGTTTTACCACCAACGGAGGAATCTACCTGAGACAATAGTGTCGTGGGAATCTGTATAAAATTGACACCGCGCTGATAACTAGCGGCAGCATAGCCCGTCATATCCCCAATGACACCTCCACCTAACGCAACAAGGGTTGTGGTTCTATTGTGTCTATCCGTTAATAATTGATCATAAATCTTAGAAAGAACATCTAATTTTTTGTATTGTTCACCGTCAGGCAAAATAACTTCTGAGTAGTGAAGGCCTTGTAAACTGCCTCTTATTTTAGACAAATACAAAGGCGCAATGGTTGAGTTCGTCACCACCATCACCTGTTTACCCGCAATGTGATCCCGTAGTAATTCTGGCTTATCTAATAGGCCAGCACCAATATAGATGGGGTAACTTCTATCGCCTAAATCAACACTGAGGGTTTGCATTCTTTACTTCTCGAAATTGGAGGGAATTCGAACGCATTATAAGGGGCGAGGCATAAACTTACTATGCCATTAGTTTTAGAGTTTAGGTTGTAACTTTTCTGCTTATTTCTAGAGCGACTGATTTTGGGCTGCGACCATCAGTCTCAACGACATAATCCGCGATTTCTTCATAGAGCGGGTGCCTCTCATTCATCAAAGCCGTCAACACAGCTCTTGGGTCATCATTCTGCAACAAAGGCCTTTTGGTATCTCTGCTCGTACGACGCACTTGCTCATCAATGGATGTTTTCAGATAGACAACCTGCCCACGACTCGCCAATGCCTTACGGTTTTCTGATTTGATAACAACCCCACCACCCGTAGCGAGTAATATTTTATCTTGCTGGGTCAATTCATCCAGCATATCTGCCTCTCTTAACCTGAAGCCTTCTTCACCTTCCATATCAAAAATCCAAGGGATATCCACACCAGATTTATCTTCGATTTCCTTATCGGTATCTTTAAAGTTGAGACGTAGCTCAGCCGCTAACAAGCGGCCAATAGTAGACTTGCCGGCCCCCATGGGGCCGACTAAAAAAATATTACCTAATGCTTTCATAGAGTTAGTCGACAAGAGTATCGGCTAGAATTCTGGGAGTAATAAAGATTAGCGTTTCAGCCTTCACTTGTCTTACTGAGGTTTGAGTGAAAAGGCGGCCCAAGTAAGGTATATCGCCCAGTACCGGCACCTTGGTTTCAGACTTCACATCTTCTGTTCTAAAGACACCACCCAAAACAACCGTCTCCCCATTACCCACTAACACCTGTGTTATCAACTCTGTGGTGTCGATAGTCGGCACAAAACCGCCATTACCTGAGGGGACCAAATCGCCAACCGAATCTTGAGTGATATTGAGATCCATAATGATTCTGTCGTCAGGGGTTATGCTTGGAGTCACCTCTAACTTCAACACAGCTTCTTTAAATGAAATGGTAGTCGCTCCATTGCCAGACGACTCCTGATAGGGCACCTCAGTACCTGACTTAATGACTGCTTGCTGCTTATCACCAGTGATCACCTTGGGTTGAGAAACAATCTCACCGCGCCCCTGAGACTCTAGGGCCGACAACTCAATAGATAAAGCGATATCCGAACCAATATAACCTAAAGCGAAAGATCCAGCAGGACTGCCCACCCCTAAATCAACACCCAAGGCATTACCCCAATCTATAGTCTCTCGATTAGACTGTTCAACAAAAGTATTGTTACTGCCGCCACCAATCAGACGCCCATCACCGGCCCCGGTTTCATAAACACCACCCCATTCGATACCTAATTGCTCATCAAAATCTGAATTCGCAATAACAATTCTAGCCTCAATCAATACCTGACGAATTGGCACATCTAATAATTTTATAACCCGCCTAAACTCTTCTAGCTTTTGGGCGGTTTCTGTTACCAGGAGCGAGTTCGTGCGCTCATCGACAATAACTGAACCCCTGTTTGACAATAAACTTGTCGTTGCAGAGGCTGAACCATCACCGCCGCCACCTTGGGCACTAAATAACTTATATAACTCACCGGCATCAGCATAACGAATACGCAGATATTCCGTTTGCAGTGGCGCCAACTCCTCAATTTGTTTGTTATTCTCAATCTCTTGGCGCTCTCTCTCAGCAATCTCTGCCGCAGGCGCCACCATGAGTACATTACCCACTTTGCGCTGATCCAATCCCTTGGTTTTTAATACTAACTCCAACGCCTGATCCCAAGGCACATTCTGCAAGCGTAGCGTGATTTTGCCTGAAACCGTATCACTTGCCACCAAGTTAAGTCCGGTAAAGTCTGCAATAAGCTGCAGTACCGCTCTAACCTCAATATCTTGAAAATTTAGCGATAACTTCTCACCAACATAGGCAAATTCTTTTTGACGTTTTTCCGACTCCGCCTTAGTCAACGGTTTTACGCTTATGACGTAATCATTATCCGTCTGATAGGCAAGATAATCATACTCACCAAGGGCTCTCATTGAGAAAATAGCACCCCCTTCATTTGCAGAGGCCTCTACTTGCTGTATTGGCGTTGCAAAATCACTCACATCGTAACGTCGCTGCAACGCTTCTGAAATAGACACGCCTTTAAAGTCTACTTTGATTTTATTACCTTCAACAAAAACATTAATGTCTGCTTTTGGATTATCTAGCCTTACCAGCAGCTGACCTTCTCCTTGCTCGCCACGCTTAAAGTCGATGCTCGCTATGCTATTACCTGCCGAGTGAAGCTTATTGGTCGTCGCTGCAATTATTTTATCTTCTCGTGTAGGCTTTAAATAATCTCTCGCTCCAGCATCACCTACCTCAACAAATAATGTATTGCCATTTACCCGAGTCGTGTATGGCGCCAACTCTACTAAATTTAGAATCATTCTTGTACGGCCACCAGACTCTAGAACAACCGCGCTACTTGCATTGCCAAATGATAATGGGTGTTTTTTTTGTTTTAATAGGCTAGCAACTCCATCAAAATCCAATGCGATTCTGGCAGGCTTCTCAATATTGTAGCCTTTAGGCTCTGGAGGCGTACCATCAAACTCTAACTTAACTTGAAATCGCCCACCTTTTTTTGAACTAAAGTCTATATCGGTCAAATTTACGGCCGACAAAGCAATGTTAGATGCGAGAACACCAGCCAGAGCCAAAACAGCCAATAGCGGCCTTGACCTACCAACATGGCAGCTCGCCATCACCTGCTTTAGCTTGGGTTGTCTTATTCCGGTATCCATCGACTTCTCCGCTATCATTATTCTTTCACTTTTAACTTAATGGTTCTGGGTCTTTCAATCCAGCCATCAACGCCGTTAGGCACAATTTCTATAACCGCAATATAGCTATCCGTTGCTTCCACAACTTGGCCATGATTGCGCCCCATATAATTGCCAGTTTTAACCCTATTAACCCCGCCATCATTATCTTGAATCAAGGCCCATATATTACCAGCCTGCTCCAAGGTACCCACCATTAATAATGACTCGATACCAAATTTTTCAAGATATTCCTTTGTTCTATTTTCATCGGGCTTAACATTGCTACTCGCTTGCAATCGCTTAATTTCTCTCACCTCAACAGGCTTTTCAAATGGGCTGCGTAACCCTAAAGCACTATACCTAAACGATTTATACGTTTTAAAAGGTGGGATTGGTTTAATGACACCTTTTGGCTTTGCTCGCTCCGCAGCCATGTAGAGGTCTAAATCACTAAAATCAGAACTACTACACGCACTTAACAACAAGGCCAAAAAAATAAGCGTTATTTTTTTAGGAGATGTCTCTTGCAATAAAACTGCCTTCATCACAGATCCCCATCTACATTTTTATACCGATAGGTCTTGGCAACAATATTCATTTCCAAATTGCCAGCCCCTAAATCCTTTAAAGAGAAATCATGTAACGTAACAATACGTGACAGGCTTGCGACACCGCTCACAAAAGATGATATGTCATGATAAGTCCCTATAACGACGATGGAAATTGGCAGCTCAACATAAAACTCTAGTGCTTTTTCAGCCTGAAGCTTTATGGACTTTATTTCCAAGCCGGTTTCGCGACCTCTATTGGTAATATCTTCCAATAGACCAGGCACCTCCGTATCACTAGGCAACTGTTTTACCAAGGCGCCGAATGACTCTTCCATTTCAGCCATTTGCTCACGATACTCTTCAAGATTAGCCGCCTTCCTTGCTTTAAAAGCATAATCCTTTTTAAGCTGCACTTCTGTCCCCTCAACCTGAACTAAGTTGGTTTGCAAATCGGCAACATCATAAAAATAACCTAACGCTAACCCACCACAAAAAATAACCGAGCACAGGACAGTTTTAACAATAATTGGCCACGACCCCATATTCTCAAAATCGAGATCGTTAATATCAAAACCGTCTAGCTCTTTTATTGCTTCTTGGAGATTCATTTACCCCCCTCCTTACCATCAGATTTAGGAGCGCCTATCTTAAAAGACAACATAAATGAACTTGCCTGTTCGCCAAATTCAGGACTAGCCGTAACTGCGGTTAGATTTGGCGCAGAGAACCAGTCGGACTCTTCCAGCTTACGCATCAAACTTGATATTCTATTATTTGACTCAGCAGTGCCCTTTAAAGATATACCATCATCCTTTCGGCTTAGAGACTGATAAAAAACACCATCTGGCAAGGTTTGAACCATTTCATCAAAAATCCTAACAATAACCGGTCTATTCCCTTGCAACTCCTGGATAACCTTTCTTTTAGCCAACAGCTCTTTCTTCTTCTTATCTAACGCTTTAATTTCTTTTACTTGACGATCTAGCTCGTCTAGATTTGTCTGTAAGTAGTTATTTCTTGCGGTTTGATTTTCTATTTGGCCACTCACCTGCATATCAGCCAACCAAACTAATAAACCTGCTAAAACTGCGACAGCAACAAGCACGGTAATAAATGCCTTTTGCATTTCTTGGCGCCGTTCTTCACGCCAAGGGAGTAAGTTAATATTAGCCATTAGTCAAAACTCCTCATTGCCAAGCCACATGCGATCATCAACGAGGGAGCATCGTTACTTAAGGCCATTGCATCTACCGAAGGGTTTAATGCCATATTGGCAAATGGGTTTGCAACACTAGCTGTGGTACCGAGTTTGTTTTGCACCAATTCAGCAAGACCTGCCATCGACGCAACGCCACCGGCTAACACAATATGATCAACATCATTATATTGGCTAGAAGAGAAGAAAAACTGTAACGATCTCGTGACCTGCTGAACCACAGCCTCTCGGAAAGGCTCTAACACTTCAGGCTCATAATCGTCAGGCAGTCCACCTTGTTTTTTAGCCAACCCGGCCTCATCCATCGACAAACCATAACGTCGTTGAATTTCTTCCGTTAACTGCTTGCCACCAAACAATTGCTCACGGGTATAAACTGTTTGGCCGCCAACTAAAACACTTAAGGTCGTCATCGTTGAGCCAATGTCCACAATAGCGATGGCACCATCTTCCTCGACATCGATCTGAGGCTCTAATAAGCTATAAGCTCTTTCAATCGCATAGGCCTCAACATCAACTACCTTGGCGGTCAGCTCAGCCATCTCTAAGGCATCTTCCCTGAGATCCACATTCTCCCTTCGGCAAGCCGCCAGCAATACGTCGACTTGATCAGGGCTTCGCTCTGAAGGGCCCTGCACCTCAAAGTCTATCGCGACTTCGTCCAAGGGGTAAGGTATGTACTGATCAGCCTCTAAAGTAATCTGAGACTCCATCGCGTCATCGCTAAGGTCAGCAGGCATTTCAATTTGCTTGGTAATAACCGCCGACCCAGCAACTGCAACTGCAACTGTTTTTAATTTCGACTGGCTCGATTTATGAGCCTTAGCCACTGATTCAGCAACTGACTCCAGCTCAACGATGTTCTTTTCCACCACAGAGTTAGGCGGCAAAGATGCCACCGAAAAGCTTTCAACTTTATAGCTATTGCCATTTTGACTGAGCTCGAGCACCTTCACTGAACTAGAACTTATGTCCATTCCCAGTACTGGAACTTTCTTTTTCTTTCCGAATAAACCGCTTAGCACAGCATTTTTCCTATTTGCACCCGTAACTTACAGCGAACTTTTATAGATTACATTAAATATCACGATTAACAATTAAGCAAATATATATCTGTAAAAAAAACGCTTATAATTTCACACTTTAGAAAATAACTTTAATGTAAAGTATGTCTTTCAACTTCATACTGACTGGAGAAGTATGTCTCATCTCACAAAATTTGCCAGGATCTGCCTTTGGCTGACCTTAACCGGCTTTGCCGGCGCGACTCTTATTATCGCCAGCGCATTCTTATATTTAAGCCCAAACTTGCCGCCTGTCGACGCCTTAAGGGACGTTCAACTACAAACGCCACTGAAAATCTACACCCAAGATGGCGCACTCATTGGCGAATTTGGGGAAAAACGACGAACACCTATTGCCTTCGCCGACATCCCCACCCAATTTATTAATGCTATTTTGGCGGCAGAGGACGATCGTTTCTATGACCATCATGGCGTAGATATCAAAGGTTTGCTTAGAGCTACATCACAATTAATCATTACAGGGTCCATAAAAACCGGCGGCAGCACAATAACTATGCAAGTCGCCAAAAACTACTTCCTCAGCCTAGAGCGGACGTTCTCCCGTAAATTTAACGAGATTTTCCTCGCCCTACAGATTGAACAAGAGCTCAGCAAGCAAGAAATCTTAGAGCTGTACTTGAACAAAATCTTTCTCGGCAAAAGAGCCTACGGTATCGAAGCCGCAGCCCAGGTCTACTACGGGAAATCCATTAAAGACCTTGAGCTCGCACAACTTGCCATGCTGGCCGGCCTACCTAAAGGGCCATCCAGCCTTAATCCCATTGCCAACCCTGAGCGAGCCGTTCAGCGCAGAAACTGGATTCTTGGGCGCATGCTCGGCCTCGATTATATAGGCCAGCAAGATTATCAAATAGCCATCCAGCAACCCGTAACCGCCAAAACTCATGGCGCCACCCTCAACGTTGATGCCGGGTACGTTGCTGAATTAGCCCACCAAGAAATGCTCAAGCTACACGGACGCAAAGCTTATACTGACGGCTATAAAGTCTACACCACCATCAACTCCGAGCTGCAAAATCGCGCCCAAGCAGCCGTAGTTAAAGGCTTATTCGCCTATGACAAACGCCACGGATACCGAGGCCCAGAACAACAAGTTGTCGCCCAAGAAGGCGAAGACACTTTAGCGCTATGGCAAAAAGTCTTAAAAGAAACACCCACCCTAGGCGGCCTCCAGCCCGCCATTGTCATCAGCATCAGCGAAAGTGGTTTTGAGTCACTGCTCAAATCAGGCGACACTGTCACCGTTGAATGGCAGCCCAGCCTCGCGAAAACACGACGATTTGAAAACATCAACAAGCTAAGCCCGCTGCCCAGCCAACCAGCAGAATTAGTGAGTAGCGGCGACCTTATTCGGCTTCAAAAAGGCGATCATAATCTCTGGCAGCTCGCCCAATTACCCGCAGCTCAAGCCGCTCTCGTTTCGCTAGACAGCAGCGACGGTTCCATTATCAGCTTAGTTGGCGGCTTTGATTACCAACACAGTAAATTCAACCGCGTCAGTCAAGCCAGTCGCCAGCCCGGCTCCAACTTCAAGCCTTTTATTTATACAGCGGCACTCGCTAAAGGCTTCACCCCAGCCAGCTTAATTAACGATGCCCCTATTGTTTTTGAAGACAGCAGCCTAGAGAGCACCTGGCGCCCCACCAACTCTAGCGGTAAATTTTTGGGACCCACTCGCCTGCGTAAAGCGTTATACCAATCCCGAAACCTAGTCTCTATACGCCTACTAAAAAGCTTAGGCATAAACTCAACCATCAACTATGTCAGCCGATTTGGCTTTAACGCCAAGCAACTACCTAAAGATTTATCCCTGGCCTTAGGCAGCCATTCAATAACGCCCTTATCAATCGTTAGCGCCTACTCCGTACTAGCCAATGGCGGCTACAAAGTTACCCCCTACTTGGTCGATCGCATTGAGGCACTCAATGGCAACACGCTTTATCAAGCAACGCCAGATACTACCTGCATGAACTGTGAGAAAGAGGCAAAAGCCTCTCCCGAAGAAATGGCTACCTTAGAAGACATACTGCTGCAAGATCAACAAAGCCCTCCACCCGAAGCGGAAAGGATCATCGACGTAAGAGTCGCCTATCTCATCGACAGCATGTTGCGAGATGTTGTAAAAAAAGGAACCGGTAAAAAAGCAATGGTTTTGCGCCGCAATGACCTCGCAGGGAAAACAGGCACGACTAACGGCCCCACTGACGCTTGGTTTTCTGGTTATGGCGGAGGCATCGTAACCACGGCCTGGCTGGGTTTTGACAACAATGCATTGATTGGAAAAAGAGAGTATGGCGGCTCGGCAGCACTCCCCATATGGATAGACTTTATGACACTTGCCCTAGAAGGCAGGCCCGAAGTGGAGCTACCACAACCTGAAGGCATCGTTACTGTGAAAATTGATCCTGAAACCGGCCTGCCAGCACAACCCGGGCAACGGGGTGCAATTTTTGAGTATTTCAGAACAGAAAATACACCTCAAGAAACCAACCAAGACAGCCAAGCTCCTGACGCATCGCTCATAAATAATTCCCAGACTGAGGATATATTCTAAACTAGGCCCAGCACACAACCTGATTATTAGCCCTACGGTTAAATAGCCTCCAGCGCCTCGGCAAGCTTGGTCACTCCGATCACCTGCATGCCTTCAATAGGCTGCCGAGGCATATTAGCCTTGGGCACAATAGCTCTACTGAAACCATGTTTTGCCGCTTCGACAATACGCTCCTGGCCGCTGGGTACGGGGCGAATCTCCCCCGACAAGCCCACTTCGCCAAAGACCACTAGATCTTGCGGTAAAGGCTGGTCCCTAAAACTTGATACAATCGCTAGCAGCAGGGCCAAATCTGCACTGGTCTCCAGCACTTTAACCCCTCCCACCACATTCACAAATACATCTTGATCACCCACATGCAAGCCACCGTGGCGATGCAACACCGCTAACAGCATCGCCAAACGGTTTTGCTCTAACCCTACCGCCACACGTTTGGGCTGACTCATTGACGAGTCATCAACCAGCGCCTGGATCTCAACCAATAGCGGCCTTGTGCCCTCCCATACCACCATCACCAAACTACCCGATGAGGCCTGCTCAGTTCTCGACAGGAAAATGGCCGATGGATTTTTAACTTCCTTTAAGCCCTGCTCGGTCATCGCAAACACACCTAACTCATTCACCGCACCAAAGCGGTTTTTTTGACCCCGCAAAGTACGAAAGCGGCTATCTTCAGATCCCTCCAGCAAAACAGAACAGTCAACCATATGCTCCAATACCTTAGGCCCAGCCAAACTGCCATCTTTTGTGACATGGCCAACCAAAATCAAAATCGTGCCTGTTTCTTTAGCAAATCGAGTCAGTAACGCCGCACACTCCCTGACCTGCGAAACACTACCCGGAGCCGAGCTAACCCCCTCCAAATGAACTACCTGAATAGAATCCACCACCAAGACTTTTGGCTTGATCTGCTGAGCCTGGGCACTAATTTGATCGATATCCGTTTCAGAGAGCAGCTTTAATTTATCCGTTGGCAAGCCCAAACGATCCGCCCTCATGGCGACCTGCGGCAACGATTCTTCGCCCGTCACATACAACACATCCATGGTTTTTGCCAAATGGCACATCGTTTGTAACAGCAAGGTACTTTTACCCGCACCAGGATGCCCGCCCAGCAATACCGCCGAGCCATGCACTAATCCTCCACCCAACACACGGTCAAATTCTTCCGCGCCACTGCTTATACGAGGCATTTGCTCTAAATTAATATCTTTGAGCGTTTGAACTTTTCCTCCAGCACCTCCGGCATAACCTTGAGGACGCCCGCCGCTAGAGGGTTTTGCGGTAGAAACCGTGATTTCATTAAGCGTATTCCAGGCTCCGCAATCATTACATTGCCCCTGCCATTTACTGTAGTCCGAGCCACAGTCGACACAAACAAAGGCGGTTTTACGCTTAACCATAAAAATTACTCAAAAGTGAAGTGGGAAACTGCCATCCTAACAATGGAAAAGTACTGGTGACAATGAGAGACTGGCCGTACAATAACAGGCCATTAGCCTGATTCCTCACAACAAATATCTAGCTAAGCTTTAAATCACTCCTGAAAGACGTTAAATGAGCAATAAACGCCCTACATATCACACCAGTTTTGATGACTATTTATCGTCGGGCAACTTAACGATCAGTAATAGCTGGCATCCTGCAGCAAGCAGCATCTCAGCCATTACCGCGATGGGCATGCAAGCCTACACCATCAAAACAGATTTGCGGCGCGACTTTATACTCAGCTGTCAGTATCGCGAACTGCGTAATCAACCCTGGGACAAGCTATTTATCGATTACGCCAGAGAGCGACTAAGCCCCCAACAGGCCGAACCCCCTGCCGCCACACAGCTTCCGTCCTCGTCAACACATCAGTCGCAAGCTCTAAGACCCTTTTCACCGGCTGACGACCCAGAAGGTAATAGCAGTAATATCATCACTGACGACTGGCAACCCAGCGCCAACATGATGGAATACATTCTCGCTATGGTTTGCCCCAACACCGATTACATTCAGGCTCAGCTTGTCAGCTTTACCAGCCACTATCATGGCAAAGCCCACGCCAATTGGGATCAGCAGTTTAAAAAGTGGATCAATCAAGGCTGGAATGTCTATCAAAATAAAAATCACTTTAAAGACGATAACGACAAAAGTTTTGTCGACAAACACACTGACACCAGCTGGAGTGATGGGCTTTAGGCCACATTAAAAGCCATGCAAGATAACAAAATCATCGAGCAAGTCGGCCAAGCCATTGCTAACAATAAAACTCAGCAAGCAGATTCACAGCAGGCCAATCGTTCTCCTGCCGACAAACAAGCCTTAACCAACACCATCAATCAGCTATTCGCCGAACTTGAGCTCACCTTTCACAATCAATTTCACAAAGCCTTCCCCACGGCCGAAAAATTAAGCTATGCCAAAAAACTGTGGTTCGACTATTTGAAAGAATACTCTCCCGACCGCATACTGCTCGCTTGCCGCAAAGCAACCCGCGAATCTGAGTTTTTACCCACAGTTCATAGTCTTATTAAGCACTGCGAGATCAACCCACAAGAGCTAGGCCTGCCTGATTACTACCAAGCCTATATAGAAGCCTGCCAAGCACCCAGCCCCAAAACCAACTTCAACTGGTCACATCCAGCGGTTTACTGGGCCGGTAAAGCTTCCGACTGGTTTTTTCTCGCCAACAATATTGAGAACAAAGCACTACCTGTCTTTAAACGACATTACGAACTGCTATGCGAAAGAATCAAACTGGGCGAGGTTTTGCCTGAACCCTCCCCGCTAGCGCTCCCCAATGAACACACCAAACCTTTGAGCGGTGAAGAGAAACGTTCACGCATTAAACAACTAAGAAAAGAGATCAAGCTCTAAACACCCAAAAGACTTAAAAGTGGTGCTGTAACAACCAATAGCTATACTCAGCTGACAAGAATTATTCTCTCCACTCAGCGTCTAAAAGGGATAGCGCTTTAAAATGGAAGCCAGTAACCCAGAGAACCCCGACCTCGTTTGGGATTTAAACAGCATCACCCACAAGAACCAAGCCGTTGTTTTCCTCAACCGCTTTGAAAGTTCACTGTGTGTCTTTTCTGTGTCTGTTTCACAGCTCTATGCCAATTATAAGATCCAGTCGATCAACAATGCTGAAAACCTCGTCATCCTCCCCGACCCCTATGCGTGGCACGACACCTTTCATCAATACCCTCCGCCTGCATTAAAGGCACAGGCTTATTCATTGTGCCCGGGCAAGCCATTGGGGGCAGCGAAGATTTATATTTACTGCAAAAAAGCCGTAAAACGGGCAAGTACAAGACTATGGAGTTGGATCAAGGTATCGCTTTAGCCCGTAAAGCCTCACCTGAAAAACGCCCCTTTTTACCGGTTATCATGAACCAGGATTTACGCCAACTACCCAACCGCGCCCCGCTATTACATTTACACAGAGTCGACACCCAAGGACTAGAGCACTTATCCGGTTTTCAAATAGATGATATTGCCAAAACCATCACCACCAAAATCGACAAGTATCTACTCAAACTTAGCCAGTAAGCTCAACTGTCTTTTTACCCAATAACCGCTACAATAGCCCCGCGACTCATTGATAGGACTAAGCATGTCTGACAATAACACCACCCACTTTGGCTACAAAACGGTTAACTCTAACGACAAACAAGGTCTTGTCGCGGGCGTTTTTCATTCTGTTGCGGCCAAATACGACGTCATGAACGACCTAATGTCCGTGGGCGTCCACCGTATCTGGAAACGCTTTACTATTGAATTATCAGGTGTTCGCCCAGGCCACCAAGTACTAGACATTGCCGGCGGCACAGGTGACATTGCCGCCAAGTTCAGCAAACTCGTTGGCCCAGAAGGCCGTGTGGTACTCGCCGACATCAACGACTCTATGCTAAAAGTCGGTCGCGACAAACTGACCGACCTCGGCATCGTTGGTAATATTGAATACGCCCAAGCCAACGCTGAGGCACTGCCCTTCCCCGACAACACGTTTGACTGTATTACTATCGCTTTTGGCCTGCGCAATGTCACCGATAAAGACAAAGCTTTGCGCTCCATGCTGCGCGTATTAAAACCCGGCGGTCGTTTATTGATATTAGAGTTTTCTAAGCCGAAAAACGAATTACTCAGTAAAGTGTACGACACCTACTCATTCAATATATTGCCAGTAATGGGCAAACTCATTACCGACGATGCCGAAAGTTATCGTTATTTAGCCGAAAGTATACGCATGCACCCCAATCAAGAAACCTTAAAAGAAATGATGGAAGATGCCGGCTTTGCCCGCTGCGAATTTCACAATATGACCGGCGGTGTTGTTGCGTTACACAAAGGTATTAAACCTTGATTGTTAGCCCAACGTTACACACGGCAGGCCTTGCCGGCTTAGAATTTGCCATTAACCAGGCATTAACCTTAGACCCGGCTACGCAAATAAAACTCAGCCAACTCAACGGCCATGTTTTTCATTTGCAATTTACCGCGCCCCGCTTAGATTTTTATTTAATACCCGGCGGTAAAGAAATTCGCCTCTGCGGCACTTATGAAGATAAAGCTAACACCACGCTCAGCGGCAGTGCTGGCGAGTTCTTAAAATTAGCCACCGCCAGCGACCCTGCCAATGCGCTTATTAACGGTGAGTTAGCATTACACGGTGACAGTAATGCGCTGATTGAGCTACAAAAAATCGGCCAACAATTAGAGTTGGACTGGGAAGCCCCGCTAGCCAACTTATTTGGCGATGTGATAGGCCACCAACTGGGCAACACCCTACGCCAAGGGTTTACATTTGCCGGCCAAGTCTTCACCAATCTCAAGCGACAAACCGAA
>JBNMPS010000026.1:0-23520 GCA_051277005.1 Pseudohongiellaceae bacterium
TCAAATAAATCCATCAGGCCAACGAATTTTTTGAAGGAAATTAATACAAGACTGTTCATCATGAAACCAATCAACAAATTGGCCCCAATTTTTAGGGTAATCTATTCCCGCTTTAAGTGATTTTAATTATTTGGCCATCACTACATATTGACACTGGCAACTCTAAATGGATAGCCCTTACATTATCCACAGGGAAACTCTTAATATCGTTAGCTAATGCAGGCCTATCAACACCCATGTTAGGCGCTTCAACTAACAGCATGATTCCATCATGCAGCCGATCTAAAAAACGGTCTGCGTTAATCGGTTGGTCTTCAGACACATATAACCAAATATCAATCAGGTCAGCTTCTGATTGAGGAGATTTAATGAGCGTAAGCATTAGCCTTGCTTCTCTTTGATTGCGCGAGCTTTTGCTTTTATCGCGTCCATATTAAGGGGGGCACCCTCACCACGATCCAGCTCATTGAGCCCCTCTTTCAGATCATAACGCAAAGCATCCAGCTTCATTTTTTTCATCGTATCATGCTCCTCAAGCAAGCGAAGCGCTTCACGCATAACCTCGCTAACCGAGTTATACATTCCTCCCGCAACCTTCTGTTTTACAAAGTTTTCTAATTGTGGCGTTAGGGATACATTCATAGTGGCACCTGTATTGTTAGTATGTCCAATAACCTTATATTAGCAATTTTTAGCAATCTTTGTTACCACTTAGGTAGTGTACAACAATGTAACGCAAGGATAGCAACTACACGCCCCACTCTACTCGCTGATGATTTGCCGGACGTGTGGCTTTGTGTGTGCCTCTTATACTCCACTGATGCCCGAGTATAAATCTATGCGGCACGTATAACGCCGTGACAGCGCTTTAAGCAACTCTACATAAACTGATAATGCTCAGGCGCAAAAAAACAGGCTTCGCGGCTATAACCCCGTTTATGAAACCGGCAATACCCGCGCAAAAATCGCTTTCAAATAATCAGTTTCAGGAATCGCCGGATGCACAGGGTGATCATACGTCTGGCCACCATGCTCCAATACCTGCAACTGTCTATCAAGATGGCGCGACGACTGGCGCAAAATATCCACCAACACATCGCGGCCTAAATGCATGGAGCAAGAGGCCGACACCAATATACCGCCCTTATTTAACAGGCGCATGGCCAGCTCATTAACTCGTCGATAGGCCTGCTCGCCCTTTTTAATATCCTTGCGCTTAGGGATAAACGCCGGCGGATCGACAATAATCACATCAAAACGCTCGCCATCTTCCGCCAGTTGCTTCATGGCATCAAAGGCATTGCCCTGCATACTTTCAACTTTATCGCTGAGGCCGTTTAATTCCGCGTTACGATGCACGCACTCTAATGCAAATTCTGAGCTATCCACACACAACACGCTGTCGGCACCAAAGGCGGCGGCCTGCACCCCCCAGCCACCGATATAGCTGAACACATCCAGCACCCGTTTACCTTTGACATAATTAGCGAGGTTAGCGCGACAAGCTCTATGATCATAAAACCAGCCCGTCTTTTGGCCCTCAAACACGGGCGCTTCAAATTTAACGCCGTTTTCTTCCATCAGTACCCGCTCAGGCACTTCGCCATAGGCCACTTCAACATAATCTTCCAAGCCTTCGGCGCTGCGAATACGGGAATCATTTTTAATTAAAATACCACTGGGTTTAAGCACTTGGCAAAGTGCTTCAACAATTTCACTTTTAACCTTTTCCATGCCTGCCGTGGCCATCTGCACCACCAATATGTCGCCAAATCGGTCAACCACTAAACCGGGTAAGCCGTCACTATCCCCGTAAACCAAACGATAATAAGGCTGCGCCGACATGGCTTCACGCAAGCTCAAGGCAATATTGATTCGATGCACTAATAAGGATTTATCTAAACCATGACGCTTGTCACGGCTAATTAAACGACCACAAATTAAATTATGCGGGTTGATATAAGCGATACCCATCACCTTGCCTTGCGCATTTTCAACGACGACCTGCTGCCCTGGCTCAATCTCTTTAATGGGCGTAAGCTGGGTATTGATCTCATTGCTATAAATCCACACATGACCACCGCGCAATCGCTTGTCAGCTTTATTGTTTAAGATAATGCGGGGTAAGTCAGCGCTCATGGCCTGTTCCTAAAGTCGAGTGATTCAATATGAGGTAAGTCGAAAGACGCGCATTATACCTGAAAAAAGGCTGCACTCTGCCAGCAAATTAAGCCTAGCTCAACTAAACTGATTGATTCACCCCCCCCTTACACTCACATTTAACATGCATCAGCAGCCGCTTTTAAGATTATATTGGGGATCGTTATTTTTTACGATCATAAATTTTATCCCAATATCACCGCTGCGGCCCCGTTAACTTAATCTAGCCATGCCCAATGGCCAAAGCACTACGTGGGCCACACTGAGCACTCGCTTTGCTCACGGGGCAGGCTCTGCCGGGCTTAAATTGATATCCAGCCAGGATCTTAAGTCACTGGATTGCGGATAAGCAAAAAACGCTTTCCGCAATGACGCCGTCATTTTTTGAGGTTCATTTTTGTTACTCATCATGGAACGGCTCGGCCCTAGTCGCTAGGCTCATCACCTATTAACCTGAAGTTAGCGTGACAGCAGTGATATATTACCCTTAAATTTTAGGCAAAAAAAAGCCCTGCTAAGCAGGGCTTTTTAATGGTTCGAATTACTCTTCTTCGCAAAGAAGTTGATACTCTTCAGCGCTCAACAACGCGTCCAGCTCTGACGTGTCGCCTGGCTTTAATTTGAATAACCAACCATCTTCGTATGGCTCGGCATTAACCGCTTCCGGCTCATCCTCTAACGCCTCATTAGCCGCAACTACAACACCGCTGATGGGCGCGTAAATATCTGAAGCCGCTTTTACAGACTCAACCACACTTATTTCTTCACCTGCCGCAATGGTTGTACCCAGTTCAGGCACCTCTACAAACACCACATCACCCAAAGATTCCTGCGCAAAGTCAGAGATACCAATCGTCACGGTACCGTCTTCTTCTAAACGCGCCCATTCATGGCTGCGGGCATACTTCAATTCACTGGGGGTACTGCTCATAGTTTTTTCCTCGTTTGATCACTCGTTGTTGGATGAGTAACAATTATTGCCTGCATTTTAACGCCACATCGAGGAAACACAAGCCTAGAAGGCCTGAATCAATGTAGTCCCATGGCTGAACGCATCACTAAACGCTTAGCCGCCAAGCTTCGATTAAACCCATGCATGCCGCAATTGCGAGCCCAACGCACCATTAAGTTAGGCTCAGCAAATAAACGCTTAAAGCCATCCATTGCCGCCATCATGCTTAAGTTGTCCGCTTTTCTGCGACGCTGATATCGTTTCAATATACTAAAATCGCTTAAATTCAGCGAACGCGCTCTAGCACGTAGTATTTCTTCGGACAAAACAGCAACATCGCCAAAGCCCAAATTAATTCCCTGTCCCGCTAAAGGATGGATGGTATGCGCAGCATCACCTATCAAAGCCAAGCCTGGCTGCACATAATTAATGGCATGACGCTGCCGTAGAGGAAAACTAAACCGCTTAGACACCGCTAAAATGTTTCCCAACTTACCCTCAAAAGCCCGAGTTAATTGCTGGCAAAAAGCCTGATTATCTAACGCCATCAATTGATCGGCATAGCCCGGAAGAGCTGACCAAACAATCGAGCAAAAAAATTTTTCTTCGCGACTGTTTTCATTCAGCACGTTTTGCAGAGGCAAAAAAGCCAGCGGCCCCTCTGGCATAAAGCGCTGCCAAGCCGTTGCCTGATGGGACTTTTCAGTTTGCACCGTTGCCACAATGGCATGGTGATGGTAATCCCATTCACGCATGTCAAAACCTGCCAGCTCACGTAATTTAGACTGCGCACCATCGGCCGCAACCACTAAAGGCGCTGATAGCTGTCTGCCATCTTCCAAGCTCAATAATCGATGCTCTTCGTTATTATTAATAGTAATACCAGACATACTGATGACTTTAGCCGGATTAAAACACTGTACATTCGCCTGTTGCTGCAATTGTGTAATTAAAGCACTTTGCGTTAATCGGTTTTCAACAATATGCCCCAAGGCCGGCTGATTAACGTCTCGGGCATCAAAATCAACAGCGCCAGTCCCATCAGCGTCCCACACATGCATCTTTTGATAAGGCGCCAAGCGTTTTATGTGTGACCACACCGACATATCTTGTAACAGTTTTTGTGACGCTAATGTTAACGCGCTAACTCGCGGGTCAAAATTATCCACTTTATTTTCAAAATCCGGCACATCAACAATAAGAGGCCGAGCTTCAACCAAGGCAATACGTAATGTTTTATCGCCTTGCGCCAAAGCACAAACCAAAGCGCAGCCCGCCAAACCGGCACCAACAACAATAACATCAAACTCTTGCGCCAACTCAGGCATCAATATTTTCTCCCACTGCACTGCCTCGGCTGGCTTGATCGTTTTCAGCGATATAACCCAAAGCCGCACCATTGTGCTGACCGGCTGCATGACGAACAAATGTTTGTCTTAACGGGGGGAATACATCCAAACTTATTAACCCTAAATTTCGCAACACACTTAAAGGTGTAAAGGGGTTAGCAAATAACTCACCAATTTTGTCTGAAAATAAAATCGTTTTCTGTTGGTCAAAATTCTGCGCCTGCTGATATTGGGTCAGTAAACTAATATCCCCTAATGATTGTTGATTGTTAATTGCTCTTATTAATAATTCGGTTAATCGCGCACAATCGCGTAAAGCTAAATTAAAGCCTTGCCCCGCAACCGGATGTAAGGCATGAGCGGCATTACCCATAACGACTACGTTAGATCTTACCTGTTCATCACTGGTGAGCAACTGCAAGGGATAAGCGATTCGCTCACCCACTTTAGTAAACTTTCCTAAGCGATGGCCGAAACGCTGCTGTAAACAAGATAAAAAAACCTGCTCTTCACAACGACATAAACTTTCTGCTTGCGCGGGTGTTTGCGTCCAGACTAATGCTGCTTTATTTTTTTCTAGTTGATTATTATCAGCACTTAATGGCAGCAAGGCCATTGGGCCTTCATCCGTAAAACGCTCAAAGGCAATACGTTGATGGGGCTTGTCGAAACACACATTGGCCACAATCGCCGACTGCTGATAATTGTGGGTACTATGTTCTATGCCTAATTGCGCCCTTAACTGAGAATTGGCGCCGTCGGCCACCACTAACAACTGCGCCGTAACGTTTCTTTGCTGACCATTTTCCTCTAACAGCACACTCACTTGGACTCGATCAAACTGGGCGCTGAGCACGGAAGCCGGACACGCCATCGTTATTGATGTTTGCTGCAAGGCATTTAACAACACCTTGCCAAGCCAAGCGTTTTCTATTACATAACCTAATGCCGGCCAGTTCATTTCTTCAGCTGTCATTTTTGACGAAGAAAATGCACCACGAGAAGATACATGAATATTTTCAATGGGGGTGACTTGCTGCGACAATAGTGGCCACAGCCCCAACTGTTGATAAATAATTTGGCTGCCATAAGACAATGCTGTTGAGTGTCCGTCAAAACTTGGGCTATACCGTAGATTAGATTGTTCATCCGATGGCGCATAGCTTTCTACCACCAACACCTTTATTTTTTGCTGGCTGTAATAATTTAAGGCCAGCGCCAAACTAGCACCCACCATACCGCCACCGGCAATGATGACATCGTAGTCCAGCGTTTTGCCACACTCACTGCCAACGTTTTTTTGCATTAATGGGCGCCTGCCATTAAGGCTTCAATTTCTGCAACGGTTTTTGGTGCTGCCGCCGTTAAGTTTTTACAACCCTTTTTAGTTACCGCAATATCGTCTTCTATACGGATACCAATACCGCGCCATTTGGGCGCGACATTTTTATTATTGGCCGCAACATATATACCGGGCTCTACCGTCATGACCATGCCTTCCTCTAACACGCGCCACTCATCACCCACTTTATAGTCACCCACATCATGCACATCCATACCCAACCAGTGGCCGGCGCGATGCATATAAAAATCCTTATAAGCTTTTGATTCAATCAGTTTATCCACCTCACCTTCAAGCAAGCCCAATCTAACTAGACCCTCTGTAATCACTTGCACCGTTACATCGTGAGCCTCATTCCAATGACTGCCGGGTTTGATAGTTGCTATCGCTTTTTCTTGCGCTTCTAGCACAATTTCATAGAGCGCTTTTTGCTCTTTCGAAAATTTGCCATTGGCGGGAAAAGTACGCGTAATATCCGCAGCATAATGCTCTAATTCGCAACCTGCATCGATCAAGATCAAATCGCCGTCTTTTATTTTACAATTATTATCAATATAGTGAAGTACGCAGCCATTTTTACCCGCACCGACAATGGTGGAATAGGCAGCAAATCTTGCGCCATTACTGGCGAACTCATGTAGAATTTCTGCCTCTAACTGATATTCCAATAGCCCAGGTTTACAAATCTGCATCGCCCGTTTATGAGCAATTGCTGAGAGTTCCCCCGCCTTTTGCATTATGCGCTGTTCAGCGGCGCTTTTATAAAGGCGTAAGTCATGTAGCAAATGATCTAAGTCTAAAAATTCACCGGGTGGATGTGCACCTGAATTGATTTTTGAACGAATTGTATTGACCCAGCCCATAACCTTGCAATCAAAGTCCTGATTGCGCCCCATGGCATAATAAACACGCTCACGCCCCTCTAATAAACCGGGTAAAATATCGTCGATATCATTAATGGGGAAGGCATCGTCAGCGCCAAAGTTTTCACAAACACCTTCCGGACCCGCTCGATAACCGTGCCATAATTCCATGGTTATATCGCGCTCACGACAAAAGATAATCGTTTCGCCATGCTCGCGCCCAGGCATCAGTAGCAGCACCGCATCGGGTTCAGAAAAGCCCGTTAAATAGTAAAAATTACTATCTTGGCGAAAATGATACTCACAGTCTCTGTTGCGAGTGACTTCTTTCGCAGAAGGCACGATGGCAATACTGTCTGGCTCCATTTGAGCCATGAGGTTTTTTTGTCGACGTAAAAATTCTTGCCTTGTTATTTTGGTCATTGCGCTGCTAATACCTTTTAGTGCAATTGTTTTTTGCCAAATAAGCCCTGAGGGCCTTTGATACCTTCTTTCTTTTTCACCGCAGTTTCTACAGGGGGCTCTTGTTTGGGCAAACATTCAAAATATATATTCATCGCCGCTAAGCGCACATACTCAATAACCTCGAAGAAATCGTTTTCATGCCGCTCTTCGCCGTCATCTTCGGTTAAGCCGATTTGGGCAATGGAAGCCATATCGCTTAATGCCTCAGACACTTCATTAGAATAGGCTTGCTCGCCTTTGTCTGACTGCCGCTGTTTACCCGCTAAGGCGAATCCCGTTAAAAAACCCTGGCACCAAAACCCCAAACACTCCACCCTTTGGCTAAGCTCAACATCGTCATCGGGTAGCAATAACTGGCCATCCAAACTACCTTCAGCAAATATTGCCTGCGTATTAACCAGCAACTCATTTATTAGCTGATTATCTTCTTCAGCGCCTGACTCAACCGCATCAATTAATTGCCAAGCCTGATCCAGCCAGTCGGCTTCTACTGATTCAGCTCCCACCGCTAGCTGCCCCATCAAATGCCCATGCAACTGGCTGGGTGAAAACATGGATCCCAAACGCCAAAAAACAGTGGCTACATCATCAAAATCAGGTAACAGAGGCTTAGACATAAAAAACTCAATATTAAAGAGAGATACTGTGACTATACATGCGTTTTAACACTAGCAGTACAGCGCATAATGCGGCATCTTAGCGGCTTGCCACAACAAAATCGACCTGTACAGATCGGTCCCCTCTCACACGAGCAAACGCAAACTTGCGCACATTTTTCAAAACCCTCGGCAGGTTATTGAAATTATTGGGGTTTATTAGATTGACCAGCCCGCTTTGCACAACTATATTAAGCGTTGACTAAACCAATAATTGACCAAGCGAATGGACGATCAAGAACTGAAAGCGCTGACCGAGAAAATTGGCGACCTGATTCAATTTTGCGGCCAACTCGATAGCGAGAACCGTAAATTGAAAGCAGAGGCGTTAACCTGGCAGCAAGAACGCGAGCAACTGGTCGATAAAACCGAAACTGCGCGCAATCGAGTAGAGGCCATGATCGGCAAACTAAAAGCTATAGAGCAAGAATCTTAAGCTATTTATTTTTTATTATCCGCACCCCACAATAAGCGCAAAACCCAATAAGAGTATGCCCCATGAGCAACAATGGAACTGTGATTGTTAAAATACTGGACAAGGATTATCAAATTGCCTGCCCAGAAGGCCAAGAGCCAGCCCTGCAACAGTCAGCCACCTATCTTGACGATAAAATGGGCATCATCCGTAGCACGGGTAAAGTTTTAGGGGTAGAACGCATTGCCGTGATGGCCGCGCTCAATATCAGCCACGAATTATTAGCCTGCGGCCCACAAACAAGCGGCGCCCAGAAAAACGCCAACGAAAAAATCACCAAACTTAGCAACAATATAGATGAAGCGATGCATCGTTTTCGTCAATTAGACATCGGATAGCACTTTTTTCGTTCCGTCAAGACTACTTTCCCACCAACAATTTCTCTATAATAGCTCCGCTCTCT
Organism: Pseudohongiellaceae bacterium; assembly: GCA_051277005.1. Taxonomy (GTDB): domain Bacteria; phylum Pseudomonadota; class Gammaproteobacteria; order Pseudomonadales; family Dasaniaceae; genus Dasania. Next base: position 8,666 of record JBNMPS010000026.1, read on the forward strand.
CACCTATTTGCCAGGTAGTTCAGACCCCTGAGCCGATGCTTATATACCCGGGGGTTTCTCGACTTGTTGGCGCGCATATCCGCTTGACGGAAAGCCCGATACTAGACAGGAACCACCACCCTGAACCGTTGGGTTCAAGGGCCAGACCGCCAGCGGTAGTTAGGGAGAGCCCTTTTTCTTAAACAGCTTATTCATTTAGCCCGGTATCCGCCAGCCAACGTAAGTGCATGTACCCCTAAAACAAAAACCTTACACTGCCCAACAATAACGATTTTATAAAGGTCAGTTTTGCCGTGAACACCCCCGAACAACTCAAGCAACACAAGAGTCAGCTAAGACATAGACTTCGCGGTATCCGTAATGCGCTCAATACCGCCCAGCAAGAACTGGCGAGGCAACACCTAGAGCACATCATCTGCCATAGCCACTATTTTAAAAACGCCCAGCACATTGCGCTCTATCTGGCCCATGATGGCGAAATTGATCCTCATTACGTTTTAACTCAAGCCGTGGCCGCAGGTAAGAACTGCTATTTACCTGTGCTTACCCCAGAGGGCAAACTCTGGTTTAGCCTTTATCAACCCGGCGACGCCTTACACCTCAATCACCTTGGTATACACGAGCCCAAACAAAACAGCCGCAAACCGGCCGAGCAGCTCGATTTAGTATTAATGCCTTTAGTCGGTTTTGATAGGCAGGGTGGGCGCCTGGGTATGGGGGGCGGGTATTATGATAAAACCTTTGCCTTTATTAAACAGACAGGCAGCGGAAATAAACCTAAGTTACTGGGCTTGGCACATACGAATCAGGAAGTAGAAAAACTGGAACTGGCTAGCTGGGACATCCCTTTATCGGCGGTAGCGACCGATAAAGAGCTTATTACTATTTAGCAAAGGCCGTAATTTAATAACCGCAAAATATTAAATAGACTGCTTTAACCTTAAGCTAAATACATCTGCATAGCACCGGTCACAACGGTGCCAACGCTAAATATGATCATCAATATCGTTAATAAATCTACTTTGGTAGACATTTTCATCACCTAAACCCTGTCTCGGGCCTTGTTTGGTTCGCTAGTCCTTGCACATTAAGGAATCTCTTCCGCCAGCGCAAAGCCAATCCACAATCCTGTGACTGACTCACTAATGGCTGTGTTAAACACATCACAACTCACTGCGCAAAGAGGCAAAACCACTGCCTAACTACATCTAATAACAACTAAGGAGGAACGCATGCTTTGGGAGCAATCTCGATAAAAACTGTTCGTTATTACAGCACCTAAAACCGTATTGTTATCGGTTTAACGTTGATCGGTTTAACGACCAGCTGTTCAACAGATACACAGAATTAGTGCCAAGATTTAAATAATGGCAGAGGATTGGGGATTGCGCCAGTTTCAATAGCCAATATGTGAATATGTCACAAAAATAATCATAGCAAGGTGACGCCTCCACCACTTTAAGGGTGCGGCTAGCGCCAGCTCGTCATAATAATTGTTGTCTAGTAGGCTACTTGGCGCTCAAGAACTGATGATAAACCGGATTATCACTCTCATCAAAATACTGATAGCCCAACTTATCAAAAAAAGGCTCTACCTTTTTGCGCTCAGCTTTTGGGACTTGCATACCCACCAGTACACGGCCATAAGCCGAGCCATGATTACGATAGTGAAACATTGAGATATTCCACTGACTACCCAAACCGGTTAAAAACTTAGCCAGCGCACCCGGACGTTCGGGGAAGATAAAACGATATAGTACTTCTTTATCGTTTGAAAAAGGCGCATGACCGCCCACCATATGACGCACATGCAGCTTGGCCATTTCATTATCGGTAAGATCAGTAACGTCGTAACCCTTTAGCCCCAAACCGCTTACCAACTCATGCCGATCGTCATCAATACCTGAGGTTTGCACCCCCACAAAAATATTCGCCTGTTTGTCAGAACCATAGCGATAATTAAACTCAGAAATATTACGCTTGCCTAAGTCGCTGCAAAAACGCTTAAAACTACCCGGACGCTCAGGGATAGTAACGCTCAAAATTGCTTCACGCTTCTCACCAATTTCTGTACGCTCAGAAATATAACGTAAGCGGTCAAAGTTAGTATTGGCACCACTATCTATCGCCAACAGGGTTTTGCCCTCACAGCCGGTTTGCTCAACATACTTTTTTAAACCAGCCAAAGCCAATGCGCCCGCAGGCTCTGCGATAGATCGGGTATCGTCAAAAATATCTTTTATTGCAGCGCACATTTCATCAGTATTGGCAGTAATCACACCGTCGATGGTTTTACGAATCACTCGAAAAGGTTCTTTTCCTATTTGAGCCACCGCAACGCCGTCGGCAAAAATACCTACCTGAGGAAGCTTTGCCCTGCGGCCCTTTTCCATCGCCAATTTCAAACAGGCAGCATCTTCGGGTTCAACGCCAATCACCTTCACCTCGGGTCGCACATATTTGATGTACGCGGCAATGCCCGCCAACAACCCGCCACCACCCACAGGGACAAAAACCGCCTCTAAGGGGCCTGTGTGCTGACGCAGAATTTCCATGCCAATAGTCCCCTGCCCTGCAATCACATCGGGGTCATCATAGGGATGCACATACACCAAGTCCTTTTCAACCACCAGAGCCTCGGCATATTTTGATGCCTCATCAAAGGTATCACCATATAACACAACTTTTGCGCCACGGCTTCGCACTGCGTCTACTTTGATTTCCGGAGTCGTCACTGGCATCACGATGGTCGCCTTAACACCCATCTTAAGAGCCGCCATAGACAAGCCTTGAGCATGATTACCCGCGGACGCAGCAACAACACCTTTTTTAAGCTGCTCATCACTAAGGTTTATCATCTTGTTATAGGCGCCACGCAGCTTAAAGGAAAAAACCGGCTGCAAATCTTCACGTTTCAATAGCACTTTATTGTTAAGACGCTTGCTTAAACGAGGGGCTTCATCGATAGGAGTCTCTATCGCCACATCATAAACACGGGCCTCGAGAATTTTTTTGATATAGCTTTGCGGCATGGCAAGCAGACTCCTGAAATAGAAAACTATGCGCTTAAAATAACCAGCACAAACAATAATGAATAAACGGCTAACAATAGTAATCGCTTACACAAAAAAATTCAGCATTGAACTGAATACATTTAGGCATTTATCCTGCATTAGCTTTTCCATTCCTAGAACAACGCTCTATAATTAGCGCTTGTTAGTCCCCTTTAGCAAAACAAGAGCCCACCATGACCCAAGATGAATTAAAGCAAGCCGTTGCCAAAGCCGCACTGGATTACATAAAACCTAAGCTCGACGAAAAAAGCGTTATAGGTATAGGAACAGGGTCAACCGCCAACCATTTCATCGACCGGCTTGCCGAAATCAAAGCCGATATTTATGCCACTGTCGCCAGCTCAGAGGCATCGGCGAAGCGCTTGAAGCAGCATGGCATCCCAGTGAATGACTTAAACACCGTCGATGAAATCACCGTTTACATTGACGGCGCCGATGAATCTAACCACCAATTACACTTAATCAAAGGCGGCGGCGCAGCACTCACTCGTGAAAAAATTATTGCCGCCTGCTCAAAAGAGTTTATTTGTATTGCCGATGAAAGCAAACTGGTCGACACACTGGGTGAATTCCCGCTACCCGTTGAGGTTATCCCAATGGCAAGAAGCCATGTTGCTAGACAGCTGGTCAAGTTAGGCGGCGATCCTGTTTATAGAGAAGGCGTTACCACCGATAACGGCAACATTATTCTTGATGTGTTTAATCTCAGTATCAATGAGCCACTCGTAACAGAGCAAGCCATCAACCAAATAGTGGGAGTGGTTACTAACGGGCTTTTTGCCAACAGACCTGCTGACGTCTTACTTTTATCCACCCAGAGCGGTATAAAGCAGCTAAACTAACCCATTAAATAATTAACGTAATTACTTCAAAAAGCAACATAACGCACTCATGATTAAAGGCCTTTACGTCTTGGTCGACATATCCCATCACAGAAGTGCCTTATACAGAATGTAAGTATTAAAACAAACGGGTATACATCATGAATAAACTTAGCGTGGGTCAACGTCTTGCAGCAATGGCAGGTGTACCACTTATTATTATCATGCTATTGGTGATTTATTCATTATCCTCATTTTCCAAAATCAACATCAGTATTGACCGTATCTATGATGACCGTCTAATACCGCTAGCACAGTTAACGTCGGTTAATGAGGGCTACACTCAGATCATCAACGCCATCAATAAAGCCGATAATGGCTTTAAAAGGCCCGATAAAGCCTTAGCTGAACTCCGCGCCGGCCAAGAAATTATCCAATCCAATTGGGCCAGTTATACTCGTAGCAAGCTTAATGACGATGAGCGCAAAATCGTAGCAACGGCCAAAACAATGTTGGCCGACGCCAATACCAATATTGTAGAAGCTGCAGGAATTTTAGCCGCCATGGGTAGCACACTCGCCTTTGATGAATACGGTGAAACACTAATCACTGACTACAACGGCGACCTATTTGAATATACCGACCCCATCGCCGAGCAAATTTCCGCCTTGATGGGCCTGCAACTGCGCATTGCTCAACAAGAGCGCGAAGATGCACAAAACATCTTCGACAACGCTTTCAATCTGTTAATTACCCTTGGCGCTGCCTCCTTAATCGTCCTGGCCGGTTCGGGCATGGTTATAGGCCGTTCAATATCCAAGCCTTTGAATGACTTAAAGTCACTCATCCAAGAAGTTGATAACAACCAAGACCTCACCGTTAAAATCAACATTAATCAAAAAGATGAAATCGGTGAAGTGGCCACCGCCTTACAACACATGGTTAATCGCTTTAACCAAATACTAGGCGATGTCAGAGACACCAGCTTTCAAATTCAAGATTCCGCTAACTCGCTCTCTAGTAATGCCGAGATCACTCGTGAAGGCGTAAAAGTACAAACGCGCGAAACTGATCAAGTGGCCACCGCCACGACTCAAATGACTCACGCCATCGAAGAAGTTAGCCGCAACGCATCACAAGCCGCCAGCGCCGCCAATGATGCCAACCGCGAAACCATTGACGGCAATGAAGTGATTGAGCAAACAATCAGCTCAATCAACAGCTTGGCTGATCGCATCAATGCTTCTAGCGAAGTCATTAACCGCGTTGAAATCGACAGCTCAGCCATCGGCACAGTACTTGATGTCATTCGCGGCATAGCCGAGCAAACTAACCTACTTGCACTTAACGCCGCTATAGAAGCCGCACGTGCGGGTGAACAGGGCAGAGGCTTCGCCGTAGTAGCCGACGAGGTTCGCTCCTTAGCCAAACGGACTGCTGAATCAACCCAAGAAATTCAACAGATGATTGAGCGTTTACAAGCCGGCTCGCAAGAAGCGGTTAAATCGATGTCTGATGGCACCGAAGAAATGACCCGCACCTTAGATAGAGCGGCCAAAGCAGGTGAATCACTAGCCGCCATTGCCAAAGCGGTTGAGTTAATCAACGAAATGAATACTCAAATCGCGACAGCCACTGACCAGCAAAAAACAGTATCACAAGAAATATCACATAATGTTGTCAATATTTCTGACGTGGCTAAAAGCTCAGAGCATTCTTTTTCTGAGATTGATCAAGCCAGCGCTCAACTTAAAGATGTTTCAAACCACTTAGCCAGTCTAGTGAACGAATTTAAAACGCAATAATGTAGAAAAACAGGTATCAACTGCAACAAAAATCGAATCTTATCTGAGGCTCAATTTTTTGTATCTTTGACGTTCTCGGAAACGAAACTCTTTCAATTTTCTTCACTAACTATCGAGAAAAAATTATTGACACGACTTACTATTCACTAATAGGTACATTCACTGCTTTTTTATTATTACGTTTCGTGCACGGGAAAACCGAAGAGTTTAGCCATCAAATATTAGGCAACACCTTACTTATTGCCGCCTTAATCTATGTAGCCTTTGCTTTAATTTGGGGCGATTCACGATGGCTCATGATTGAATTAGTCGGCGTCATTATTTACGGTCTTTTTATTAGACTCTCTCATATTTACTCCATTAAATTCTTAGCCCTAGGATGGCTTTTACACCCATTATGGGATGCCACACTTCATCTTTATGGCCCCGCTCATTCATTGGCTCCTACTTGGTATGCCGTTGCCTGTATCTCATTCGATATCATTATTGCTGGCTATATTTTTATATTTTATAAAAATAATAAGATAACCAAAGAACAGATCAATCATTAGCGAAAATAACCTCAATTTTCAAAATTAAGGCTCAGATATAGCCAGCACGGCCTGAATCTTCACTTAGCCCCGCATAAAAACTTCTACTCAAAAAAAGACAAAAATAGCAAAGAACGCTATAGTTACTCAATAGTACCTATTCTTGCCGGAATCGCTCATGCACTCTAAATCACCTCTACCTAACGAAAAAAACTAGTCGTTACCAGCCGCATAGAACCCGGGAGCCTTGGGCCAGAGGGCGCATCGCATGTTGAAAAATTTTGCCAATTTGCCCAAAAATAACTAGCATCTTTAGATGCTGACTTTATTATATGGCAGCTCATCCCTAGGCACGATAAAACCTTGGCTGAAATATAGTACCAACTTGCCAACAAATACATCAGTCACAGTCAAGCTGAAAAGTATCTACTGTTTTTTACGAAAGCCTTGATGACTTCGAAAATCATCTTCATGATGAGCTAGCTGAGCTAATCTATCAATTTCTAGGGCAATAGCCCGAATTATTTCCCCACCTATATCAACGCACCTTTAACGCTTTTAACCCTTCAAAATACTGCCACGGATTTTTGTGAATATTCACACTTTAAACGCTATTATCTAGCAAGGTTATTTGTTTGTGATACATTAATCTGTCTATTGGGACGATCCCTAAAAATTATAAGGAATACTTTGTGTTAATCAGTAATATTGAAATTATACCCGGAAAAAAGTTTCTCAGCATCTAGGTATGGTGCAAGGCAATACTGTGCGTGCCAAGCATGCTGGCCGCGATTTAATGGCCGGTTTAAAAAACATCTTTGGCGGTGAACTTAAAGGCTATACCGAGTTATTAACTGAGGCCCGCGAAGAAGCGGTACAGCGCATGGCTCAGCAAGCCGAAGCCATAGGCGCTAACGCCGTTATTAATGTCCGCTTCTCTACCTCTTCTGTCACCGCAGGCGCCGCCGAGCTATTCGCCTACGGCACCGCTGTAGTGTTAGATTAACTAAGAAGGCTTAAATCATGATAGATCTTATTATCTTTTTCACCCTGTTAAGCCTGGGCTATTTCTTTGGCCGTATTGCTGAGAAAAAACACTTTAAATCTATTTTTGAGCGCGAAGAGCAATATCGAAACTTACTCACCTTTAGTGAGCGCCTACCCAACCCGGGGCTAGGGCCTATCAAAACCACACTGGTTGGTGGTAATGTCGTTATCTCTATCGATTACTTTAAACGGATAGCAGCAGGGCTTAGGAGTATTATCGGCGGCCGAATAACGGCCTATGAAACATTAATTGAGCGTGCCAGACGTGAAGCCATTTTGCGCATGAAAGAACAAGCCCACCAACTAGGCGCCATACAAATCATTAATGTTAAGCTTGAAACAGCGTCTATTACCAAAGGTAAAAAGCAACAAGTCGGCTGCGTTGAAGTGTATGCCTACGGTACCGCACTCATCCCCACAACGGCATGAAATACCATAACCCCGAGATCCCAGAGGGGATTAACCTAACCAACGAGCACCCCCTCAAAGATTTTTTTATCATGTTAGCGGGTATCAGCGGCGCCATTATTGCCGCGATTTTTATGCTATCGCTATTGGCTGATTATTTTGTTGGCTATATCCCTTTTAGTGTAGAGCAGCAACTTGCCCAGCGCTTTAACCAACAAATAAGCTCTGCACCCAATCAGCAAGATACTAAAGTCGAATCCTATCTTCAAAATTTAGCCGATCAATTAGCTCAAGCACAGCAACTTCCCAATGACATGAGTATTACCGTGCATTATGTCGATGATGACACCATAAATGCCCTAGCTACGCTAGGCGGTAATATTATTGTATTCAGGGGGCTATTAGAAAAAATGCCTAACGAGAACACTCTAGCGATGGTGGTGGGCCATGAAATCGCTCACATTAAACATCGTGACCCTATTATCTCTATGGGTAGAGGCATTACGGTAGGTATCGCTTTAATGAGCATCGCGGGCTTTGGTGACAGTGCCGTATCACAACAACTTATTGCTCAGATTGGCCAGTTAACTGCTTTAAATTTTAGCCGTCAACAAGAACAAGACGCCGATGCCGAATCACTACAAGCTTTATTAAACCACTACGGTCACACATTAGAAGCCGAGCGCTTATTTGAAGTATTTATAGCGCAGGAAGACGAGCTAGAGCTGCCCGCTTTTTTAAGTACCCATCCGCAAAATGAAGATCGAATCAACGCCATAAAAAAACAACAGCGAAATCAATCAAGTAACGTTCAAGTTACCGCTCTACCTACCTGGCTGAAAGATTTATTGAGCAAGCAACGTGTTAAGCAAGAACAAAAATAGCGCCTACAAAGATAAGGGGGTAATACCTCCTTAAAACGGTTTAGGTGCATACCCGGTCACTACGGCTACCCCTAGCTCACGACCCATCGACGTTAAGGGGTGTACAACGATTAAACCTCTAACCGATTTTTTAAGCTTGCCCATATCGGCCTGCTCTTGCTTGGTTAATTCGCGGTTAAACGCCAAGGTTTTTACACCTTCGGCCTGCTGATTTACCTGTTTGTTTTTTTCAGCTTTAGTTCCGGCGATAGATTTAGTCAGCTTTTCTAATTCAGCTTGCGCCTGTAGGATGATGGCTTGATCACGCCGCTTCTCAGCTGCAGCCAACTTACGCTTACACTTGTCTAACTGATTATTTAATTGTTGCAACTGCTTATTAATAGCCATAAGACCACCCCATAGAAAACGAGAGCACCTTCATATCAATTCAACATGGGGGTGCATAAAAGGATTATAGCAGCATGATCTGTTTTATTCGTCACCGGCGACGCATATCAGGGCAGGATGCTTTAAGTTGAAAATACAGCAAGCTTAAAAACGTTAAGCTGCATATTTTCAACTCAATAAAAAAGGGCAAGCCTCGAAAGACTTACCCTTTTTCAAAGCTGCTATCGATTAGACGGCAACGATGTTCTCAGCCTGTGGGCCTTTTTGACCATCAGTCACGGTGAACTCAACTTGCTGGCCTTCTGCTAGAGTTTTGAACCCTGAGCTGGCAATAGCGCTAAAGTGAGCAAAAACGTCTGGACCAGACTCTTGCTCGATAAAACCAAAACCTTTAGATTCGTTGAACCACTTAACGGTGCCTTTAACTGTAGACATAATAATATCCTGAATTTTAAATTGTGTTTTGCCTTCAAGAGGCATGGATCGCTTAAAAATATAGACTTGAACTTAAAAACTGCAGGACGGTGTATTACGAATAAAACGGCGAAATGTAGGATGTAAATAACAGACTTCTTTCTAGCTGGCCGGCATTCTATAGAGATGCCATATCGTTGTCTAGCTTTATTTTTGATCGCTTTATGAACAAAACAGTATAGATGTGACGGCATGACTCCATAGTAATAACACCTAACCACACCGCGCCATTAATCCAGGCCATGACTGAGCCTATCATTAACTATTTGACTCTATTAACAAATGAGCTTATTTCATCAGCGGTTAGATATCGCCACTGACCCTCTTCAACATCCAGTGAGAGCCGGCCAATCTTTTCTCGGTGCAATGACACCACTCGATTACCCACCGCCGCGAACATCCGCTTAACCTGATGAAACTTACCCTCAGTAATCGCTAAAAGAACCTCATGGGGATTCATAATCTGCAGCTCTGCGGGCAAGGTTAATTGCGACTCACCCTGCAATTGAACACCCGCCTCAAACTTGCCAACGGCATCTTCAGCAATAGGGCGAGACAAACCCACCCGATACACTTTTTTACACTGCTGTGACGGTCTAATAATGTCAAACGACCAGCGTCCATCATCAGTCACCAGTACTAATCCGGTTGTATCAGCATCTAAACGCCCAGCCACATGCAGCTCAGACACATTCTCAACCTCTATATAATTCAATATAGACGGATAGCCCTCATCAACATTGGAACAAATGGTATTGCTAGGTTTATGGATAACAATATAGCGAAATCCGCGCGCGGTTAGTAACTCACCATTGAGAGTGACTTGGTTATTTTCGTGAACTTGAGTCGCCTGCTGAATAACAACCTCACCATTAACCATCACCTGGCCGTTATTAATCAGTTGGGTTGCCTCTTTTTTATTATATTCTGTACTTTTACAAACAAATTTATCAAGGCGCATGATGGGCTCAATGAATATATTACGGCGACTTTACTTTAATATGAAATACACGAGGATTATTAACCGCAATATTATTGACAATAATATGTGGCTATAAAAAAATCATCTATCGCAACAATGACTATACTTCGATTAAATCAATTGCTAATAATTTATGACCCATCAAACACTTTTCCCGGGTTCATCACTCCATTGGGATCCAACAGTTTTTTAATGCCACGCATTAAAGTAATCTCTTGTTCGCTTCGGGTATAGTGTAAATAATCTTTTTTTAGTAAGCCAATACCGTGCTCAGCAGAAATACTACCTTGATAATGACTTAGGCGTTTAAAGATCGCCTCACTTATTATTTTGCAGTTTTGATCAAAATCTGGCTTGGTCAACTCCTCAGGCTTGAGGATATTGAGATGTACATTACCATCGCCGATATGGCCGTACCATATCACTTCATACTGAGGACACAGCTTATTGATGAGGCCGTCAATCTCCATTAAAAAATCAGCCTGCTTTGAGGCGGGTACTGAGAGGTCGTGTTTGAGTGGCTGCCAGCGCGCAATGACTGCACTGATATCTTCACGCAAACGCCAGAGGTTTTTATATTGGCCTACACTTTGGCTGATCACGCCATCAATTGCCCACTCACGTTCAACACACTGCTCAAACAGTGACATGGCCTGCTCAACAATGATTTCGTCTTTGGCCTCGAACTCGATGAGTGTATAGAAGGCAGCAACCTCTTCGCAGGGGCGCTGCGCATCAGTGTGAGCAAGCACTTTTTGTAACGCCTGCTCTGAGAAAAACTCAAAGGCGGTTAAATCCATACACGCTTGAAATACCTCTAACACTTTTAATAAATCACTCAGCTGTGGCACCGCCAGCAACATCACGGTTAAATTATCAGGCTGGCGAGTTAGCCGCATGGTAGCTTCGGCGATAAAACCTAAGGTACCCTCGGCACCTATAAATAGCTGCTGCAAATCGTAACCCGTATTATTTTTGATGAGATTTTTATTCATGTCTAAAATTTCACCGGCACCGGTTACAACTTTTAAACCTGATACCCATTGCCGCGTCATGCCGTATTTAAGTACTTTGATGCCACCCGCATTGGTGCTGATATTACCACCAATCAAGCTCGAACCGCTGGAGGCAAAGTCGACTGGATAGTATAAACCTTGATCCTCGGCATACTGCTGCAAGTCGGACGTTATTACCCCCGCCTCACACACTACAGATTTATCGATGGCGTTAAAGCTCTTGATGTTATCCATGTCACGCATTGATACCACCAACTCTTGCTGCGTAGCGACAGCCCCGCCTGACAAGCCGGTGCGCCCCGCTGAAGGCACTATGGCTAGATTGTATTTATTGGCGAGTTTAACAATAGCTTGAAGGTGTTCAATATTTTGAGGAAATAGTACGGCTGCGGCGCTAGCCGGTATATGGGTGCTGTCTTTACCCCAATGCGCTAACTCACTTGCTTCGTTACAGTATTTTTTTCTACCGACGATAGCGATGAGCTGTTGCTCAATTTCAACCGGCAACATAATATTCTCGCTTAAAGGGCTTCTATATCGTTTTTAAATATTCATTGATACAGCTGAAGGTCCGCTCACGCAAGGCATCTAATTCTTTAACCAAGTGATGCCCGGCCCCCTCTATATATTCTACATTAGCACGGGGTAATTTTTTTTGTATAACGGGTAAGTTGTGTACCCAATCAACGGTATTATCATCAGTGCCTTGCACAATAAGCACATCGCTTTTATTAGCCTTAAAATATTTAAAACTATTAACCCATTCGATTAATGCACCCACCCATTCAAGAGGCGTGTAGCGATACTGTAATGGGTCATCATGTTTTAAAAAACGCAAGAAGGCCTTATTTTGGCTGTTATTGGCAAAACGCCTAGGCACCCACTTAATAAAGGGATTAAGCAGCTGAAACAACAACACTGTAGTTCCCCAGCCACAGGTCTTTAACAAGGGCGCAAGTAAAATCGCCTTTACCTCTGCATTGGGGTAATCAAATAGATAGTGCATCACAATGGCAGCACCGGTACTCTGCCCAATCATTGCAACAATGTTGGCATGTGATGAGAAGTAGGCGGTAATCTGTTTGAGTACCACTTGATATTCATCAAAGCTGGCAATTGAAGCGCGCTGCCCCGACGACAAGCCGTGACCGGGCAAATCAAATGCCAACACATCAAAACCCTGCTGCAGGCAGTTTTTAATTAAGTGATTATACAAACCCGTATGATCATAAAATCCATGCACAATGAGTATACAGCCTTTACTCTGTTTACCCGCCTGCTCTGAGCCTTTGTCCAATGAAAAATAATGACAGGCAACTTGGTAGCCTCCGGCGTCAACAAGGCCAAAGTTATGATGTAAATCACCCATTTGGTTTTCAAAATCTAGGCCGTAATATTTAAAATACTCGGCTATAGGGGGCGCGTAGCTTTGATTATCATCGAAGCTAAAGTCGGGTAAATGTTGAAGGACCTGCTCTAAGTTCATTATTTTCGCTATTTATTTGAAGATGCTACTAAGGTGAATATCATAAATATAAAAAGGGCAGCCACTGGCTGCCCTTTTAGTTTAGCTGCTATCGCCAAAATTGCGCTTAGTTTACTTTAGCGTTTAACTCACCTGCTTCATAACGCATAAACATGGCCTCTAAAGAAACCGGTTTAATCTTATCGGCGTTGCCTGCAGTACCAAACGACTCAAAGCGTGCCACCACAATGTCTTTCATGGCATTGATGGTTTCCTGTAAATATTTACGTGGGTCAAATTCAGCGGGGTTTTCAGCCATAAAGCGACGCACTGCGCCAGTAGAGGCTAAACGTAAATCGGTATCGATGTTAACTTTACGCACACCGTGTTTAATACCTTCACAGATTTGCTCAACAGGCACACCGTATGTTTCAGGAATCGCACCACCAAATTCGTTGATAATCGCTAACCAATCTTGCGGCACTGATGATGAACCATGCATAACCAAGTGGGTATTAGGAATACGTTCGTGTATCGCTTTGATACGATCAATCGCTAAAATATCGCCTGTGGGTGGGCGAGTAAATTTGTAAGCGCCGTGTGAAGTGCCACAGGCAATAGCCAAGGCATCAACATTAGTCTTTTTAACAAAGTCAGACGCTTCTTCTGGGTTGGTTAGCATTTGATCGAGGCTTAATTTACCAACAGCACCTACTCCATCTTCTTCACCGGCCTCACCTGTTTCTAGCGACCCTAGGCAACCCAATTCACCTTCAACAGAAACACCACAGGCGTGCGCCATCTCAACGGTGCGCTTGGTTACATCAACATTGTATTCATAGCTTGAAGGAGTTTTGCCGTCAGCCTCTAATGAACCGTCCATCATCACTGATGAAAAACCCAATTGAATTGAGCGCTGGCAAATTGCAGGACTGGTGCCGTGATCTTGGTGCATAACCACGGGGATCTCTGGAAACTCTTCAATCGCCGCCTGAATCATGTGGCGCAAGAAAGAGGCACCGGCATACTTACGGGCACCCGCTGATGCCTGCATGATAACGGGGCTATTCGTTTCGCGGGCAGCTTCCATAATGGCGCGCGTTTGCTCTAGGTTGTTAACGTTAAACGCTGGAACGCCGTATCCGTATTCGGCAGCGTGGTCTAGCATTTGACGCATACTAATAAGTGCCATGATAGTTTCCTTTATGTGACTGAGTTAATTCAAATTCTTTTTACTGCTTGTGAATGCCGACTCAAGGTCGGCATGACTCACGTCGTCTGTCATACCGGGCCAGACCCGGCATCTACATAGTGTTAACCTTTAGCTCGCTCTTCGAGTATAGCAACGGCGGGTAATACTTTGCCTTCTACGTATTCTAAGAAAGCACCACCACCGGTGGAGATGTAGGATATTTTATCGGCGATACCGTATTTATCGATGGCGGCTAATGTATCTCCACCACCGGCTACTGAGAAGGCATCACTCTCGGCAATGGCTTCACTCACTGCTTTGGTGCCCGCACCAAACTGATCATACTCAAATACACCGACCGGGCCGTTCCATAAAATAGTTTTGGCGTTTTTCAAAATCTCAACAATGTCGTTAATTGAGTCTGGACCGATATCAAAAACACTGTCATCTTCTTGCACCGCATCGGCTGATTTCAATTCAGCGTCGCCTGCCCACTCTTTACCGGTAACCACATCAGTCGGTACGGGGATATAAGTAGCAGCCATTAAGGCTTCTGCCGCAGGAATTAATTCGTGCTCACACAATGACTTCCCGACGGGCTTACCGCTGGCCGCCAAAAAGGTATTGGCGATACCGCCACCTACAATTAACTGATCAACTACGTCTGATAAAGTTTCTAACACCGTAAGCTTGGTGGAAACTTTTGAGCCTCCAACAATGGCCACCATCGGGCGAGCGGGATCGGCCATGACTTTTTCTAGCGCATCTAA